>JBBREF010000034.1:0-26292 GCA_038203205.1 Gemmatimonadales bacterium | reverse complement strand
AATTCTGACGCTCCCTGCTAACGGTACAGGGGTATTCACACACATAAGGGCAGGCGAGATCGTCGTGAGGTTCGTCCAGTCGTCGCTGGCTTGCGATATTAGCGGCGTTGTCGAGCGAACGATTCAGGTTCCGTTCAACGGGGTCGCCGAAATCAGGTTCGAGGTTCGATGCGCGTGGATCGGCTTGCTTGCCTTCGCCGCTGGGCCTTACACGGACGAGGATATCTACGTTGTTATGTCGGATGGGTCAGGCCTCAAGAGGCTCACGTTCCTGAGGGCAACTGACCGGGATCCAGCTTGGTCCCCCGACGGCGCCAGAATCGCATTTACAAGCGCGCGCGACGGAAATCTCGAGATCTATGTGATGAACGCTGACGGTTCGAGTCCTGTCCGACTCACCAACGCGCCGGGAGCGGATACAAGGCCCGCGTGGTCCCGGGACGGTACGCGAATAGCTTTCGTCAGCAACCGCGATGGTCGCGCGGAGATCTATGCGATGAATGCCGACGGGACTGACCCCGTTCGGCTTACGAGCGATGCGGGGATTGTGGACGCTCCGGACTGGTCTCCCGATGGGAGCAGAATTGCTTATCAGCGTGACGATGGTCCTACAACGTACCTCAATGGAATCTGGATCATGAATTCCGACGGGAGCAACGCGATCCAGCTGACGGCGAACGTGAGTGGTGATTACCAACCTGCCTGGTCCCCGGACGGGTCGCGAATCGCTTTCGCGCGAGTATTCGGCTCGGTTACGTCATTGTTTGTTGTGGAAGGCGACGGGAAAGGCATTCCGCAGATGAGCCTGATCAATTTCGTTCAGGCACGCGACCCATCATGGTCTCCGGACGGGACAACCATCGCGGTCGGGGGGTCCAGAGTGGGGGAGACCTGCGGCTGGTACGACTATTACTGCACCTCGGACATTACGTCGCACATTCACCAGATTTTCGGGGCGACCATGCGGGCGAATCTGATTGCCGGGTCCAACCCTTCCTGGCGGCCGGGGACTGCGACTGATCAGTCCCAATGATACACCAGTGACGCAGTACCGCGTGCCGAAGAAGGTGACGTTCGTTACCAACGACTGAACGGCGATGCCGTCAGCGCTTGCCGTGAACGATGGTTGACATCAACCGAGTCACGCCGGAATATGCGTCATTCAAAATGACGCTCATTTGACCGCTCCCCAGACCGCCCTCGGCGATCGCTATACTATAGAATACGAGATCGGCCGCGGAGGGATGGCTACCGTCTACCGCGCCCTCGATCCCCGGCACGGGCGTAGCGTTGCCGTAAAAGTTTTAAACAGCGAAATCGCCGCAGCACTCGGCACCGAAAGATTTCTCCAGGAAATCAAGACCGTTGCCGGCCTGACGCACCCGCACATCGTACCAGTCCACGATTCCGGCGAAACCGGCGGAAAGCTCTTCTACGTAATGCCGCATATCGATGGGGAGACGCTGCGCGGACGCATTACCCGCGAGCGTTTGTCGCCTACCGAGGCGGCGAGAATCACGCGTCAGCTCGCGGGGGCACTCGACTTCGCGCACCGCCATGGCGTCGTACATCGCGACATCAAGCCGGAGAACGTGATTCTCCTGGATGGCGAGCCACTGATTCTCGATTTTGGAATTGCGAAAGCGATAAGCGCCGCCGGGGGTGAGAGTCTCACACAGACCGGAATCGCGATCGGCACTCCGGCCTACCTGAGTCCGGAGCAGGCGGCCGGCGAAAGTAATCTCGACGGTCGAAGTGATCAGTACAGCCTTGCCTGCGTCACGTATGAAATGATGTGCGGCGCACCACCTTTCGTTGCGAACACCGCGCAGGGCGTCATCGCAAAACGATTCAGCGAGAAGCCAGCGCCGCTCCCGGCAAGTGCGAACGCACCGGCTGGCGTCTCGGATGTGCTTCTGCGCGCGCTGTCACTCGATCCCGCCGACAGGTACGCCACGGTCACGGAGTTCGCGTTGGCACTCGGCAACGCAATTCCCTCAGCTGTGACAGCCGACACCGGGCGTCGGTCCATCGCGGTCCTCCCGTTCACGAACATGAGCACGGATGCAGAAAATGAATTCTTCACTGACGGAATCACCGAAGAGATCATCAACGCGCTCACGAAGGTACGAGCACTCGACGTCGCATCACGGACGTCTGCGTTCTCATTCAAGGGTCATAAGGAAGACATCGGCGCGATCGGGCGGAAGCTCAAAGTAGATACGGTGCTGGAAGGCAGCGTGCGCAAGGCGGGGAACCGCCTTCGGATCTCGACGCAGCTGATCGACGTCACATCGAGCTTTCAGTTGTGGTCAGAGCGATTCGACAGGGAAATGGAAGACGTGTTTGCCATTCAGGATGAGATCGCGACGAGCATCGTAAGTGCGCTGGAGGTTGTGCTCACAGAAAAAGAAGAAGCCGCGATCAAGAAGGTGCACACTCAGAGCGTTCGTGCGTACGAGTACTACCTCCGCGGGCGGCAGCTCTTTCATCAACAGCGCCCCGAAACGATGGACGCAGCGGAAGATCTGTACCGCCGGGCAATCGCGCTCGATCCGGATTACGCACTCGCTTTTGCCGGTCTCTCTGACTGTTCCTGCTTCCGGTTCTTTGAGCACGCGGGTGGTGAGGAAGCCCTTGCGCAGGCTGAGTCAGCCAGCCGCCGCGCGCTCAAGCTTGCTCCGGATCTCGCCGAGGCGCATGCGTCGCGAGGGCTGGCGCTCACTTACCAGCGGCAGTTCGACGAGGCGTCACAGGAGTTCGAGCGCGCAATCGACCTCGATTCCACGTTGTTCGAAGCTGCCTATTACTATGCGCGTTCTCTCCAGACCCGCGGCGATATTGAAAAAGCTGTCGTCTATTACGAGCGTGCAGCAGAGCTTCGTGTCGACGATTATCAGGCGTTGATGTTCGCTGCTGCGTGTTATCGCAGTCTTGGCAGGGAACACGAAGCGCGTGTCAGCGCGGAGAAGGGGATCGCGGCGGCCGAGCGTGCGCTAGCGCTCAATTCCGGCGAGTCGCGCGCGCTGTCACTGGGCGCAAGCGAACTGTTCCAGCTCGGCGACTCAGTGCGCGCTGAAGAATGGGCGCGCCGCGCGATGCAGCTAGCACCAACCAATCCACTGATGGCGTACAACATCGGCTGCCTTCACGCGATCATGGGTAATCGAGGGCTCGCTCTCGATCACCTCGAGCGGGCAATGGAGCTGGGGATGCGAAATCGGGATTGGCTCATGACCGATCCCGATCTCGAGTCAGTGCGCGACGACCCTCGGTTCAGTGCGCTGCTGATGGAGCATCCTCCCGCGAATTAAGTCCTACGGACATGACCGCGTTGGATCGTATGCCTGCACAATTCCGTTGGCTATTGCCTGGCCATTCACTATAAGTGAATTGCCAGTGCCGGCGGCGTGCGCGTACCACGCGTTGTTCCAGTCGATGTCCGACCCGAGCGTCAGCGTGTAGCTGGAATTGATCAGGTATGCGCCGTTCTGTATCCCAAGCGCCGTTTGGCTGTTGCTCATCGCGACGAGAACATCGTGCTGGCAACTTCCTGTGATCGTGTTACCACTCGTCGTCAGGTGGATGTCACCTCGCCTGCGGGTAGGATCGGTCTGGCTCAGAAAGGCTGCTTCGACGATGATACCGAATGTGTTGCCGATGAGGTCATTGTCGATCGCTGTGACTCTTGCAGTCCCTGCCACGGTTTGTGCTCCGACTCCAACGGCACCGACGCGAAGTCCCACACCTACAGGCTGCCGCGTGTGAGCCCGCACTTCGTTGTTTTGAACGAGCGCGGTGACCGTCGCCGTCGCCGGAAGCGTATACTGCTCGAGTGACGCAGGAACCGAGAGCAACACCGCCGGAAGTATGAGAATTCCAGGAGTCCCTCCACCGATGATGCGGTTATCTCTCACGACATATTCACCAGGGCCAGCAACACAGATGTCACACGAGCTTCCCAGTCCGGAGGTGTAGACCCGCTCCACCGTACCTCCTGATGCGCGCAGGTCGACGGCGCTCGCGAAGCCGCTTTCGAATTGATTGCCCGCGATAGATACGCCCTGCGCCCTGAGAACCAGAATCCCTATGCCGCCGACGACCGCGTCACCCGGGGCACGGCCGGACACGAGCCTGAATCCTTCGACGATGGCGCGGTGACCTCGCGCACCGTTCACTCGCCCATTCACGACCAGGATGTTCTGCGAGTTGCCGCTCGTTCCGCCACCC
The DNA here is from genome assembly GCA_038203205.1 of Gemmatimonadales bacterium. Taxonomy (GTDB): domain Bacteria; phylum Gemmatimonadota; class Gemmatimonadetes; order Gemmatimonadales; family Gemmatimonadaceae; genus UBA4720. Next base: position 22,062 of record JBBREF010000034.1, on the reverse strand, counting down.
GTGAGCGCCGCAGTGGGAGTGAGAGTGGTAGCAACGTCACCAGATCCGACACCTGTCGCCTTGCCAGATGCATCCAGTGGCATCGCGAGAGCACCTCTCAGCGTCACGTCCGGCATGTCGATGACGAGAGGAAACTGCTCGAGAGTGACGTCAGCGCTTTGAACGATGCTCCCTCTGTAGTTGTCGGCACTTACATCTATTGTGATTCGGCAAGAGCCTTGGTCTGTTTCGCCGCGTTCCTGCCTGGTGTCGCGCGCAGCAGCCAGAGCGTCGGTAATGCGGCGGAAGTGAATTCCATCGCCCTCGGTAGCCTGGGGACTCACACGGAGCGAAGTGACATAATCGCCATGATCGCGATGCCCTTTGAGAGCCGCAAGCGGCAGCTCCTTCACAGTCGAAACCAAGTCTGAGGTGTGGCAGACCGAAACTCTTTCGGTTCTGGCGACTCCAACGCCGTCTACTGGCGGGATATCTCTGATCGACCCGCTATCGCTGATACGCTCTGCACCACATGCGGCAACCAGGACTGCCACGCCCGTCACGAGGAACGCTTTCCTGCGGGGAATTGAAACTGTCAATGGATCTCCGGATGAATTTGCGCAGAATATCAGCCGGGCCCGCGAGCGCGCCGTCGAACGGCCGTGAGCGGTGCGTTATCTCAGGGTCAGTTTGTACCCGAACCCCTCCGGAAGGTCCGCCACGACTACCGTGAAATACCCATCCGTCGCAGCGACATAGGTCAGCGACAACGATTGGTTGTCATAGCTGGAGTTGGTGATTGCCGAAAAAGTGGTTCCCGCGGCATTCGTCACCTTGAGTGTCGGCTCCATGAAGCCGTCGTGGAAATCGAGCCGCAATGACAGACCCTGCGCCTTGCTCAGGTAGATGCGGTAGCGATCCGAAGAAAAACCCCACGGTGGCTCAGGACAGCCTCTTACGCTCCCTGAAATCACGACGTTGGGCACGATTGCGGGAATGTCGCACCCGGTTACATCTGTGCTCCCCCAGGAAATAGCATAGTTCCCTGTAACGGTGGGTGAAAGCGAGGTCACCGACAGTGTGTACCTGCCCTTCGCGAGATAAATCTTTACCTCCGAATCCGGTATGGTACTGCTCACGTTGTCGTTCTGTGCCACGCGCCCGCCAGCCGAATCGAAGATCTCGAGGTACGAATCAAAAACCGACGACCGGGATGTGAATCGATACGCACCATCCGCGGCTATCGTAGCAGAATAGAGATCGAAAGGTCTGCCGCTGCTCGTGCGGCAACCTTCAACACCAAGATCAGCATTCAACACGGCGTTGGGTGGGATCGCGCCCACGCTTGTACACGATGGGTCGACGGCATCGGCCGCCAGCGCATTAATCACAACCGGTTGGATCGGGCTTGGGAATGAAGCAGTCACAGCCTGCCTGCCAACAGGTCCGAGTGTCCACGATGTAGTCGATGCGAGACCACCGGAGTTGGTCAGAACCGTGGCGTCCACAAGCGAGCCACCACCGGCGGAGACAACGAACGAAACCGGCACACCTTCGATCGGATTGCCGTAGACATCGGCGACACTGACACCCGGAGGAATACCAATGGCCGAGCCGGGGGAGCCCACTTCGTCCTTGCCCGCGACAATCGTGGCCACACGGTGAGGGCTCGCGACAGTCAAGACGGTGAAAGTCACCGGATTTAGTTTATCACTTAGTGCGAGGACTTTGTTCACACCGGGTCTGTGGCCGAGTCTCCACCCGGGCATGAAAGCGATGCCACCCGCGTCCGTAGTTACTGTCCCGTCCGCCGGCTTCCCGCCGCGATGGAGCCCTCCTCCGCCCTCGGTAACAACGAAGACAACAGTGATACCCGGTACCGGCTTTCCTTTCCCGTCGAGCACGGCCACGGCCGGAGGCTGATTGATATAGTTCGCTACAACATCGTTGGAGAGAAGCGGCGTCACGGCAGCGAGCGTGACTGCGGCAGGGGTGACTTCCACCGGAACGGTCGGTTCACGGATATCATCACACCCCAGGGCGAAGAAGCCCATAACCCCGGTAACCAGGTGAAGGCGCTTCACTCCCTCGATAATCCTGCGGATCTTCATGACGGCTCCGGGATGACATTGTTCGATCGTTTCACCCCGAATGTCAGCTTCGCCCGTGATGCAGCCGTTCTCCAGCCGTTGTCACGCTACTGCGCTCTACCTCTCACCGGTGTCAGCGGGGGACTATGGCCTCTTATCGCGCGCTCCAAGCCTCAAGCGCGCGGCCGTCGACTTGAATCGAGGTGTATCGCGGAACTCGTCGATCTCAGGCATGCATGGCAGCCGATACAAGCCGCGGGTCCCAAGCTGTTCGGCCTTTGCAATCTCGCGATAGCCACGCTCTTCATCCCCCGCCTGGAAGCTCGCCTGAACCAGACTGAGAGGGCGCTTGCGCCCAACCTGTCGATCGAGCGCAGCCAGCCTGGAACGACCCTCGGCGTGCCTGATACTCCAGTAATCGTCGCGACCCTTTGCAGTTGCCAGCCGCGAGGCGAGCGCGGTATCCGCGGTAAGGGTGGCGAGTGAACGCCAGGAACTGATCGCCTCCTCGTAGCGGCCAAGAAGTACCAGAGCCCTGACAACAGCCGCGTGTGCTATATGATTGGAAGGACTGATGGAAAGGGTAGCCTCGAAGGCGGTGAGTGCCGCCAGAGGGCGGCCCGCGCAGAACTCCACTTCACCGGCAAAGTTGGAGTAGAAAGACGAAAGCGGATCAAGCTGTACAGCTATGCGGCTCACGTCCCTTGAGTCGTCAAACCGATGTGCGCTTCGCAGAATCAGTGCCTTGATCAGAAAAACTTCGGGATTCGATGGCTCCGCTGCCTCCGCCTTGCGAACGAAATCCGTGGCTACGGAAAGGTCGTTTGCTTGATAAGCCTGCATGATGGCAAGATTCGCGAGCGCGGTTCCTTCGAGACTGTCGAGCGCGAGCGCGCGTTCGGATGCGGCGACGGCGCGCGGAAATCCCTCGTCGAACGAAACGCCGTCGATTACGACGAGTGACGCCCAGACAGAGCTGAGTCCCGACCATGCACGCGCGTTGAGGGGATCCAGGTCAATCGCCTGACTAAAAAGTGTCGCTGCTTTCTGTCTCGCTTCACCGACTTGCTGGCCCGCCCGCCTGAGGAACAACTGGTGCCATCCTTCGAGTGTGAGCCTGTAGGATTCAGGATCGACGCGATGGGCGGAATTGCGGGGATCGGTCGGAATCGGAGCGCGGAACACCGAGCCAATCACATCTGCTGCAATGATGGCTTCTGCATCACGCAGCCCCGCCATCGTAAAGCGTCGCGCGCTGATGCGGCGTTCATCCGATGGTGGCCCGGCCCTTACGGAACTGCTGACCTCCAGTGAATCGCCAACACGCCGCAGCCTGGACGCTAACAGCAGGACCGATCCGACTTGCTGGGCGAGCACGCTCGTGTCGAGCGAGGAGACAGACCATTCCGCACGTGCAAACGATCGTACCTTATAGCCTCCTATTCCGTCGAGTCTTCGCGCGATTCCTTCCGCGATTCCGGTCGCGACGTAGGCCATCGTTGTATCGCCGGTTTCGTTGACCATCGGCAGTACGACGAGACTACGACCGGAATCAGTTGCCGGCGTCTGCGAATCAGACGCAGGCCCCCCTGTCATTGTGCGGAAACCCATCCACGCCACCGCCGCAATCACGACGGCGGCTGGGATCCATCTGTACTGTTTCTGTCTCGCACGGGGACCGTTCTCCACCTGCGGAGTGACGACAGCGGCAGCAGGAATGGGCGATGCCGGTGTGGCAACCGGGACCTGATGGGCTTCCGATGCAGCAGAAGCGGCAACCGTAGCGGGAACGTGACGCGTCCGGATGGCATCGAGAAGTGCCACCGTCTCCGCCGAGGGACGAACGCCGAACGTCTCGTATAGATGTGTCCTGAACTGATCGTAAACGGCGAACGCCTGCGACCGATCGCCAGCGCGGTCGAGCAATGCGATCAAGCGACGTGCTGCGCCTTCGTCATCGGGGTCGAGCAACGAGTTCCTGCGAGCTGCATCAGTGGCACCGCGCAAATCACCTGCTGCTTCGCGCTCGGCGGCGAGGGCTTCGGCGGCGTGCCTCGCGATGTCGCGGACGCGAGTGCGCTCGCGTGACAGCCATTTCTCGAAACCATCAGCCTCGGGGACGAAGAGGCCGGGAAGCAGCTCGCCCTGGTATCTGTCCAGCGCGTTTTCGAACCGTCCTGACGCGACGTCATCGGCCATTGCGGCAACGTCAGTGGTAAAAAAATCAGCGTCGAGGCCGATTTCGTCATCGCCTCGGGATTTTATCGCGCCGTCGGGAAGATGCCCGCGAAGCGTGTAGAGCGCGCTCCGCAATGCTGAACGCGCTTTGGACTGGTCGTGCTCCTCCCAGAACGTCGCAAGGACCGAATCGCGGCGGTGCCATGTGCCAGGCTTCGGTGATGCGAGATAGGCGAGGAGAGCTACACGCTTGGGTCTCTTGAGAAGCGCATCGACCTCGCGGCCGTCGGAATCAGTAAGACCCGTACCCCCGAGCATGCGAAACGTATGCATGCGACCAAGCTATGAAATAGGGACACATCAAAACAGAGCGCCGTAGTAATCGTTGGAGGTGGCTCCCCCCAAAGCAATAATGCTGCGTGCGTTATCTGATTCTGATGTTCCTGACCTCCGCCGCGCGCTTTACGTTTTCCTGACATTGACTTTACAGTCCGATGACAATATTAGGGTACAGTCGCGAGCGCGCCGGAATCGGATGCTCGTGCTTTTCCGTAGCCGGTGACGTCCGCTCGCGAGTGTCGATCACTCTCACGCGGGATGGCGTATGCGAAAGAGCTGTGGTATTGCTGCGATTGCCTTGCTTCTGTGCGTTCCTCCAGCAGCTGCGCAAACGCGGACTGTAACAGGTACGGTAACTGATGCCCAGACTGGTCAACCTGTCGAAGCTGCGCGGGTCGCGGTTCGCGGCACCACGCTCGGCGCAAACACTGCGGCAAACGGGACCTTTACCATCGGCAATGTGCCAGAGGGAGCGGTCACGCTCAACATCAGGAGAATCGGCTACCAGCCGGTGCTCGTGAGTGTCGCCGCAGGATTGACGGGCATACGCGCGACGTTGACGCGTGACTTGCTGCGTCTCTCCGAGGTCGTAGTCACCGGGCAGGCGACCACGATAGCGCGGCAGAATCTGGCGAATGCAGTCGCGACAGTCGATGCCGAGGATATCACGCGAGTGTCGGCACAAAGTATCGAGCACGCCATTCAGGGCAAGGTGGCCGGAGCAGCAATTCAATCCAACTCCGGTGCGCCAGGCGGCGGTGTGCAGATGCGACTTCGGGGAACGACTTCGATCAACGCGAGCGCCGAGCCGCTGTACGTGGTGGATGGGGTTGTCATGAGCAACGTTGCGATTCCATCGAACCAGAACGCGGTGACGCGGTCAACGGGCGGGTCCAACCCGAATCTTACGCAGGATGGACAGGTCAATCGCATCGCCGACCTGAATCCGAACGACGTGCAGAGCGTCGAGATCCTAAAAGGTGCATCGGCATCTGCGATTTACGGCTCGAGAGCATCGAACGGAGTAATCGTCATTACCACCAGGCGTGGACGAACCGGCGCGCGCAAAGTCAACGCAACGCAGCGCATTGGATTCTCAGCCATCTCGAACACGCTCGGGTCGCGCACGTTTACGTCGAAGGAAGAGGCCGTCGCGGTCTTTGGCGCCGCGGCCGGGGCTGCGTTCAATCCGGGGGTGGTCTTCGATCAGGAAAAGGAGCTTGCCGGGAGAAAGCCGATATCGGCCGAGTCGATACTGGACATGGGCGGCGGAGATGTGGATACCCGGTACTTCGTATCGGGCCTGTGGCGGAACGACGGTGGCATAATCGAGAATACAGGCTTCCAGAAGCAGGCGCTTCGAGCAAATGTCGACCAGGACTTCGGGAGGAGGCTCAACCTCAGCATTCAGACCAATGTCATCCGCACCGTAGCGGAGCGGGGCCTCACGAACAACGACAATGCCAGCGTGAGCTTCTGGATGGCGCTGCCATTCACGCCGAGCTTCATCGACCTGCGGCGGCAGGCTGACGGCACTTTCCCTGTGAACCCTTTCGTCGCGAGCAATCCCTTGCAGACCGCGGCCCTGATGAAGAACTCCGAGACGGTATGGCGGTCACTGGCAGCCGGTAGGTTGACGTACGACGTGTTTCAGAATTCAGCGCACCATCTGCGCTTCGCGGGCAGTGCCGGGGCTGACTATTTCAACCAGGATAACTCACTCCTGTTTCCGCCCGAGCTGCAGTTCGAGCCAATCGATGACGGGGAGCCGGGAACCTCGCTGCTCGGCAGGAGCGACAACCTGAATCTGAACGGAAGCGCGACGCTTGTGCATTCCTGGACTCCTGGGAGTTCGTTCGCCGCTACAACGTCGGTAGGAACGAACAGCTCCAGCCGCGACCTCAGCATATCCCGCATCGTTAGCCGCAACCTGGTTGGCGGCCTCGAGATTGTCGGTGCCGGGACGAACATTCAGGTTGCAGAGATCCATCAGCGTGTTGAGGATCTCGGATTTTTCGCGCAGGAAGAACTGTTGATGCTGTCCGACAGGCTGTTATTGACGGCGGGTATCAACGCCGATCGCAGCAGCGCGAATAGCAATACCGATAAGCTCTACTGGTATCCGAAGGCGTCTGCTTCATACCGCCTGATCGAGCCAATGAATTTCCTGAATGAAGTAAAGCTGCGCGCCGCGTACGGGCAGTCGGGAAACCAGCCGCTGTTTGGGCAGAAGTTCACTCCTTTGACGGCAACGCAGAACATCAACGGACTTCCCGCACTCGTAATTCCGGCGAATGGCGGTACTGTCGGATCGCCCGATCTGCGGCCTGAGAGGCAGCGCGAGATCGAAGGCGGTGCCGATATCACGCTTGCAAGTGGTCGTGGCTCGATAGAGGTAACTGGATTCCGCAAGGACGTGACGGAGCTGCTGCTGCAGCGCACACTGGCGCCTTCGTCCGGATTCGCGCTCGAGATATTCAACGGCGGAAAGCTTAGGACAACGGGTCTCGAGGTGGGGCTCAACCTGGTGCCGATTCAGTCCGCGAATATAGACTGGCTGTTCAGGACGACGTTCTTCCGCAGCCGGAGCAAGATCCTCGAACTTCCCGTTCCAGGATTCAGGGTGGGTGGCTTCGGGACATCGCTCGGATCATTTGAGATCGAAGAAGGCGCGTCGCCCACACAGATCGTGGGCAACGACACCCTGCCGGATGGATCGCGAGTCGTTCGAAAGATCGGCGACGCGAATCCGGACTTCATAATGTCGTTCGTGAACGATGTGAGGTTCGGGAGTTTCAGTCTCTATGGCCTGCTCGACTGGTACAATGGAGGCAGCGTCGTCAATCTCACGAAGTTCCTTTATGATCTCGGATCCAACAGCGAGGACTACGCTGATCCTATTACTGTCGGCGGAAAGCAGACAACGGTAGGGGCTAACCGCCTTGCCGTGTGGCCAAGTCAGACGGCGATCTACGTGGAGGATGCGGGGTTCGCCAAGGTGCGGGAGGTAACGCTTTCGTACACGGTTCCAAATCGATTCGTGTCGCAGTTTGGCAGAGGCTTGAACTCGATGCAGGTGAGCCTCAGCGGCAGAAATCTGCTCACGTTCACCAACTACTCGGGGCTTGACCCAGAAGTCAGCAACTTCGGGAATCAGCCGATCGCCCGGAACATCGACGTCGCTCCATTCCCGCCGAGCCGCAGTTTCTGGCTCTCGGTCAACCTGGGATTCTGACATGCCAACCACGAGACATCTACCGGTGAAGGTTTTAAAAGCTGCAAGCCTGGCGTTCGTGCTGCTCACTGCGGGCGCATGTAACGACCTTGTCGTGCCGGACTACAACAATCCGAGCCTCGAAGATCTCACCAGCAATCCGACGCCAACCAAGATCGCTCAGGCGGCGCAGGGCCTGATGGTTGGCACGCGCGTCGGGCAGGGAACGCAGAACGGTTACGTATCGCTCCTCGGCATCATCGGGCGCGAGTCTTACAACTTTGATCCTGCAGACCCGCGCTTCATCGTGGAGATGCTGATCGGACCGCTTGATGGCGGCAGCCCGGCATTCGGCGGAAACCTGTTTGCAGCTCCGTACGCGAACATTCGCAATGCGAACACGCTGCTCGCTGCGCTTGAGACAGTTACGGGCATGACTGACGCGCAGAAATCTGCGACTCGTGGCTTCGCACGCACGATCCAGGCGCTGGATTATCTGTACGTGATCAACACCCGCGACACGTACGGCGCTCCGCTCGAAGTCGACCGCGCGCCTACGGAAACACCTGCTCCGATCGCGTCAAAGGCGGATATCTTCGCCCATATCTCATCGCTGCTTGACATGGGTCTGACCGATATCAACGCCGGAGGTACAGCATTCCCGTTCGCGTTGAGTCCCGGCTTCGCATCGGCGTCAACGCCCGCGGATTTCGCGAAGTTCAACAGGGCTCTAAAAGCCCGGGTCGAGGCGTACCGTGGCAACTATGCTGCCGCCCTGGCAGCGGTGAACGCATCGTTCGTCAACACTGCCTCTTCGTTGCGTTCAGGCGTGTACCACTCGTACAGCACGGGTTCTGGAGACATCCCGAATCTGCTGTTCGATCCGACGGGCCGTGCAATCGTCGCGCATCCGTCGATCAGGGCGGATGCTCCGAAGAAGCCCGACAATACGCTGGACAATCGTGTTCTGGCGAAGACGGCAACGATCGAAGCACGAACGGTGCAGGGGATCACTTCCGATCTCGTGTTCACGATTTATGAATCAAACGTCGCGTCGATACCAATAATCAGGAACGAGGAGCTGATTCTGCTCCGTGCCGAGGCGCGGTATAACACCGGAGATCCGGGTGGCGCGCTCAGTGATATCAACTTCATCAGGACGACATCTGGTGGCCTCGCTGCGCGGGGAGCATTTGCGAATTCTGCCGACTTCGTCACAGAGCTTCTTCTGCAAAGGCGTTATTCGCTCATGTTCGAGGGCGGACACCGGTGGATAGATGCGCGGAGGTTCTCGCGACTGGACACACTTCCAAAAGCGCTCCCGAACCATGCCGTTCACTCACGTTTCCCGTTCACGGAGGCCGAGTGTCTGGCCAGGGATCCGCAGCCCGCAGCGGGCTGCACGTGATTTAGCACGCTCGGGTGAAAAAGGCCCGGGCGCAGGAAACTGCGTCCGGGCGCCATTCGTTTCGAGCAATATCCTGATAGCGCCGGAGGCAAACCAGCGACAAAGTCCCCGGACACCTCAATCGGGAGCTGGTTTGTCAAAGACAATTTTGTCTGTCGTTCTCATAATGCTCGTCCGCTCTCCGGCGATTGCGCAGACGCCCGCGCCCTCCCCGATCTCCGCTGCCCGGCAAGCGGCAAATGCTGCGTGGAACAGCAGGGACTGGCCACGTGCGGCGGAGGCATATGCAGCTCTCGTCAGGGAGGACACCACCCTCGCGCAGCCATACCTCCGGCTGGCTGTGGCGCAGACGGAAATTGGTCGCTATGCGGAAGCGAGACAGAATCTCGCTGTGGCAGAGCGCAAAGGCATCGCACCCCAGCAGGTCGCTTACCGAAGAGCCCTCATCGAAGCTGGCGAAAACCGGCTCGACAGTGCATTCGCGCAACTGAGTCGCGCAGTCGGCGCCGGGCTCGCCGCAGTTCCGAATCCCGGCGACAGCCTCCCGCTCATGCAGCGGCTCAAGCGGGACGCGAGGTACGCGGCGTTCGCGACCGCGCTCGACCGGAATGCTCGGCCCTGCATGCACGATGACAAGCACAAGGAATTCGATTTCTGGCTCGGCACATGGGACGTTCGGCCGCGCGGACAGGTTGGTGGTCCAGCGGGCAGGAACGTCATCACGAAAATCGAGAATGGCTGCGTCGTGCATGAATCGTGGTCGGCTCAGGGCGGAACCGGCCAGAGCTACAACATCTGGGATGCGACGCGAAGCAAGTGGTTTCAGTACTGGGTCGACGGGGGCGGAGGATTGCACGAATACAGCGGATGGTTCCACGATGGGTCGATGCGATACGATGGAAGCATGCCTGCTGGTGGACCGGCAGGCGGTCGCGTGGCCTTCCGGGTCACCTTCACTCCGCAGGGTCCCGACGGCTTGAGACAGCACGGCGAGCGACTTCAGGGAGATGGCACATGGGTGACTGCTTATGACCTGATCTACGAGAGAGTGAAGACGCCGTAGACGATCCGGGCTGGCCGCCCGCGCGTTGCGAGGTATTATCCCCACAATGGAATATCTCGCGGCGCCGCCCGGCCGGTCTATCAAACTGCTTATTGTTGCTCTCTTTGCAGGATTTGCTGCAGCCTGTGCACCCGCTGTTAAACCGGCGCAGCCTCAGTCGCCGATCGAGCCCGCGACTTCCATCTCCGTGCCCGATCCCACGTTCGACATCCTCGTGGCCGCGGCAGATTCAGTGCTTCCGAAGCTCGGGGATCCGGAAAGAAAGTTCTACATTGACGACCCGGTGACGGCAAAGGTATTCGATCACATCGGCGCGGGCGATCGGTATTCAGTCATCGCACCGGATCAGCTGGTCTCATGTGATGGATCGACGCCTATCCGGGGCAGGCGCGCCACGATGCGGGTTTACGGCATGTTTGGAGACTCGGCATCTGTCGCCTGGTCTTCGACATGTTCGTTTGCGAAGAGCGGCGAGGCCGAGGCTCGCGTATCCGGCACCGGCGGCACATACGAGCTGCTGAAAGCCGGCGACGCGTGGGCTGTGGCAGCCGCTGGTTTGAACTTCGAGTATTAGTCAGGAAATCGTGAACTTGCGATCCATCGCCGCGGCGCGTGACGTGCAAAGGTCGGCTGCAACATGATCCATCAATCACCTGACATGACCTGGAAGGCGGCCGATAGCGTGCCAGCGCCTGACAGCGCCTCCGCAACGCTTCTATACACTATAGACTCTCTTTACCGGGTCGGCGATACCGCTGGCGTGGTGCGGATACTCAGCTCCACTGACTCGACGATATCGAGGCTCAGTGACTCGATTACCGCACTGGAACAAGCCCGAAGCGCACCCGCGCCAATTCTCGAAGCGCTGACTTCTCCCGATAACGGATCAGAGCCCACGACATCGCGAATACCGGAGCAGCTCGGATTCATCGGCCTTCTCTTCGCATTGTTTCTTGTACCCAAGCTGCTTCAGCGATACAAGATTCCCGGCGCAATCACAGCCCTGCTGCTCGGAGTGGCAGCCACAATGCTCGGATGGTTCCATCACGACCCGACACTCAACCTGCTATCGACACTCGGCATCGTCGCGCTGTTTCTTTTCGCCGGGCTCGAGATCGATGCGTCGGAGCTTCGGCGAAATGCGACACCGCTGGCGTTTCACGCGGCAATCTGGGCGGCCACCGCCGTCGTTGCGGCGATGCTCGCGGGGATGCTCCTTGGTGTCGAGCCACGCGTTGCGGCGCTGCTCGCGCTTGCGCTTGTGACACCGTCCACTGGGTTCATCCTCAGCTCCCTCGCAGACTTCGGGATGGATGCTGAAGAACAGCGAACTGTGCGCACGTATGCAATCGGTTCCGAGATAATTGCGCTGGCCGTGCTGTTCTTCATCCTGCAGTCGACATCGGTCCGCCAGCTGGGGGTCTCGATCGCCGCGATGATCGGCGTAATCATCATTATCCCGTTGGCTTTCCGCACGTTTGCGTCTGTCGTGGCGCCACATGCCCCGAAGTCGGAGTTCGCTTTCCTGGTGATGGTCGCTGTGGTGTGCGCGTACGCGACAAGGCTTCTCGGGGTGTATTACCTCGTCGGCGCATTCCTGGTCGGCGTCGCGGCACAGCGCTATCGCGCGAACCATCCCGCGATGTCATCTGAAAAAATGATCGACGCGCTCGAAGCTTTTGGATCGGTGTTTATCCCGTTCTACTTCTTCCACGCGGGAACCGAGATAGTGCAGGGGCACCTCACCCTGAAATCGCTCGGCATCGGCCTCGCTCTGGTCGTCGTACTAGTCCCGCTCAGGATTGCCGTGATCTCACTTCACCGACGCGTCGCTTTTGGTGAGCCGTTCCAGGTCTCCCGCCGCGTGGGCGCCGCAATGGTCCCGACGCTCGTCTTCACGCTCGTCATAACTGGAATATTGGAACGTCGTTTCGGCCTCGAAGATTCGATCGCGGGAGGGCTCGTGCTCTACACCATACTCAACACGCTGATTCCCGGATTTGTTTTAGGAGGCGAGCCCGCGGACTTCGAGGACGTCGAGGCGCTGCCACTTGAAACCCCCGCACGCGCCGGATAAATGTGTGATTGGGTGGCCACATGCGCGCATAGAGCGGGAGCCCGAGGCGCCGGCCGCCTAGGTCAAAGGGACTAGTTTTACCATTCGAAGCGTGACCTCGAAATTCAGACCCAATGACGCGGCGGGGGTCGTGAAGGTCGAGCCTGCGTCCCAATGCATTTCTGGAGACCAGGCTGCGTGAGCCTCAGCAGCGAGTTTCGCCTGATCGCAGGTCAGATACGCGCCAACCGACTCGCCGCGCAGAGTTACTTCCCAAATGGCCTGTATCGTCATACCTGATGCCCTGCAAGACCGTGCCCGAATTCACGTGTTCTATCTAGCAAATCTCCGTTCGTCTGCTATTTTACTAGCACTACCCGGAGATTGGGATGTCAGACAACCACCTGAAAGGTCTGAGTCGCCGAGAGCGCCAGATCATGGATTTTCTCTACGAGAACGAACGCGCATCGGTGGCCGAGGTAATGGCCGGCATCGCGGATCCGCCAAGTTACTCGGCAGTGCGTGCGATGCTTCGGACCCTCGAGCAGAAGGGCCGGATAACGCATGTCGAAGACGGTCGCGCGTTCATTTATCAGCCCACCATAAAAAAAGACGCGGCTCGGAAGGGAGCGCTGTCGCATCTGCTCAAGACGTTCTTCGATGGCTCGACCGAACAGGCGGTCGCAGCGCTGATCGATCTCAAGGGCAATCGCCTGACCAAGGATGAGCTGGACAGGGTAGCGAGGCTGATCGACAAGGCAAAGTTGGAGGGCAGATGAGCGGATTTCTCAGTCAGCTTGGATCACTCAGCCCGATGTTCGCGATACTCGTAGACACAGCGCTCAAGGGCCTGGTTCTGATTGCTGCGGCGGCAATCGTCGCATATGCCCTTAGAAACAAGTCCGCCGCTGCGAGGCACGCGGCGTGGACGGCAGCAGTCATCGGACATCTCGCTCTCCCTGTCGTATCATTTCTCGTACCGCAGTGGCGGATTCCGCTGCTGCCAGCGCCGGCGTGGCTGACCGTCGAGTCCACGGGGAGCTCAACATCGGCCATTGTCTCAGAGCCCGCTGTCGCCTCGGCATCGAGCGAAACGGCCAGCACCACGGGTGAGGCCCTCGACCCGATTGCTGCACCAGTTGCTTCGCAATCACAGGCAACTCAGCCTGCGGAACGGCAGTGGCCTGCGAGCACCATGCTGGGAATCCTGTGGGTACTGGGTTCCACGCTGACCCTGCTTCGTCTCGCAGTCGGAACGTGGCGAGTGGGACGTCTTGCGAAATTCGGCGAGAGAGTCGACGACGGCGAATGGCTGGCATTGATGCAGCGTGTGGCTAACCGGCTCGGGATCACGCGGCCGCTCACGCTTCTTCGTGGCGACAAGGTGGCAATTCCCGTCACGTGGGGAGTGATTTACCCGGCGGTTCTTCTGCCACCGGAAGCGAACGACTGGCCCGAAGCGCGGCGCAGGTTCGTGCTCGTGCATGAGATGGCGCACGTGAAGCGATTTGACGCGCTCACACAGCTCGTCGCGCAGATAACTGTCGCGATTCTCTGGTTCGATCCCTTCATATGGTATGCGGCGCACAGGATGCGCGTCGAGCGTGAGCACGCATGCGACGACTACGTGCTTCGTGACGGAACAGTGCCCTCGCTTTATGCGGGTGAGCTGCTCGAGATGGTTCAGTCGATCCGGTCGCAACATCGTGAGAGCGCTGCGCCTGCATTTGCTGCGCTGGCGATGGCACGGCGCTCAGAGTTCGAGGGGCGCATGCTTGCGATCCTCGACTCACGGCAGGAACGCAAGTCACTCGGCCGAAAAAGCGCGTTCGCTGCAAGCGCGGCACTGGCCGTTCTCGTTGTCCCGCTTGCCGCATTGAGGCCATTTGAGCCTGTAACCGCGATTCCGGTAATGATCCAGGTTCCGCTTGCGGCTGTTGCGGCTGATGCGCGAAAGAACACCGGATATGACCCAATGGGCGAGAAGGAGGGCGACATCGATGCACCGGCGCGATTGAGCAAGGGGTTGCCGACCGGCGGAATCGTGAGGATGCCGGCAGGCGCAACAAGCGCGAACGTACCCTCCCAATACGGGTCAGTTGATGACCCGACGATGATTCTCATGGCACTTCAGGGAGCCAGGGAAATCAGCAGTGATACGGACCGCCTTACGCTGCTGGTAACCGTCGCACCAAAAGCTCTCGGAAAAAAGAACGCCGCGCTCAGACGCGCATATTTCGAGGCGACCGCAGCGATGACATCGGATACGGATCTCAAGGGTGCATTGATCGCAGCTCTCGAGCACGGAAATGGAGAGCCTGAAGTCACGCTTGCTGTGTTCAAGGCTGTCGGTACTCAGATGACATCTGATACCGACAAGCGCGACACGCTTGAAGCTGCTGTCGAGCGCAAACTTTTGAAGACGAGCTCACTTCGTGAAGCTTTCATGGTTGCAGCACGAACCATCGAGAGCAGCACCGACTTCACGAGCCTGATGGAGTCCGCTCTCAAGTAGATCAGCGGCTGATCCGCGCGATTGCGCCGTGATCAGTCACGAGATAGACGTTGCCGCGCCACGCCGGCAAAGCCGCACCCGAATAAACGAGCAGCCCGCTTGGCGCGATCGCTGGATCGTACTGATAGCGACGATGCCCTGAATGCGCCGGTGGCCGTAACTCCAGATTGGATGCGGGGTCAGCGTCGGGCATGCTCGTTAAAGCGCCGTTGCAAACCTGATGCAAGTCCCGTTCGATCACGCATGAACGAAAGGGGAGTCCTCCCAGCGCTCGCTACGGCCTTACGGCAATGCTGAGGAGCGCTGATTTCGTCTGAGCGAGCATTCCAAGCTTCGTCGTCATACCAGTCGCAAGGTCGACGGAATAAAGTGTCGACTTCCCCGAAGCCGATGTTGCGAGTGCGAGGTATGCGTTGCCTGAAGCAAGGCTGATGTCGAAACCGGCAGCATCGCCAACATCGAGCCCAAGCGAGCCAATCGTCGCCATGACTCCGCCGTTCGGGCCACCCGTTGCTGCCGGAAACGTCACGAGCGCATCGGTCGCCGCATCGACCGCGTAAAGTACGGTACCGGTCGCAAGGTCGTTGTCGTTGTTCGTATACCCGGTGGCAACGATCGACGGATCAACGCCGAAGTTCGCGTCGCCCATGCCATACGCGAGTACACCATCAACAGTCACTGCGCCGTTGTCGACATTGACGCGAAGGTTCTGGTTGCTGGTAGTGTGAATCCGCAGGCGATCCGGGACAGGATTGAATCCAGTACCGATAGCTGATCCCGTAACAGCAGTGCTGAGCATCACTGGAGACGATGCGACACCGGTTACTTGATCGATGACGTAGATACGGTTCGCGCTCGTCACACCGTAGAGCTTGCCTACATCGTTGATACCGTTTGCGTTGAGGTCGCTGGGACGGAAGTCGATTCCGGTTACCACCTCACCGGCCGCCAGGCCCGTGATGGCGGTTTCGCCTGATACCTGGTTCGCCTTGCCGGACGCGAAGACGACGAGGCTGTTGTCGCTGGTCAGTCCGTAGATCGTCTCGGATGCGCCGGAGATTCGTGCGGCCACAGGAGTGCCGGCGCTCGAAAGCAGCGACGCATCGGGGGAAAGAGGGTTATTTTCGGCAGCGCAGGCGGATGCGACCGCTGCGAGGGCGAAAAGAGCGAGTGGCCTGCGGAACATCGGGAACTCCTGGTTGAGGGCGTTATCCCCCTTCTACGACGCTCGCGTCCAAGCGGATCTGCACGATGGCACGCGGCGCGTATACGCGAAGATCACATGCCTGCTCGTTTGTTAAACCGACGCAACCCTGAGGAGCCATGCCAACTGCGAAACGCACGCTCATGCGACGAACACCCATCGGATGCGTGATAACTGCGGTCTTATGGAGCACAGCTTGCCTGGACAGTGAGCGCGCCGTGTCATCTGACACCCCTGCTTCAGGTGCCGTAAGGATTTACACGGTACCCATCCAGGAGCTCTACAAGAGCGCCCCCGACTCGGCCATTCTTTCAGCGGCTCGCACGCTCATGCTCGCTGATTCCAACGTCGCGGTGGTAACACTCGACTCAATGGGTCAGCCCCGCGTGCGCACTACCAAGGCTTTCGTCGCTCCGGTCAGCGCAGACGATCCCGCGAGCGGTGTAACTGTCTGGATCATGACCCGCCTCACCACTCGCAAGGTCGACCAGATGCGGCGGCATCCGCAGGTGACTCTCTATTTCAACAACGACGATCGAATCGAATACGCCACCGTGATGGGCATCGCGACAGTTCATACGGACCCGGAACACCCGCAGGCGAAAGAGTTCTACAAGGATGGCTACGCGGAATTCTTCTGGCCGGATTTCCCGCGGGATTTCGTGATGATCGAAATCAGGCCGCTCTGGCTCGAGTATCTCGGACCGCGTTTTCCCGGCCATCCGCAAACATGGCGGCCGCAGGCTGTTGTTTTCACAGGACCTGACCCGCAGGCAAAGCAGCTCGAGCGTTAGCGGTTGATCAGATCCAGAGGAACGCCGGCTGGTCGCGACCGCGTACAATTCTCACGATCCGCTCGTAAAGCTGACGACCGCCGTTGCCGTTCGCGAAGACGATGACGGCGCTCGAATCTGACGGGTCGCCGATCACGATGTTCTTGAAGCCATTGTTGTCGCCCCAGTGCCAGAACATGGGGCGTGACCGGGTCGCACCAAGCTCCCCGGTCTGAAGGCCGAAGCCGAGTCCCCATTTCAGCGACGTCTTGATATCGACTTGCGACTCCATCATCCGGTTGAGAATCGGCCGGCCCTGAGCCCCGTACAGGTGGCGGATGAATCGCGCGTAGTCGTTCGCCGTCGTATGCAGGCTGCCCGCAACATTGGGAGTGAGAAAATTCGGGAACGGCGGCCGATCCTTGTTCTCCGCCGCAAACATTCGCTCGAAATCTTCGTGCTTCCAGTCGTCGATGTCAGTTGATGCTGCTGCTGCGGCTGCGCGAAGTTTGCGGCCGAGTCCGACCCCGTAACTATCGATGGGAACGCCGCGCCCGGAGTGTGGATCCGCGCGCGATGTGTCGAATTCAGGCGACCATAGATACGAAGTACGACTCATTCCAAGCGGAGTGAAGACTTTGTCACGGGTCAGCCTGAGAATTCCGGCTCCGGTGATCTTTTCGACCACGCGCTGGAGGAAGTAGTACCCCTCACCCGAGTAGCTGAAGCGTGCGCCAGGATCGAAGTCAGCGGTGAGATGATCGTTTGGCCCGAAGCGCCAGTTTCTCCAGCCCGATGTGTGACTGAGCACATGGCGCGCGGTGATTGTCGAGGCTCGCGAGTCTGCAGAATTCGGGAGATCGAGATATGACGAGAGCGGACGCGTGAGGTCGAGTTTGTTCTCCGCGACAAGAAGATGTACGAGGTAGGCAAAGACCGGCTTCGAAAGTGATGCCGCTTCGAACACTGTGTCGGCGGTGACAGGCGCGCCGTCGCTGGCGCGCGTCGTGCCGAAGCCCATCGTTGCTGCCGCATTCGCGGTGATGATACCAACGGCGGCACCCGGCACCGATGCAAGCTCCATGAGTCGGGGCACCTCGTTGGCCAGATCGTTCGCCGAGCCGCCGCGAGCTGGCGCCTGGGGTTCAGACTGTGAGGTGGCCCGGGTCGCACACGCAGCACTCACCAGCGTGGCTGCGGACGCGCCGAGCCATTTTCTTCTCGTGATGCTTGAGCCTTTTCTGGCGGTTTCATCGGCGGAATTTGAATCGCTCGAGGGCGTCGGAAATTCTGGCATGGGCGGCGGGTCTGGGTGGTCTCTCTTGAGTGCTGAAATATCAGCACGGCGGCCCACACGTCAAGCAATGTATTTGTAAGCATCCTGCGGACTTGGCATCGCCGCGGCGTTTGACATCTTTCGGCGGTGAATCGACGGGTATTTATAGGAGCTGGTGCTACGCTTGCGGCGGGGGTCGGTGTTTTCGGTTACACGACGATCATCGAGCCACACTGGCTCGAGATCGTGCGGCGGGATCTGCCGATTTCGAGGCTCCCTGAATCGCTGGAGGGTGCGACTCTCGCGCACGTGAGCGATCTGCACACCTGCAGCTATGTGGATGAGTCCTATCTCACCGAATCGCTCGACCGGCTCAAGCCTGTCGCTCCGGACATCGTCGCATTCACCGGCGACTTCGTGAGCTGGGAGGAGCACATATCCGAGCGGACGAAAATCGAACAGCTCCAGCGGGTGCTCTCACACCTGCCGAACGGACGCCTCGCGACACTCGGCGTGCCGGGGAATCACGATTACGGAAATACCTGGCGCGACGGGTCGATCGCGCTGCGGATTTCGTCAGCCGTTTCGGAAACGGGAATGCGTGTACTGCGGAACGAAGTCGCAACTGTGGAGGGACTGGACATCATCGGCGTTGATGATCTCTGGTCGGGGCGGGGGAATCCCGCGGACGCCTTCGCGAAACGTGCGAGCGAGTCTGCAATTGCGCTCTGTCACAATCCCGATGCGATGGATGACCTCTCCTGGCATGGTTATGCGGGGTGGATACTTGCCGGCCACACGCACGGAGGACAGTGCAAGCCTCCGTTCCTTCCGCCACCCGTGCTGCCGGTGAAGAACCGCCGCTACACGTCGGGAGAAATCGAGGTCGATCCGAGCCGGCGGCTGTACATCAGTCGCGGTGTCGGACACCTGTTGAAGGCAAGGTTCAACGTCAGACCCGAAATTACAGTATTCACTCTTCGAACCGCGTAGCCACACGATGACGATTCCAATCTGGCTGGAACCCGCAGACGTCCGCGTCACCCGATGGATGGCCCGGAATGGACCAACGCTTCTTCGCGTTTCACTCGGCGTGGTTTTCTTCTGGTTCGGGGTGCTCAAGTTTTTTCCCGGCTTGAGCCCGGCGCAGGATCTGGCGGGAAATACAATCCGGGTGCTCAGCTTTGGAATAGTTCAGCCGAACGTTTCGCTGCCGGTACTCGCTGCATGGGAGTGTGTGATCGGGCTCGGTTTGATCACGGGCCTCTGGATGCGCGCGACTATTCTGCTGCTGCTGCTTCAGATGCTTGGGACTCTGACTCCGGTGGTTCTGTTTCCTGATGAGGTTTTTTTGCGCGTGCCGTATGCCCCCACTATGGAGGGGCAGTACATCATCAAGAACTTCGTCTTGATCAGCGCAGCAGTGGTGCTCGGGGCGCTTGTGCGTGGCGGGAAAGTGAGTGCGGATCCGCTCGTACGCGGGGAAGGGTGAGGCTTCGGTCTGATACTTTCCGTTCAACACGGCTCCGTGTTGAACTGACGAACCCGTGCTAACCGGCACCCCTGAGGCCGAGCGCGACGGCCCACCACCCCCCTTTGAGCCAAATCTTCACGTTTTGACGTCCTATACGTCATACAGCTCGTAAAGTCATGCAATAAATGAGGATGCTGGTCACCGGGAGGCATTTTAGGTGATACGAAACCGACAGTCCGTGATAGAGAACCGGCATTGTTTCGCCCCTTTATTACATCAGATTTCTGATCATGAACGGTGATGCGGAGGGCGTTCTCGGGCGCTTGCCCACGGAGAAGGTCGAGCGGTTACGCCGGGCGGTCGCGGAATTGAGAGCCCCGGACGCTGAAGAGGAGCTCCTGATCCTCGCATTCCTCGACGGCGTACCCGCCCGCCACCACGCGTCGATACGAGCGCGCCTCCTTCGTCCCGACCGTCGAGTGTCGGCCCAGTCGACCGACGTCGAAGGCCAGAAAATTCTCGACCAGATCTACGCAAGACGAGAGCGACAGCAGCGTCAGGCTTCGGGGCCGCCGGTTATTGATTGATCGGCAGATGTTGTACAGCTTCTCGTTATGCGATTTCATATAGTAGTGTCCGGGGTCGTGCTCTCGCTTGCAGCGCCCCCCGCCCTCGCCCAGTCAGCGGCGCAATCAGCATCCAAAGACCAATGGCTCTACGCCTGGGCAGCCTCGGCTGATACTTCACGACGCGGTGCGTTCCTGGTGCAGTTCGATTTGCGGGATGGCTCGACGACCGAGGGAAAGATTTCCAAAGTGATTCCCGCAGGAGAGGGGAGCTACAGCACGCATCACACTGAGCATCTCCTCCAATCCGACGGACTTCTTTATGCCGACGATTTTGGTCTTGGCCGCACTTTTATCTTCGACCTCAGGGACGCCTCGAGCCCGACGCTTCACACATCGTTCAGTACGGCAGGACCCTTCGGATGGCCGCATTCGTATGTACGACTGCCATCCGGAAACAGGCTTGTCACGTATCAGTTCCAGAGCTCGAAGTTCAATCTCCCGCCCGGCGGGCTCGCCGAGGTCGGGACTGATGGAAAGATCGTGAGGTGGGTCGATGCGACTGCACCGGGCGTCGACGACAAAGAGATAACTCCGTACAGCCTCGAGGTGATTCCTTCGCTCGACCGTGCAGTAACCACTACCACCAGCATGATCGAGAATACGGGGGTTGGGCTACAGGTGTGGCGGCTGTCTGATCTAAAACTGTTGCATACCCTTCGTATTCCGGCCGACCATCCGCATGGGATGCATGCGACCGACACCACGCCGCATCATCTCTTCCCGGGGGAGCCACGCCTGCTTCAGGATGGGAAAACCGTGATGCTTGCAACTTTTACTTGCGGGCTCTACACGATTACAGCGTCCGAGACTGACAAGCCGCGCATCACGCCCGTATACAGATTCGCTGGACAGGATTGCGCGGTGCCTGTTGTGATAGGGAAGTACTGGCTCCAGACTGTCCCGGCAGAGCAGGCCGTAGTCGTTCTCGACGTCTCAGAACCTGCGATGCCGAAGGAAGTCTCACGTTACGCCTTCACCGGGAATGTCAGGCCGCACTGGCTCGGCAACGATGCTTCAGGCCGCAGGATCGTAGTCAACAGCGGGTCGAAGGACGATGCTGCGCTTCACCTGCTGAGTTTCGATCCAACTACTGGAAGACTTTCTCGTGATGAAAAGACACCAAGACTCGACATGTCGAATGTGATCGTGCCGGGCCTTGGTGAAGTGCTGGCCGTACCTCACGGGGTCGTTTTCGGGAAGTGACCCGGTCGCTCGCGCGACCTGGGCGGAGCGGGTCCCGAGTGTAGTGCCTTGCGCTGCCGCCCCGCGTCCCGCACACTTGTCGCTCTCCCCCCACGGATGGGTTATGCGTGCGAAGGTCCTGCTGGCCTGCGGTGCGGCAGTTCTTGCCGCCGTAGTAGCGACAAAAGATTCGCTCGATGCACAAGGGACGTTCAGAACGGTGAACGTCGATGTAAGAATTGACTGCCTTGCCGGACGCGGCGTTTCCTTCTCCCTCACGCCATGGGCGATCGAAGTCCAGCGCGGTGACTCGATCAACTGGCGACTCGACGCATCGGCGAACGTCTCGGAGATGGAAGTGATCGCCAAACGTGGCGGCCCGTGGCCGTTTCGGAGAAAACCTCCGTACAGGTCGACAAAGGCGAGGCCCGCCGGCGCGCAGTCACTTGACCAGGGACAGAACGGAAGAAGGTATCAGTATGCCGTTTCGGCCATCTGCGTGCGCGACAGCGTAACCGCGGACACGGTGATCATCGACCCCGACATGATCATCATCCGGTAATAGAGCGGCAGCAGTTCGAAGGGAGGTCAACGTGACGAGTACCGAAGCCGGGCCTGGCCGCTCCAAACTCCTGCACCCGGAGCAGATCGGACCATACAGGATCGTCGGCATCCTCGGCGA
>JBBREF010000033.1:0-28432 GCA_038203205.1 Gemmatimonadales bacterium | reverse complement strand
TGCGACGTAGCACAGCGCTCACCGCGGGCCTGGCTTAATAGCGGGTTGCACGCTTTGAGAATTCCAGCTGGCCCGCTACACAGCTATCAGCTACGACGCAACTGAACAGTGGAACTGGTGCCCGCGGCCAGCTTGGTCAGACTCCAGCCTGGAGCTAAAACGCAAGTGCATGAACTCAGAGGAGGCCGGCCTCGGCGAACGACAGGTAACGACCCCGCCCAATGATGATGTGATCCTGCACCGGGATATCGAGCACCCGCCCGGCTTGCACAAGCTGCTCGGTTGTAATGCGATCGTCAGGCGATGGAGTTGGATCGCCGCTCGGATGATTGTGAACGAGAATGATTGCCGCCGCATTCTCGGCAATCGCCTCGCGAAAAACCTCTCGCGGGTGAACGAGAGATGAGTTCAACAGGCCGCGCGTGACGGTGATGTCCCTCTCCAGCCGGTGCTGCGAGTCGAGAACTGCAACGTGAAATTCCTCGACCGGCAGATCCTGGAGCCGCTCGGCGAAAATCTGGTGCACATCGCGCGGCCCTCGAATCGGAACACCATCCTCGCGCTCCTCGGCAGCCATCCGACGACCAAGCTCGAGCGCTGCATGGATCGCAACCGCGCGAGCGTTTCCGACCCCATCGATGGCAGTGAGAGCAGCAACCGGCTGAGATGACAACCGTCGCAGGGATCCGTGCGCTGAAGCAAGGATTTCGTGACCGAGCCTTACTGCTGAGTGTTTCTCTGAGCCGCTGCCGAGCAGAATTGCGAGGAGCTCTGTCGAGCTCAACGCGCGCGCGCCGTGCGACTTCAGGCGTTCGCGAGGCCGTTCTGTGCTTGGGAGCTCCAATATTGCCGATGCCAATTTTACCGATCTCCGCCAATGGTTACACGGATTTCTAGTGAGTTGGGTGACCTTCGACGCCACCGTCTCGTGACTCCGGCAATCAGGAATACGCAGAGCCAAAATACCAGCCGCCTGCATCCGGCAGCTGGGCGATCGGCGCCCCGCAGCGCCGAGCGACTTCTTCAGTCACCAGGTAACATTGGATGATCGCGGGTGGTATGCCTGATGTTTTGCTGACAGTGAAGGTTTGATATCGGATTGGATGTCAAATCAACGATGCCCACAACGCCCGTGAGTGCGTCGCATTGATATCCAATCCGGTATCAAACCGTCTCTGTCAGCAAAAGATCAGGCATATCACCCGCACAGCCCCCAAACAAAAAAGCCGGGCGACAAGCACCCGGCCTTCCTGAAGGCTCGAAAAGCTGATGACTCAGCTAGCGACCCCGTGACACTTCTTGAACTTCCTGCCTGATCCGCACGGGCACGGATCATTGCGACCAACGTTCTCCCAGTCAGCCGGAGTCGCATTCGCACCGGCCGACAGCGACCGAACACGCCCCGCTCCGGTGACGATCGGCTCAGCACGAGCGACCGGCTTCTTCGACAGAGGTTCACCCGGGCCGATATCGACAACGCCCTCAGGCTCGCCGTTCCCGTTTACCGATTCTTCCGAGACAATGTCCTCGAGCACCCCAAGCGCGTTGTAACGCCGGGTCGGCGCAGCCGGACGCCCACCATCGGCACCGTAATCCGGCGGCGGCTCAAACGAAAGCTGAGCACGCAGGAACCGCTCGCTGAACGTGTGATATATGTCGCTCATGAGGTCGACGAACATCGAGTAGGCCTCGTGCTTGTACTCGATGAGCGGATCCTTCTGCCCCCATGACCGATAATGAATCGCGTTACGCAGCTGGTCGAGATCGTACAAGTGGTCCTTCCACTTCTCGTCGAGCACGTTGAGCATTACGAGCGCCAGCAACTGGCCTGAGTACTCAGCGAGACCGTCGACCTTTTCATCGAACGCCTTTATCGCTGCAGCAACCGCAACCTCCTGCGCCTTCACGAGCGATATCGGCTTCTCCGCTTCTTCCTCGAATTCAGGGACGCTGAGCAGGTAGTGCATCAGCAGGTCCTGCCGAAGCAGACCGAAATCCCAGTCCTCAATCTCATCGAAGACGGCAAGCGTGTTTTCAACGCGGCGCGCAACGCCCTTTTCGAGCATCTTGATCGCCTCGCCCTTCAGCTCCTCACCGCCGTCAAGCGCGAACGAACGCAGCGAATAGATCACCTCGCGCTGCTGATTCATCACGTCGTCGTAGTCGAGCAGTCGCTTCCGCGACTGGAAATTCTGGAGTTCGACGCGCTTCTGAGCCTGCTCGATCGACCGCGTAATCAGCGAGTGAGTCAACATCTCGCCCTCTTCCGCCCCCATCCGGTCCATCAGCTTCGCGATCCTGTCGCTGCCGAACAGCCGCATGAGGTCATCTTCGAGCGAGAGGAAGAACTGCGACGAGCCCGGATCTCCCTGGCGTCCTGCGCGACCACGCAACTGCCTGTCGATTCGTCGCGATTCGTGCCGCTCGGATCCGATGATGTGAAGACCGCCGCATTCCGCCACTTCCTGCGGGTTGTTCTCCGGATCCTTCACAACCGATGGCTTCGAAACAGTGACGCCTTCGCCGAGTTTGATGTCGGTCCCGCGGCCGGCCATGTTGGTTGCGATCGTGACCGCACCGGGCTGACCGGCACTCGCGACAATTTCCGCCTCACGCTGGTGATACTTCGCGTTCAGCACATTGTGCGTAATGCCCTGCCGCTTGAACATGCGCGACAGCGTCTCGGAGACATCGACGCTCACGGTTCCTACGAGCACGGGAAATCCGAGCTTGTGAAGCCTCTCCGTCTCCTCGAGAATCGCGTTGTACTTCTCGCGGCGGGTCTTGTAGACGAGATCCTGCCTGTCGTCGCGAATGATCGGCCGGTTCGTCGGAATTACGGAAACGCCGATCTTGTAGATCTGGTGAAACTCGGCTTCTTCCGTCTCGGCCGTACCGGTCATGCCGGCAAGCTTCGAGTACATGCGGAAGTAGTTCTGGATGGTGATCGTCGCCATCGTCTGGGTCTCACCCTTGACCTGAACGCCTTCCTTCGCTTCAACCGCCTGGTGCAGTCCCTCTGACCAGCGTCGTCCCGGCATCGTGCGGCCTGTGAACTCGTCGACGATCAGTACCTGACCTTCCTGCACGACATAGTTCACGTCCTTTTCATACAGCGAATGCGCACGCAGCAGCTGGTGAACGATATTGAGTCGCTCGCTCTTCGCCGCATACTCGCGATTGATCTCTGCCCGTGCAGCGAGCTTCTCTTCCGGCGTCATGTCCGGATCCTTGTCGATCCGATGTACTTCCTGCGAGATATCAGGCAGCACAAACTCGTCGGGGTCGTTCGGCGACATGAATTCGACGCCGCGATCAGTGAGATGGACGCTGTGCCCTTTCTCATCGAGCACGTACAGCAGCTCCTCCTCAGTGTCGCGGAACTGTTGCTTCGACGCCGGCAGCTTTCTGTCGGCGAGGTGCTGGAGCTCCATCTTCTGCACGAGCTGTTTCACGCCGGTTTCCTGAAGGACCTTCAGCAGCCGCTTGTTAGTCGGCGCTCCGAGGCGTGCCTGATACAACTTCAGCCCGGCGGATTCAGTTTCCCCTGCCTCGAATGCGCGCTCACCATCTGCTACGAGCACGTTGGCAAGGTCGCTCTGCTTCTTCACGAGCCGCGCGACGTTTGCATTGTGCATCCCGTATTCAGCATCCGATTCGTTGCCGACCGGGCCGGAAATAATGAGCGGCGTTCTCGCTTCGTCGATGAGCACTGAATCGACTTCATCGACGATCGCGTAGACGTGATCGCGCTGCACACGCTGGTCGTTTGACACGACCATGTTGTCGCGGAGATAATCGAAGCCGAACTCGTTATTCGTTCCGTAGGTGATGTCAGACTCGTACGCTTCACGGCGCTCACGCGTCCCGGGTTCGGTATCGTCGAGACATCCGACTGTAACGCCGAGGAACCTGTAGACGTGACCCATCCACTCGGAGTCGCGGCGGGCGAGGTACGAGTTGACTGTGATGAGGTGTGCGCCCTTTCCGGGCAGGGCGTTCAGGTAGAGGGGGAGCGTGGCGACGAGCGTCTTTCCTTCACCAGTTGCCATTTCAGCAATGCGACCCATGTGCAGCTGCACGCCGCCCATCAGCTGGACGTCGTAGTGGACCATGTTCCAGACCTGTTCCTGCCCGGTAACCTTGACGGTCGTACCGACGAGCCGGCGAGCCGCCTCGCGTACAGTGGCAAATGCTTCAGGCAGGATATCATCGAGAATCTCGGCGGTCGCGTCACGCAGCTCTGCTTCGACGCCTCCCTGGCCATCGGCGCCGCTCATCTCGAGATCGATTTCCTCGCGCGCCGCAGCGTCGGCGGCCGTCCGTTTTTGCTCCTTCAGCTCGGCAACGCGTGCCTCGAGCTCACCCGTGGCTTCGCGGATTCGCTCACGGAAACGCTCAGTCTGCAAGCGCAGCTCCTCGTCGGACACCGACTGAAGCCGTTCATACTCGACATTGATTGAGTCTACTATAGGCTGAATGCGCTTCTTCTCGCGATCGTGCCTCGATCCGAATACGCCAGCGAACATACCCTTAAGCATTTCCCCTTTCCCCTGACCGGAACGGCGTCGCGGCTCAGCCGGCGCGTTGCCTGTATAGTTTCGCGGCGGAGATGTAAGCCTCCACCGATTCTGCAACAAACCCCTTTACGGGAAGCCCGGCGTAGAGCCGTTCCCGAACCTCCGTTGACGACACGTCAACCCGTCTCGTCGTCACAATTTGCACACCATCCAGGCCCTCGGAATCATCCCCTCGCGACAGTGCCGCGATACTCGCAAGCTCCCTGATGCGCTGCGGATTCTTCCAATTGTCGAGCGACCGTGCGGAGTCCGCTCCGACGAGCAGGATCAGCTCAGCATCCGGGTGCTGCTCGCTCAGATTGCCCAAAGTATCAACCGTGAAAGATAACCCGCCGCGCCCTATTTCCATGTCGCTCACCTCGAACCGGGCGTCGTGCCCAAACGCAAGGCGGACCATCTCCAGCCGTTGAGCCGGGGAGGGTCCGCTGTCGTCCAGCCCCTTGAGAGGATTCGCATGCGCAGGAATGATGTAGAGTCGGTCGAGCCTCAGCGCCTCGAATGCATCCGAAGCGATGATCAGGTGCCCGGTATGCGGGGGGTTGAACGACCCCCCAAGGACACCTATGCGCAATCTCTACTGGGACGCGGTCGCAGCAGGAGCCACTCCGCACTCTTTCAGAACATCGCGATCGTTCGGGTAGTTCTTGTGCATCTCCACACACAGATCGCGAGCGTCATCGCGGTAGCTGATCGCCTGATAGGCGGCGTGCAGGCGCAGGTACGCGTCGCGCGTCTTCTTCGCCTGCGGATGCAGCCTGATCACGTCCTTGAAGTAGATGATGGCGGAGTCGTAGGCCTTCCGCTTCAGATAGTGATACCCCGTCTGATAATCCTTTGTCGCAAACCATTCGTCGAGTTTCGTGAGATGCCCCTCCACCTGCGGAAGCAGAGGGGATTCAGGATAGAGCGCCTGAAGGGTCTGGAACTGAGTCATCGCGTTCTCGCCATACTCGGCGTCGAGCGCGGGACGGCGCCACATTCGCTGATACGCGAGGCCCGAAGCGAGCAGCGCATCATCGGCAAGCGAATCCTGTGGCATCAGCTCATAGACCCGGCTGAAGGACTTCGCAGCGAGGAGGTCATCGCCCCTCTTCTCCTGCGCGCGGGCCAGATACAGGTAGGCGGTGGTGATGCGCGGGTCACGCGGCGACAGCTCAGTTGTGAGGCGGTCGAACGCGAGCGTTGCGTTCTCCCAGCGCTTTGCGTTGAACTCGATCATCGCCGCCTGATACAAAGCGTCAGTGCTGCCGAACGACCCGGCGTTAAAAACCGGCTTGCACGCGGTTGCCGCGAGAATCGTTATTCCCACGATCAGATATCGCTTGAGGCTCATGCGTACTCTCCTACCCGCTCGGACTCAGGGAGTTCAACAGCCTTGCGACCGATCGATATGTAGGTAAAGCCCAGCTCAGACATTTTTTCAGGGTCGTAGAGGTTCCGCCCGTCGACGATCACAGGGCGGCGCAGCAGTGCCTTCACCCGCGAAAAGTCGGGGTGCCGGTACTCATTCCAGTCGGTAACGACGACGAGCGCGTCAGCCCCGCTCAGGGCGTCATAACCTGTTTCCGAATACGTGATGCGGTCGCCAAGCTTGTGCTTCGCTTCCTTTATGGCAGCCGGATCGTGCGCGCAGACCGTTGCCCCCGCACTCAGCAGGTCCTCGATGAGAGTTATTGAGGGCGCGTCGCGCATGTCGTCAGTCTGCGGCTTGAACGCGAGTCCCCAAACCGCAATGCGAAGGCCTGACAAGTCATCGCCAAGCGCGTTGCGCAACTTCTCCCCGAGCCGAAGTTTCTGGTTCTGGTTTACGTCTTCGACTGCGCTGAGAACCTTGAGCTCCATCCCCATGTCGTCTGCCGTTCTCACGAGAGCCTTCACGTCCTTGGGAAAGCAAGATCCGCCGTAACCCGGGCCCGGAAAGAGAAACGACGGCCCGATTCGCGAGTCACTTCCGATGCCGCGCCGGACCATGTCCACGTTCGCCCCGACGAGCTCGCAAAGGTTGGCGACCTCATTCATGAACGAGATACGCGTGGCGAGCATGCCATTCGCCGCATACTTGGTCATCTCGGCCGAGGCGATATCCATGAAAATGACGGGATTGCCGGTGCGGACGAACGGCGCATAGATCTCGCTCATCGCATCGCGGGCGAAGTCACTTTCGACGCCAAGCACGACGCGGTCCGGCTTCATGAAGTCGTCGACAGCGGCCCCTTCCTTGAGGAACTCAGGATTGCTGCACATGTGAAACGGGAAACGCGCTTCCTTTCCGATCTCGGCGGCAACCTTGCCCGCTGTCCCAACCGGCACCGTCGACTTCGTCACGACGACCATCTCGCGGGTCATATGCCTGCCGACCTCGCGGGCGACAGCGAGAACGTGCTGCAGGTCTGCCGAGCCGTCCTCGTCGGGAGGTGTGCCGACCGCAATGAACAGGACGTCCGCCGATGTTATCGCTGCGGCAATGTCGGTGGTGAAGGTGAGGCGACCGTCCTGCTGGTTGCGCTCGACGAGATCTTCGAGGCCAGGCTCATAGATCGGGAGAATGTTCTTCCTGAGCCCGTCGATCTTGGACTTTACGACGTCGGCGCAAATGACATCGCTTCCCGTTTCGGCGAGGCAGGCTCCAACGACGAGGCCGACGTAACCCGTTCCTATTACTGAGATATTCATGAATTGCTTGTGATTTCAGGCGATGGCGAGACCGGCGCGCGAAGGATCGGCAGAAGCCGGCTTTGCGTTGCGCACCAGACCGGCGGTGGCGTTGCGTGTATCGACGAGAAGTGCGGCGCGGTCCACAATCCGCTGATAGTCGACTGACGAGTGGTCGGTCACGATCACGACAGCGTCTGCAGCGGCGAGCTCGTCATCAGTCAATGCCACGCTCGTTCGCTCGTGTCCGTCTTCGCGGAACGACGCTACATGGGGATCGTGATACGCGACTACCGCGCCCTGCTCTTCCAGCATGCGGATGACGTCAAGTGCGGGACTCTCCCGCATGTCGTCGATGTCTTTCTTGTACGCGACACCAAGCACGAGCACACGGCTGCCATTCACCGCCTTGCGCGAGGTGTTGAGAACGTGCGACACGCGATCGACGACGAGCGCCGGCATCTCGCTGTTGATCTCGCTGGCGAGGTCGATGAAGCGTGTCTTGTAGTTGAGCGTCCGCATCTTCCACGCGAGGTAGTGTGGATCGAGCGGAATGCAGTGACCACCAATGCCCGGTCCCGGCGTGAACTTCATGAAACCGAAAGGCTTGGTCGCCGCCGCGTCGATGACTTCCCACACGTTGACTCCAAGCTTGTCGCAGACGATCTGCATCTCGTTGACGAGCCCGATGTTGACGGACCTGAACGTATTCTCGAGAAGCTTCACGAGCTCCGCGGTCTCGGTGCTCGAGACCGGCACGATGCGCTCGAGGCACGACTGATAGAGCGCGCTCGCGACTTCAGTGCACGCAGGCGTGATTCCGCCAACCACCTTTGGTGTGTTTTTCGTGTTCCAGACAGGATTGCCCGGATCGACCCGCTCGGGGCTGAACGCAAGGAAGACATCTTCACCAACTATGAGTCCCTCGGCCTCGAGCTTGGGTTGCATGAGCTCGCGTGTCGTGCCGGGATATGTGGTGCTTTCGAGGACGATGAGCAGCCCGGGATGCGCGTTCCGCGCAATCGCGTCAGCAGCCGCGATGATGTACGTCATGTCGGGATCGCGCGTTTTCGCGAGAGGCGTCGGCACGGCGATGGAGATCGCATCCATCTCACGCAGCCTCGACTCGTCAGACGTAGCCTCGAACTTCCCGGATTCAACGAGCTGTTTGAGATCTTCGCTTCCGACATCCTGAATGTGCGACTGCCCCGCCATCAAACCGTTCACGACGCGGTCGCTAACATCGTAGCCAATCACGCGGAACCCCGCGCGCGCGAACTCGAGCGCCAGCGGAAGCCCGACGTATCCAAGCCCGACGACGCCGATTACCGCGGAGCGCTCGTCAAGCTTTCGAAGAAGCTGATCCTTCATTGTAGTCTCACTCATTGCCATAAAACTCTCTGATAGCTCCAATCACTTCGTCCAGCTGCGACGACGTTAGCTCAGGGTAAATCGGGAGAGAGATCACTTCGGCCGACGCCTTCTCACTTTCGGGGAATGCTCCCCTCGCGTAACCGAGGTATTCGAAGCACGGCTGAAGGTGAAGCGGCAACGGATAGTATACCGAGTGTCCGACCCCTTTTGACTTGAGATGCTCCTGAAGCGCATCCCTGCGTGATACTCTCAGCGTGTACTGGTTGTAGATAGACTCGTTCGACGGCTCGATAAACGGCGTCTTCACGTCTGACATCCCTCTGAAGGCCGAATTGTAATAGGCGGCGTTACGGCGGCGGGCCGAGCTCCAGCTCTCGAGGTGCGGAAGCTTGGCCAGCAGCACCGCTGCCTGAAGAGCGTCAAGACGGCTGTTGTAACCGACCTCCTCGTGATAGTACGTCTTCAGGCCGCCGTGGACCCGCAATGTGCGCAGCCTCGTCGCGAGACCCTCGTCCTGCGTCACCACCATTCCGCCATCACCGTACCCGCCAAGATTCTTCGACGGGAAAAAGCTGAACGTCCCGATTGTCGCCGCTTCACCGGCGCGCACCGTGCGGCTGCCAATTTTGCGAGAGGCGCCGATCGACTGTGCTGCATCTTCGATGATCGGCATCCCCGGAACCGCGGCGGCAATCGTATCGACCGCCGCGACCTGACCGTAAAGGTCGACAGGAATGATCGCTTTCGTCCTGGTCGTCACCGCGGCGGCAGCGGCCTGCGGCGAGATGTTGAACGTGTCAGGGTCGATATCGGCGAAAACGGGGCGGGCCCCGACGTTATGAATGGCTCCGGCGGTCGCAAAAAACGTGAAGGGTGTTGTGACGACCTCATCGTCCCGTCCGGCGCCGATCGCGCGCAGGGACAACAGGATCGCATCGGTGCCATTGGCACAGCCAATCGCGTACCGGGTGTTCGAAAGCTGGGCCACCGCGGTTTCGAGACGTTCCACCGGCGATCCGAGAATGAAAGTCTGGTCGTCGACGACAGGCATAATCGCCGCGATCATTTCATCGCGAATACTGGCGTGCTGCGCCTTGAGATCGAGTAGGGGAACGGCCATTAATAGGGTATTGGAATAGCCTTTAAAGATGACCGGTTCATACCTTCAGCGGGAGCGGCACGTCACGCCCGGTTTTCGCCGATTCATAGATGCCGAGGATGAGCTCTAGCGACTTGCGGCCGGCCCGGCCATCTGTCTCCGGTTTAGCGTCCCCCTTGAGCACCGCAAGGACGTTGCGGAAGTAACCCTCGTGGCCATACCCGTAGACATTGGGCGGATTGCTGTCCATCGCCCTGATCCGGGCGTCATCAGGCAGCGGATCCGCAAATTCCCAGTGCTCGACCTTGTTTACGGCGGTGCCGCCGATCTTCGCGGTACCCCTCTCCCCGAGTAGCGTAATCGAGCCCTCGAGATTTCTCGGGTACGTAAGCATCGTGACCTCGATTACACCGAGCGCGCCAGAACGAAACCGCATCACCGCGACGCCGCTATCTTCGGTTTCGATTTTCCGCGCAAGCGTCGCCGTTTTCGCCATCACGCTCTCGACCGGGCCCATGAGCCACTGGATGAGGTCAACGTAGTGGGATGCCTGGTTCATGAAGGCACCCCCGTCGAACTCCCATGTGCCGCGCCACGGTGCCTGATCGTAGTAGTCCTGTGGACGCGCCCAGAAAACCGTGCAGCTCGCCATAAAAATGCGTCCGAACCTTCCACCATCGACCGCCTGCTTGAGCAGCTTGACCGGCTCGTTCAGGCGATTCTGCTTGACGACGAACAGGTGCACACCGGCAGCGTCGCAGGCCGCCACCAGTTCGTCGGCCCCCTTCAGTGAGATCGCCATGGGTTTTTCGCTGACAACGTGCTTCCCCGCCCTCGCCGCCATCACACCCTGGGTCGGATGCAGACCTGACGGAGTCGCAATCGCGACGATGTCGCACTCGACTTCCTCGAGCATTTTCGGATAATCGGTAAACCAGGGAACGCCGGCAGGATCGGCAAGCCGGCTTGCCCGCTCCGCGTCCGGATCACACGCCGCGACGAGCTCCAGGCCGTCGATTCGCGCAATCGCATCGACATGGTTCGTGGCGATTCGGCCGCACCCGACGAGTGCGACGCGGAAGACTTTGTCCATCAGTCTTTTCCCGCCGGTGCGACTTCACCGTTCACCAGCTCATAGCGCGAGCCGCAGGCGTCGCAGGTTCCAACTCCGGTATCGGGCAGCCGCACACCGCAGCTGCACATCCATCCGATTCGCCGCCCTGGCACACCGACCATGAGCGCATACGCTGGCACATCGTCAGTGATAACGGTGCCGGCTCCGACGAAGGAATATTCGCCAAGGGTGACGCCGCACACGATTGTTGCATTCGCGCCGATCGTCGCACCCTTCCTCACACGCGTGCGCTTGTACTCGTCCTTCCGCGGCACGTGGCTCCGCGGATTGATGACGTTGGTGAACACCATTGAGGGTCCGCAGAAAACATCGTCCTCGATCTCGACCGCGTCGTAAACCGAAACGTTGTTCTGGATCTTCACGTTGTTGCCGATTTTCACATCGTTCATTACGACGACGTTCTGGCCAAGCGAACATCTTTCCCCGATCACCGCGCCGGCGTTGATGTGAGAGAAGTGCCAGACCTTGGTCCCCTCGCCAATCATTGCCCCTTCGTCGACGTAGGCCGATTCGTGAATGAAAGTCTTCATTGCAGGAGCGGAACTGCGGATTTGAAACGCGAAGGGCGCGAAGCAACGCGAAGAAACGCGGAGACCTCTTGTAAAGATTTCTGCAGGGGAAACTGCATCATCGCCAGCAACGCTTCGCGTTTCAAATCCGTCGTTGCGCGCTTCAAGCTACTGGAACCTCGAGCTCGGCATGCCACTCCTGAATCGACCGCACCGACGGCCCGCGTGACTTCATCGACAGGATCGCATCGCACGCTGCATTCGCGGCCGACAGCGTCGTTGTATATGCGACACCATGTGCGATCGCCGCCTGGCGGAGCGAGTAGTCATCCTGCTGCGCGTGTTTGCCGAAAGGAGTGTTGATCAGCATCTGAACGTCGCCGTTGAGGATGAGATCGATTCCGTGCGGACGTCCCTCGTGCACCTTGAAGACCCGCGACACCGGAATGCCCCTTCCCTTCAGATGTCTCGCTGTGCCCTCGGTTCCGATCAGCTTGAAGCCCATCTCGTGAAAGCGGCGTGCAATCGGCGTGACAGCATCCTTGTCGAAATCATTCACGGTGAGCAGGATCGTACCCGAATCCGGCAGACGGTTGTCAGCAGCAAGTTGAGCCTTCGCAAATGCCATCCCGAACGACGCAGCAACGCCCATCACTTCGCCGGTCGAACGCATCTCCGGACCAAGGATGGGGTCGAACTCACGGAACTTCGTGAACGGAAACACCGCTTCCTTCACCGAGATGTAGTGAGGGATGATCTCCTCGGTGAATCCGACATCGGCGAGCTTTTCGCCGAGCATCACGCGCGCGGCCATCGCGGCAAGCGATACGCCAATTGCCTTCGACACAAATGGGACCGTTCGGCTGCCGCGGGGATTCACCTCGAGAACATAGACGTTGCCGTCTTTCACCGCATACTGAACGTTGATCAGCCCCACCACGCCAAGCGCCTTCGCAAACGCACGCGTGTGCTCGCGCATCTTTGCGAGATCCTTCTCGCCAATGAGGTACGGTGGAAGCACGCACGCCGAATCTCCGGAGTGAATTCCCGCATCCTCGATGTGCTGCATGATTCCGCCGATCACGACGCTGTCACCGTCTGAAATGGCGTCGACATCCGCCTCGTATGCGTCCTCGAGGAACCTGTCGATGAGAACCGGGCGGTCTTCCGATACGCGCACAGCGCGCTCGAAATAGTCCTCGAGCGACGGAGCATCGTAAACGATTTCCATCGCCCGGCCACCAAGCACGTATGATGGGCGAACGAGTACCGGATATCCGATCTTGTCGGCAATTGCGATCGCTTCAGGGACGCTCGTCGCTGTGCCGTTAGGCGGCTGCAGCACACCAAGCTTGCGGGCAATCTCGTCGAACCTCCTCCTGTCCTCAGCGATATCGATCGAGTCGGGCGATGTTCCGAGAATCGTCACGCCGGCAGCTTCGAGACCACGCGTCAGCTTCAGCGGAGTCTGCCCGCCAAGCTGCACGATCACTCCGAGCGGCTTTTCACGCTCGACGATCTCGAGAACATGCTCGAGAGTGAGCGGTTCGAAATACAGCTTGTCGGAGATGTCGAAGTCGGTTGAGACTGTCTCCGGGTTCGAGTTGATCATGATCGTCTCGTAACCCTGGTCGCGAAGCGCCAGGGCCGCGCGAACGCAGCAGTAATCGAACTCTACTCCCTGTCCGATGCGATTCGGACCGCTGCCGAGTATGATGACGGATTTCCTGTCGCTGCGGGGGGCTTCGTCTTCCTCGTCATAGCTGCTGTACAGATACGGCGTCGACGACGGAAACTCGCCGGCGCAGGTGTCAACCATCTTGTACGCAGGGCGAACGCCGAGCTCCCACCTCAGGGCACGCATCTCCGTTTCAGTTCCGCCGCGAATAGTCGCGAGCTGCCTGTCGGAGAAGCCCATCCGTTTCATCGAGCGTATCTCTGCCTGTCCGACGTCGGCGAGCGCTGCAAACTCGCGCTCAGCGTGCACGAGCTCATGCATCTGAGCGAGGAACCACGGATCAATGTGCGTCAGCTCGTTGATCTCGGAGATCTCCATCCCCGCTTCGAAAGCGCGCTTGATCTGGTAGATCCGCTCCGGGGTCGGCTGTCGGAGGCCTCCGCGAAGGGCTTCGAGAGTATCGTCGCCCAGTCGGTCGTCCGACAGCCTTGCGCCTGTTTCCCATCCTGAGCGACCGGTCTCGAGCGCGCGCAGTCCCTTCTGGAGCGCCTCCTTGAACGTTCGGCCAATTGCCATCGACTCGCCGACCGATTTCATCTGCGTGGTGAGCTGTGGATTTGCGGCGGTGAACTTCTCGAAGGCAAAGCGCGGGCATTTCACTACTACATAGTCGAGCACCGGCTCGAATGACGCCGGTGTAGTCTTTGTGATGTCGTTTGGAATCTCATCGAGCGTGTACCCGACTGCGAGCTTGGTGCCGATCCGCGCGATCGGGAATCCCGTGGCCTTCGAGGCGAGCGCTGACGATCGGGACACGCGCGGGTTCATTTCGATGACGAACATCTCGCCATCGGCAGGATTGACTGCAAACTGGATGTTGCATCCGCCTGCCTCGACTCCGATCTCGCGAATGATCTTGATGGCAGCATCACGCATCGTCTGGTATTCGCGATCGGTGAGTGTCATCGCCGGTGCGACAGTGATCGAGTCGCCGGTATGTACTCCCATCCCATCGATGTTCTCGATGGAGCAGACGATCACGACGTTGTCAGCACCATCGCGCATCATCTCCAGTTCAAACTCCTTCCAGCCGATGATGCTTCGCTCAATGAGCACCTGACCCACCGGGGAGAGCTCGATTCCCCGGCGCGATATCTCCTCGAACTCCTCGCGGTTGTATGCGATCCCTCCGCCGGTTCCTCCGAGGGTGAACGCGGGGCGAATGATTGTTGGGAATCCGACCATATCGGCGAGTTCAAGCGCTTCATCGAACGTGGTGGCGATTCCACCCTGGGGCACAGCAAGGCCGATACGCTTCATCGCCTGAGCAAACAGCCCGCGATCTTCTGCCATTGCGATCGCGCGCGCGTTGGCACCGATGAGCTGCACCCCGTATTTCTCGAGGACTCCATTCTCGTATAGCTTCATCGCGACGTTGAGCGCCGTCTGCCCACCCATCGTTGGAAGGAGTGCGTCGGGCCGCTCCTTCTCGATCACCAGCTCGACGTACTCGGGCGTCACCGGCTCGATGTAGGTGCGATCCGCGAACTCGGGATCGGTCATGATCGTGGCCGGATTCGAGTTCACGAGGACCACCTCGTAGCCTTCCTCTTTCAGCGCTTTCGCAGCCTGGGTCCCGGAGTAGTCGAACTCGGCGCCCTGGCCTATGACAATGGGCCCGGAGCCGATTAGAAGGATTTTATGGAGGTCGTTTCTGCGGGGCATATCTCTTTTATGTAGTTGCAAATAGCTAATAGCGATAGCTGTTTGCTATCGGCTATTGGCATAAAAAAAAGGAGCACGAAAACAGCACGCGCTCCTCTTTCTCCTTTCGTGCGATCCAGCCGAAACTTTAGGCAGCCGAGGTAACGCCACGCGGAGCGCGCTGGACTTTTCCGGCGTGGAGGCAGCGTGTGCAGACTTTTACTTTGGTGATCTTGCCGTCTATGACGATGCGCGCAACCTGGAGGTTCGGCTTCCATGTGCGGCGTGTCTTGTTGTTAGCGTGCGAAACGTTGTTGCCGAAGGCGACGCCTTTGTCGCAAACGTAGCAGCGGCTTCTGTTGATAGGTGCCATTTTTTTAGTCCACCAGCTCGATACGCGCCATTTCTGCACCGTCACCCTTGCGGTGGCCGGTCTTGAGGATGCGCGTGTAACCGCCGGCGCGCGAAGCGAACTTCGGGCCGACTTCGTTGAACAGCTTGTCGTTGAGCCCGCGGACCTGGATGTGACGGCCTGCGAGGCGACGATCGTGCAGAGTGCCCGAGCGTGCCTTCGTGATCAGCTTTTCGACGAACGGGCGGAGTTCCTTCGCTCTCGCTTCCGTGGTCTCGATCGCGCCGCGCTCGATCAGCGCCATCGCGAGGCCTCTCATCAGGGCCAGCTTCTGCTCAGCGGTGCGTTTGAGCGAGCGGCCGACTTTACGGTGACGCATTGTCTCTTAGTTATCCTCGTCGTCGTCGGCTGCTGCCGTCGCGACGTTGCGGTTGGGAGGAGTGCCCGGGTCCGTGATACGGATACCGTCGAGTGAATCCTCGAATTTCATCCCGAAGTTGAGCTTGTGCTTCTCGAGCAGGTCGACGATCTCGTTGAGCGACTTCTTGCCGAAGTTCTTGACCTGAAGCACCTGGCTTTCGGTCATCTTGACGAGGTCGCCAAGAGTGCGGATGCCGGAGTTCTTGAGCGAGTTGACAGAGCGGACCGATAGCTCGAAATCGTCGATCGGGGTCCGCAGGTCGGACGCAAGACGCTGCGAGTCTCCACCGGGGATCTCGGCGCCGTTCGTCAGCGGTGCCGACGAGTGCGAGCCGAAGCCTGCGAAGTACTGGAAGTGTGTCTGCGCGAGCGCTGCCGCGTAGCTGACTGCCTCTTCCGGCGAGATCGTTCCGTTGGTCTCGACGTTCAGCGTCAGGCGATCGTAATCGGTGCGCTGTCCAACGCGGGTCTCGGCGACCGAGAAGTTTGCGCGCCGCACGGGGTTGTAGATCGAGTCGATACGAACGACGTCGATGGGAAGGCTCTTGTCGATAGCGTGCTGGTCGGCTTCAACGTAGCCACGGCCCTTGTTCACATACAACTCGACGTTGATGTCGCGGTCGTCCTGAAGTGTGAAGAGGTGGTGGTTGCGATCGAGGATCGTGACGCCTGCGTCAGATTCGATGTCGCCCGAGGTGACTGCGCCAGACTCACTCTTGGTGATGCGAAGGATCGCATCTTCCTTTCCTTCGTCGAGAGCGAGGGTGAGGTTCTTGAGGTTGCCAATGATCTGGTGAACGTCTTCGACGACACCTGGAATCGTCTGGTGCTCGTGCAGCACGCCGTCGATGCGGATGCCCCACACCGCAGATCCTCTAAGCGAGGAGAGCAGCATGCGACGCATCGCATTGCCAAGAGTGTGACCGAAACCCCGCTCCAGCGGCTGGAGGCGGAACTCTGCTGAATTCTGGTTGTCTTCGCGCTTCGTCGCTTCGACGAGCTGCGGGCGGACAAGTCCTTTGAGATCGATTGCGTTTGCCATTGTTTCTATTGATTCCTCAACGTCCTACCCCGCCCCTGGCGCGCGGTAAGCCCGTTATGGGGAGCCAGGGTCCCCGGGGTTTCTACTTGGAACGACGTAAGACAAAGCTGTTAGCGATTAGCAGCACCAGCGCTAAGCTGGCTAGCAGCCAACAGCTGACGGGCTGGTTCTGCTAACAGCTGTCAGCAGCCTTTCCCGTCGGTTATCAGTTACTTCGAGTACAACTCCACTACCAACTGCTCCTGCGCTGCGATCGGGATGTTCGGGCGAGTCGGGCGCTCCAGCATCCTGCCGCTGAACGTGTCCTTGTCGACCGCGATCCACGAGAGCGGCGCACCGCGGCTCGACTGATCCATCGCGACCATCACCGAGGCCTGCTCGCGCGACTTCATGCGCACTCTGGCTTCTTCACCTGGCGACACCAGGAAGCTCGGGATATCCACCGGCTTCTGGTTGATCTCGACGTGGCGGTGGCGAATGAGCTGGCGCGCTGCCTTGCGGCTGCCTGCGAAGCCCATGCGGTACACGACGTTGTCGAGGCGGCTCTCGAGCGCTGCGAGAAGGTTGTGACCGGTGATTCCGGGCTGCGATGCGACGCGCTCGAACGTGTTGCGGAACTGGCTCTCGCTCACGCCGTAGATGCGCTTGATCTTCTGCTTCTCACGGAGCTGCTTCGAGTACTCTGAAAGCTTGCGGCGACGCGCGGTGCTTGCACCGTGCTGGCCGGGGGGCGTCGGACGACGCTCGACCGGGCACTTCTCGGTAAAGCACTTGGTTGCCTTGAGGAACAGCTTGGTTCCTTCGCGGCGGCACTGGCGGCAGCTTGGTCCTGTGTAGCGCATTGTTCAGACTCTCCGACGCTTCGGGGGACGGCAACCGTTGTGCGGTATCGGCGTCACGTCCTTGATGGACTTGACCTGAAGGCCGGCGGCGACGAGGGCCTGAATGGCCGACTCGCGTCCTGAACCCGGTCCCTGAACCCGAACGTGAACCCGACGAACACCGAGTGTGACAGCCTCGCGTCCCGCCTGCTCGCCAGCGACGGTCGCTGCGAACGGGGTGGACTTCTTCGAGCCCTTGAAGCCGGCCTTCCCTGACGAGCCCCAGGAGATCGTGTTCCCGTGCTGGTCGGTGATCGTGATCGTCGTGTTGTTGAAGGTTGCGCTGACGTGAGCGACGCCTTCCGCATCGATGATTCGTTTTGTCTTCTTTCCGGTAGCCATGATTTACTTCGTAACCTTCTTCTTGCCCGCGATCGCGCGGCGCGGCCCCTTCTTGGTGCGGGCGTTCGTATGAGTACGCTGGCCACGGACGGGAAGGCCACGACGATGGCGGTTGCCACGGTACGAGCCGATGTCCATGAGGCGCTTGATGTTCATTGCGATCTCGGTGCGGAGGGCACCTTCGACGCGGAAATCCTTTTCGATCGCCTGACGCAGGCGGTTGGTGTCAGCGTCGTTTAGATCGCGGACGCGCTGCTCGGGGCTGACGCCTGATTCCTTGAGGATCCGCTGCGCAGTCGCGCGGCCGATTCCAAAAATGTAGGTCAGTCCGATCTCGAGTTTCTTCTCGCGTGGACGATCCACGCCGGCGATTCGTGCCATTGATTATCAGCCCTGCCGCTGCTTGTGCTTGGGGTTTCTGGAGCAGATGATACGGACAACGCCTTGGCGCTTGATCACCTTGCAGTGCTCACAGATCGGCTTTACGCTGCTGCGTACTTTCACAAATGCTCCTAATGGGGCGTGCAAATTCCCCTTCGGTTGCCCGAGGGGGAGGAATTCAGAGTTAGCCTTTGAAATTACCGAGTCAGGCAAACCTTGTCAACACAACGGCTTGCCCAAAACCTGCGGATTGCGGAATGAGGACTGAGCTGATTGCGGACTGCGGAATGACGACTGAGCTGATTGCGGACTGCGGACGTATTGCGGACTACGGAATGAGGACTGAGTTGACTTCTGGTATTCGGATGTTTTCGACAGGGACTGCGGTTCAGTCAGTCCGTCGTTCCGCATTCCGCAATTCGTCCGCAGTCCGCCATCAGCTCAGTCCGATTTCCGCAGTCCGCAATGTCAAGTGGCTGGCAAGGCGAGGGAGTCTGTAATCGTTTGCATCGCGACCCGGGGGTCCCGAGCGGTCGTGACCGACCTCCCGATTACAAGATAACTTGCCCCCGCAAGAGCAGCCTCTGCAGGGGTCATCACCCGTGCCTGATCCCCCGGAGAATCCCCCGGCAGCCTGATCCCGGGCACCAGCAGCCTCAGCGCTGACCCATGCCGGGAATGAACCGCCTGCGCCTCGTGCCCGCTGCACACGATGCCGTGAACCCCCGACGATCGCGCGAGCTCCGCCAGACGTAGCACTTCGTTCTCGACGTCGACACGCTCCTTTCCCCACGCCTCGCCAAGCATCGTATTGTCCAGTGACGTCAAAACCGTAACGGCCAGCACTCCACACGACGACCCGGCAGCTTCCACCGCCGCCGAAATCATCTTCGATCCTCCCGACGCATGGACCGTCGTGAGACGGACACCCATTTCCGCGACACGACGCATCGCGCTGGCAACGGTGTTCGGTATATCGTGAAACTTGAGGTCGAGAAAAACATCGCACCCCGTGTCACGCAACCACTGTATGACATCAGGCCCTGCGGCGGTGAACAGCTCACTCCCAACCTTGTAGAACCTGCATTTCTCGTCCAGTGTCTGCACGAGGGTCATCGCCCGCTCAGCGTCGGGAAAATCGAGGGCAACGATGGGGATTGCTGTCACGATGGCCACTCCAGTGTACCAGTTAGTTCAGTCACCGACCGCACGCCGTGCGCGTCGCACCAGGCTGCGACTTCCGATATGACCCGCTCCGGCGTACGCGGATCAAGCAGTGCCGCGGTCCCGATCCCAACGAGCGTCGCCCCAGCCATGAGATACTGAATCACATCAGTGCCGCGACTCACGCCCCCAGTCCCAATGAGCGGAACGTCGACTGCCCTGCTGACCTTCCACACGGCCAGCACCCCAACCGGAAGAAGCCCTGCCCCACTGACGCCACCACTTCCAAAGCCCAGCGCTGGCCGGCGGTTCTCGATGTCGACGACGAGCCCGGGAATCGTGTTCACCAGCGTGATGCCATTCGCACCAGCAAACGCTGCAGCCCGCGCGGTGTCGGCAATGGACGGAAGAGTCGGCGAAAGTTTTACGAACAGCGGCTTGTTCGTGGCCGCGCGAGCGCGACTCACGAGCGATGTCAGCGTCGCGAGGTCAGCACCGAACTCCATCCCACCGGCTTTTACGTTGGGACAACTGACATTCAGCTCAAAGCCATCGACCCTTGCGATGCTACTGAGCCCTTCCACCACTGTAGCAAAATCCTCGACTGCACTGCCAACGACATTCACGAGCACTCGGCCCGCGCGGAAATTTTCAGCGAGCCACGGAAGATCTTCCGCTCTCACCGCGTCGAGCCCCGGGTTAGCGAGCCCGACCGCGTTGATCATTCCACCGGCAAACTCAGCAACCCGCGGGGCAGCCGCGCCTTTCCTCGGCTCAGGGCTGACTGCCTTCGTCACGATTCCGCCGAGTGACTCGAGGTCCATCACGCCGGCGAGTTCCCGGCCGTAGGCAGCCGTGCCTGCCGCCAGGATTACCGGATTCTGAAACTCTAGAGATGCCGCGTTGACCCTGAGAACAGCCGCCGCGGCCGGGTTCAACGCGTCCCCGCTCCTATGCGTGCGTCGTAGTGATCGAGGTATTCAATGATCGCCTGCGCGAGACTTGACGCAATCTGACGTTGATTCGAGCGATCGATGAGATACGCGGCCTCATCAGGGTTGGTACCGAAGCCGATCTCGACGAGCACAGCAGGCATATAGGATCCGCGGAGCACTGCGAAGTTCGCCTGCTGCACTCCGCGGTCCCTGCCGGGGTGAAATCGCCGCATCCCATTCTGGATCGTTTCAGCGAGGTCGTTCGATTCGCGCAGGTGCTCGTTCTGCGCCATGTCGTTGATGATGAAACTGAGCGGGTCACCCTTGGGAGCATTGCTCCCCGTTTCAAATTTCACTGCTTCGTTTTCCATCCGCTCGACGCGGCTGGCTTCCTCCGTCTTCGCCTCAGCAAGGAAATAGGTCTCGTACCCGCGCTGCCGCGCTGCCGCTGCGCTGCGGTTGCCGCTGGCGTTGACATGAACGGAAACGAAGAGGTCTCCCTTGTTGCGATTTGCGATGCGGCCGCGATCTGATAATGCGATCAGCGTATCGCGCGTCCGTGTCATCAGGACTTCGACACCAAGCCTCCGCAATTCCTCCTCGAGCATCCGCGATACCGACAGCGTTACGTGTTTCTCGACGATCCGCGGCCCCGCACCGATGGGGCCGCTCATGCCGTTATCGGGACCGCCATGTCCGGCATCGACGACAACGAGCCTTCGCTGGGCGCGCCGCGGGCGATTCGGTGTCGTTCCGCCAGGCTGCGGAAAGGACGGCGCGACAACGGGCGGCTCTGCCGACGACGACGCAGACGGGGGAGCGGCGACAACCCGGCGGGCGGCAGTATTAAAAATCTTCAACTCCGCGACCGAGGCGTCGTAGTTGAAACCTGTCGTGAAGCGCGGGATGACCGATGTCACGAGCTGAAACGGCACGAGGAACGTCGTCCCGGACCGGAGCGGTGGATGATTGAGTGGAACGACCTCGGTGCCGACTCGAACGAACGGCACTCCTTCGACGAGCTCCAGCCTCGAATCTCCGAGCGTGACTACGAACCGGCCCCCCGCCACTGATCCCGACGACCCTCCCAGCGCGGTCGCAAGAAGATCGGCGCGAATGTACCGCCCGTTGAGCGTCGCAACGGCCGGCACTGTGCGCAGGTTGTCGGCATTGCGGACGACGAGATTCGCCGGTTGCGCCACCGCGACCTGAAGCACGAAAACAAGCCCGGCGATCATCTGGTTCTCAGTGCCCGCTGCATCTCACGCTGGTCATCGCGAAGCTTTTCGTCAGCGCGCTTGTCGAAGAGCTTCTTTCCCTTGCCGAGCCCGATTGCCACTTTCGCCTTCCCCTTCTTGAAGTAGAGCTCGAGGGGCACGAGAGTCAGACCCTGACGCTCGACAGAGCCGATCATCTTCTTGATCTCGCGCTTGTGCAGCAGGAGCTTGCGCGTGCGCGTCGGCTCGTGGTTGAAGAAGCTCGCC
This sequence comes from Gemmatimonadales bacterium, assembly GCA_038203205.1. GTDB lineage: Bacteria > Gemmatimonadota > Gemmatimonadetes > Gemmatimonadales > Gemmatimonadaceae > UBA4720. The sequence continues at coordinate 6,700 of JBBREF010000033.1, read as the reverse complement.
TGTTCATATGGCGAAATGTGAAGGTTCAGCAGGTGAACCTCACCATCCTTTACGATGCCGTAAGCATCGGAAATGTTCGCTTTCCCGTTGCGCAGGGATTTCACTTCGCTGCCCGTCAGCACAATACCCGCTTCCCACGTGTCGACAATGTGGTAGTCGTGTCTCGCGCGTTTGTTCCGCGCGATAGTTTCGCGCTCAGGTATCTCTTTCGTTTCTGCCATTGACTGCTTTCCAAACTAGAACTCGCACGCAGAATCAGAAAGGTTTTTGTTTCCGCTGCAAAACTGACGCATCGCGCGTTGCTGTCGTCACGTTGACTTGCGTTTTGGCGGTGCCTAAGTTGCGATGACTACTGCCGAAGTGGTGGAACTGGTAGACGCGCTGGCTTCAGGAGCCAGTGGGTGCAAGCCCGTGGGGGTTCGAGTCCCCCCTTCGGCATACAAGAGGACACAGAGAAAAAAAGCCCGACCTGAGGGCGCAGATAGAGGCACACAGAAGGCGCAGAGAGAGTCAAAATAAAAAAAAACGGCGCAGAGCGAAGAGCTTTGCGCCGTTTTTGTTTTTACATCCAGAGCAGTCAGGAACCAGCTTCGATGAGGATCGGAAGTCCGCGCTGTCTGGCGCGGGGATTATTCGGTAAGCCAACCTTCTCGCGCACCACGGGCTCGTCGTGCATCAGATCCGCCAGGCAGACACCCTCGAGAACATCGTCAATCTTCTTCTGGAGCAGCATCCATACTGGCCTGATGCTGCAGAGATGTGACGCCGAGCAGCGATCAGTTTCAACCGGGTGGCTCACGCAGTGGAGGTCAAACGTCTCGAGCTCGGAAGCATGGATCACTGAACGGATCGACGTATCGGCGGGCGACTTGGCGAGGACATATCCGCCCCGCGCACCGCGCGTGCTCTTCACGACACCGGCGCGGCGCAACCGCAGCAGTATCTGCTCGACATAATCGGCGGGAAGTTTCTCCAGAGCGGCGATCTGCCGTCCCGTTACGGGACCCTCATCGACCCGCTTCGCAAGGTGAAGCGCGCAGATGACTCCGTATTCTGCCCAGGTGGTTATCCGCATACAATGAAGATAGGCGAAATCTGCCGTATGACCAACCTGGGATCTTGCATGGGTCGCGTCAGCGCTTTGGCAGCTCGAATGCAGGGGCGCGCATGCTTCCGGTACAACTGGTATCCACTGCTGCTACATCTGCGGCCGAGAGAAACGCCAGAAACATCGTGTCGAGGCACTCGGCATTCTCGAGACCGTCCGCCTCGTGCGACATGTGCCGAATGACCACATGGCGGCTTTTGGAAAGCGTCCGGGCTACGGCAGCGCCCCATTCAGGGGGAGTGATAGGATCCATATATCCCGAAACAATCAGCACAGGAACGTCGGCCTTCACCGGCCGGAGCAGTTCCGCCGGACCGCGCCCCAACCCCCATTGCCCACAGGCACGAAGGTAAGAAAGACCACGTTCCACCGGCATGAACGTTCCTTTGTAGGCCGCGGCGATCTCTTCCTTCGTTACTTGCTGGACCTCGTCAGGGCAGACGACCGACAAGTGTGCCGCGTTGTAGTACCGCCGGCGCGGTGGCGCCGTGGCGACATCGATATCCAGCAACGGCTGATAATTTCCCCGCGCCGCCTGATCGATTACAAACGGAATCCGGCGCCCGAGGTCCGGCTGGGTGAGCGCAACCCACAAAGCCTGCGCAAATCCAGCGGAACCGATCGAAGTCGGAAGCGCTGCCCCGGTCACGGGGTGCTTCAGGGTTACAGAAACCGGCGCGCTGGCCAGCGCCGCCAGAACCTTGTCCAGCGAGACGCCCAGGTTCGGGTAGGCCGCCCGACAGTTCGGCTCGGCGTTGCAATCCTCTAACAGCCTGTCGAGCGATTGCTGCCCGTCGCGAGCGTAATAGAGCGGTCGCCTGAAATCGGGCGGAACCACACCCCAGAGCACGGCCGAGCGAACCTTCGCTGGATACTTGCGTATGTACGAGAGGGCGAGCCGCGAACCGTATGAATACGAAAAGAGATTCAGCTGCGAATAGCCGAGCCACTGGCGAACCGCTTCGAGATCTTCGGCGGCTCGCTCGGTGGTGTACTGTGAAAGATCCGTCGTCGCTGAAAGGCTGTTGCGACAGGCAGCCACGGAATCGGCGGGCCAGCGCTCGAACAGCGAAGAGATCCTGTGCCCCGCCAGGGATTCGCAGTAAAGCCCGTGAGACCTGCCCATCCCCCGATGGTCCACCAGAAGTACGTCCCGCTCACGCCGGTATTCCCGGAACGTCGACGAATAACCCGCAGCGTAGTCTGTCGCTGCATTGCCAGGTCCGCCGGTGAGCTCTACCCATGGATCGAGTCGACGCTTCTCACCGATTGCAGGCGCAACAACCACGAACAGAGTGATCGTCCTGCCATTCCTGACAGACCGATTTTCCGGAACGCGGAGCTCGCCGCAGAGAAAGCCGGCGGGGATGCCAGGAACAGTGCACGGTGGAAGTGTCACCGGAGCAAGGCTCGCCGCGATCGCAATGTTGACGACGCTCAGAAGCATCAGAGGCTACCCTGCGGAGACACCGCCGTGCTTGCCGCCCGGGACGCCGATCTCGGTCATCTTCCGAAGGTCGAGCACGTCATCAATTTCGTCTTCCGGAAGAACTTTCTCCCGATGAACCAGCTCGCGTATAAGCACGTTTTCCTTCACTGACTGCTTGCTGAGCTCCGCCGCACGCGCATAGCCGATCTGCGGAGCGAGAGCAGTAGCGAGAGCCGCCGACCGCTCGACCCAGTAGGCGCACATTTCAGCATTGGCTTCGATGCCCTTGATGCAGCGCTCGGACAGCGTCGCCGCAGTGTTGGTGAGAATCATCATCGACATCAGGATGTTGTGCGCGATCACTGGCATCATGACGTTCAGCTCGAGCTGGCCATGCTCGGCGGATACTGAAACGCACGCATCGTTGCCGACCACCTGAAAGCAAACCTGGTTGACCATCTCTGGAATCGACGGATTGATCTTGCCGGGCATGATCGACGAGCCAGGCTGAACCGCCGGAAGCCGGATCTCATCGAGCCCAGTGCGGGGACCGCTCGCGAGCAGGCGCAGGTCACTCGCGATCTTGCTCAGGTCGAGCGCAATCACGCGCAGCGATGCACTGAACGCGGCAGCATCGCCCATGCTCTGCATCAGCTGGATTCGATCCGCTCCCTCGCGCACTTCGACACCCGCTGACTTCGCGAGCTCACGAATCATGATCGCCGGATATTCCGGCTCGACATTCACGCCGGTTCCGACAGCGCTGCCGCCGATACCAAGGTCGCGCAGGTAGTCCGCCGCCTGTACCACCCGCTTGAGCCCACGACGAAGCGTCCCGCCATATGCAGCGAATTCCTGGCCGAGCCTGATAGGCATCGCATCCTGAAGGTGCGTGCGACCCGACTTAATCACGTCGTCGAATTCCCTGCCCTTGTCCTCGAACGCTCCGATGAGTCCCTCGAACGCATCGACAAGGCGCGGAAGCTCGGTAACCGACGCAAGCCTGATCGCAGTCGGAATCACGTCGTTAGTCGACTGCGCCATGTTGACGTGATCGTTCGGATGGATTGGCTTATACGCGCCGCGAGGCTCACCAAGTATCTCGTTCGCCCGGTTTGCCAGAACCTCGTTGATGTTCATGTTGTGCGAGGTGCCAGCGCCTGCCTGGTATGGATCGACTACAAAGTGCTCGCGATGCTGCCCCGCGAGTACTTCGTCGGCCGCTCCGATGATTGCATCCGCCAGCTTTGCATCGAGACGCCCGGTCTCGCGATGAGTGATTGCTGCCGCGCGCTTGATTCGAACAGTCGCTTCGACGAACGCCGCTGTCGGCTTGAGCCCGCTGATCGGAAAGTTCTGCACTGCCCGCAACGTCTGCACTCCATACAACGCGTCGGCCGGAACCTGCAGCTCGCCAAGTGGATCCTTCTCCGTTCTGGTCGGTTCAGTCATTTCGAATTTGGTGTCCGCTCAGGTTGCCCGCACGATGCGCGCAGTCCCGTTGAGAAATGGATTTGAGATTCGCTCTTCACCAATCGTCGTGATGTCACCGTGACCGGGATGCACGACGGTTTCGGCCGGCAGTGCCGCGATTCGCGCAAGCGAAGCTTCGAGATGCGCCGGATTCGAAAACGGCAGGTCGGTTCTTCCAATCGATCCAGCGAAAAGACAATCACCAACGAGCGCATTGCCGTGGCCATACAGCACAACGTGACCGGGCGCGTGACCCGGCGAGTGCATTACATCGAGCTCGAGCGAGCCGAGCGTGATGCGGACGCCCTCCGCAAATTCGCGATCGGGAGTCGGCGGCTCTTCGTATGGAATGCCGTATAGCTGCGCCTGCCTGCCGCCAACGCGGTAGAGCGGCTCATCCAGTGGATGCAGCCAGACAGGGATATCCCATCTGCGCTTCAGCGGCGCGATCGCGCCGATGTGATCGACGTGAGCGTGCGTGACCCAGATCGCTTCAGGCGTCCGTCCAATCCGTTCAATCTCGGCGATGATGAGATCCGGTTCGCTTCCGGGATCAACGACCGCAAGCGCCTCGCTGTCCGAGTCGGCGACGAGATAACAGTTCTCCTGAAAGGCTCCGACTGTAATCTGGGTGACGATCACGAGTATCCCCCGCTCGCCACGATCACCGGCTCGTCCTTCGGCGACTTCATCGCTGTCAGGTATTTCTCGGCGGCAATGGCGGCCGTCGTGCCGTCGCCCGCAGCGGTCGTGACCTGGCGCGTGAGCTGGACGCGGATGTCACCAGCGGCGAAGAGTCCCTTTATCGAGGTCTCCATGTTCATGTCGGTCCGCAGATAACCCATGTCGTCGTGATCGACATGACCTTCGATGATACCGGTATTCGGCCTGAAGCCGACGAACACGAAGATGCCCGTTGCCGCGAGATCGCGTGTCTCATGCGTATTTACATCACGCAGTACGAGCCTGTTGACGAGGCCCTGATCATCAGCCTTGATCTCATCAACGACGGTGTTCCAGATGACTTCGATCTTCGGATTCTCGAACAGTCGCTTCTGAAGAATCTTCGACGCGCGCAGCTCATCGCGACGATGGATCAAATAAACCTTCTCGGCGTAACGCGTGAGGAAATCGCTTTCTTCGACAGCCGCATCACCGCCTCCGACAACAGCCAGTACGTGGCCGCGGAAAAAGTGTCCGTCGCAGATTGCGCAGTAGCTGACTCCCTTGCCTGCGTATTCGATCTCCCCCGGAACGCCAAGCTTGATCGGAGTTCCGCCTGAAGTAATTATCGCGGTCTTCGACCGGTAAACGGCACCGCTGTCAGTCGTTGCCTCGAACGCACCGTCGTCGAGCTTTTTCAGCGTCACGACCGTTTCCTGGGCGAACTCAGCGCCGAACTTCTTGGCATGGCTCTCGAACTTTTCGGCGAGCTCCCAGCCTTTTATATGTTCGAAGCCCGGATAGTCCTCGATCACCTCCGTGTTCAGGAGCTCTCCACCTGACGCGCCGCGCTCGAGCACGATCGTCTTCAGCATCGACCGGCCAGCATAAAGTGCGGCGGTCATGCCGGCAGGTCCGGCACCAACAATTATCAGTTCATAGTCACGGCTTTCAGACAAAGTCTTTTTCTCTTTTATGGGTCGCGCAATACTCTTGAATGCTAACCCTTGCGGGGTGGCTCATTCCAGTCTCAGGCGGCCGTGAGAAGGCTCATTGGTATATCCTGTGGTGCGTATCGCTAATTAATCTCACTTGGTTACTAATATTCTCGACTACGGGAAAAGCGTTGGGGGGAGTTTTTGGAGGGGGAACTGCGAGTTTTTTGAGTGCTCTCTCGCGGACCCGGCACCGGGGCGGATGTTCAGGATTTGCGGCTCTTGGGGTTACGACGGGAACGGCTGGGGCGCCCTGGATCCTTTCTGTTCTGCCTTTAACCCCAAACTGCAAAAGCGGCGATCCCGCCACGGTGCCTGCCTTCGAGAGAGCACTCATGAAACTCGCAGTTCCCCCTCCAATAACTCCCCCCAACGCTTTTCCCGCAGTTGCGGGGCACAATCCAGTCCGCCTCAACTCGGGAGGAAAAAGAAATTCCGGACGTACGCGCGCGAAAGCGGATTGTCGCGCAAGGCCAGTTGATCCCGCTCGACATCGAATTCAGCCAGCGACCGGAATCGATTGTCCCTGCCAAGGAACGATGTCCGGTATCCCGGGCCGATAATTTCATCGATCCGGCCGAACACATCGGAAATATTCTCCTCGTGATGACGCTGCTCGATCTCGACGAGCAGCGACGGCCGCCACCGCCTGATTGTCGCGCGCGCACCCTCGAGTGCCGGAAGCTCGCGCCCTTCGACGTCCATCTTGATGATCTTCACGTTGTCCAGAGCGTAGTCATCGAGTCGCCTGACCGGGACATCGATGCGCATCATGTCACCCTCGCCAGGCTTGAGGCTTGCCGATTCGTCGTCGACTCTGCCGTCCTTCATCGGCACATACAGCGTTGCCGACCCCGACTCGTTTCCGAGAGCCTCGACGTGCAGGTCCAGTGAACCCCGGCGGGGCTTCCCCCGCGGAAAGCCCATTCCATAAAACGCATCGATCTGAGCAGCACATGCGGGTTGCGGCTCGATCGCCACGACGTTCGCACCTCTCGCCAGAAATCCGAAAGTGAAGACCCCGATGTTGGC
>JBBREF010000032.1:0-28733 GCA_038203205.1 Gemmatimonadales bacterium | reverse complement strand
TAGCGATCGGGATTGTACAGGCCCTGCAGCGCTGACTTCCTCGATGGGTGGGGCGCCAACGTGCCGCAGCAGCTGGACTTCGCTGACGCTCGCGCGAAGCTGGAGACTGCGCCTCGCTTCATATATGTAGGCCCGCGCCGTTCGCTCACCGGGTTGAATGCTGATCAATGGATCAACGCTCGCGCGGGATCCGAGCTCGCCATCGTGAACATGCTCGCCGGCTCAGTCACGCTTCAGCAGGCGAGTCAGGAAAGTGGAGTCGAAACGAGCGTCCTCGCTGAACTGCAGCGGGAATTCACTGCCTCCCAGGCCGCGATGGTTCTCGCCGGCGGCACGACGGCGCGGGGAATAGACCTCTGCATCGCGGCAAATGCCCTCAATCAGGGGGCGGGTGGGCGCGTCGCAGTCAACACATCGGATGCAATCAACAGCTTCGAGGGAATTGATTCTCCCGCTCAGCTGCGTGTAGTCGCGCAACGCATGCAGGCCGGCAGTGTGCCGCTCTTGATGACTCGCGGCGTAAACCCAGCCTACACGATGCCCAAGTCGTCAGGCTTTGCTGCAGCCATGACGAAGGTGCCGTTCAAGGTGAGCTTTTCATCGATTCCGGATGAAACCAGCGCGCTCGCAGACCTCGTGCTTCCTGACAATCATTCGCTCGAGAGCTGGGGTGATGCCGAGCCCGTGCGTGGGACGCTGTCGTTACAGCAACCTGTGATGGATCCGGTCTTCGACACTCGCGCTACTGCCGATGTTCTGGCGTCATTGGCGACGCCGGGCGCGACGTATCGCGACTTCATGATCGCGCGCTTCGCTGGAGGCGCCGCTGGACTCGCCGCAGCACTTCCACGGGGGATCTCATCAGGTACCGCTTCGGTCCCTGTGCCCCGCGCTGCACCGGCCCCTGTCGCTGGTCAGCCGGGTAACGGCGACTTCTTCCTGATGGTGTACCCGAGTCCTCTGCTCGGCACAGGCGACGGCGCCAACAAGCCGTGGCTCCAGGAGCTGCCGGATCCGGTTACCAAGATTGCATGGCAGACGGTCGCCGAGATTCATCCATCGACGGCAGCACGCCTCGGAGTCGAGAACGGCGATCACGTAACTGTCGAGACCGCTGCTGGAAGGCTGACGCTTCCCGCTTATGTCTACCTCGGCATTCGGCCCGATACAGTTGCGGTAGCCACCGGTCGCGGTCACTCGGAAGCCGCAGGGCGTTATGCGCGCGCAGGTCACAACGCGTTCGACCTGCTCCCGTATTCCGAAGACAGATCGGGTGCAACATCGTATGGATTCGCGAAGGCGAGAGTTACCAAGGACGGCGGCTTCTCACGTCTCGTGACCACCGAAGGTTCGGCGAGACAGCATGGGCGGGGAATCGGGCAGGCAATGACTGTCGCCGACCTGGCGCACCCGCCGTCGCATGAGAGCCATGGTGAATTCCCGGGCGACGCGAGTCACGAATTCCTTCCAGGCCTCCGCTCGCCGACTGCCAACGACGCGCAGGGTGATCTCGGTGACAAGGGCGAGGAGTCGAAAGAGAAGGGGATGTACGATCCGAATCACTGGAGCGGGATGGCGAAGCATCGCTGGGCGATGACAGTCGATCTCGCACGGTGCACCGGTTGCTCGGCCTGCGTTACAGCGTGTTACGCCGAGAACAACATTCCGACGGTTGGCGCTGACTGGCAGGGCTCAAAGGTTCTGCCGGACAGAACGGGCTTCGGAGCGAACATTACTCGCGGTCGCGAGATGGCGTGGCTTCGTCTCGAGCGTTACTTCGAGGGTGGCGAGGACGGCAGTGCCGATTTCGACACGAGGTTCGTGCCAATGCTTTGCCAGCACTGCGGCAACGCACCCTGCGAGCCAGTCTGCCCGGTGTATGCAACTTACCACGCGCCTGACGGACTGAACGTACAGGTCTACAATCGCTGCGTCGGCACCCGCTACTGCTCTAACAACTGCCCGTACAAGGTTCGCTACTTCAACTGGTTTGGATACGGCGAGCCCGCGCGCGCTCAGTATGCGTTCCCTGAGCCGCTGAACTGGCAGCTCAATCCGGACGTGACGGTTCGCGGCAAGGGTGTCATGGAGAAGTGCTCATTCTGTGTGCAGCGGATCCGCGATGCGGAGAACCGAGCATCACTGGAGAAGCGCGGTCTCGAGCCCGATGAATTCACGACGGCGTGCGCCGAGGCTTGCCCGTCGCGCGCGATCACGTTCGGCGATGCAGCAGACGAGCGATGGACGGTGGCCAAGCTCGCTCATGACAGACGCGCATATCATGTGTTCGAAGTGCTCAACACATTTACAGCCGTGGTTTACCTGAAGAAGGTGAATCATCCAGGCACTGCTGCCGCTTCGGCCGCAGCCGCTGCCCCCGCGACACAAGGGGGGCACTAGGATGGCGGCCACAGTGAGACCAGTTGACGAGCCCCGCAGGCCGAATATCGCGACTGCCGATGTGCAGCTTCCGGCGGTAAAGGATTACGAGCAGGTAGACCGCGAGATAATTGCAACTCTTCACCCGACGACGGCCTGGTTCATCGGGCTCGGCGTCGCGATTCTGTTCCTCATCATTGGCGCTGCTGCGTGGATATACCAGATCTACTCTGGTCTCGGAGTCGCAGGCTACAATCCGCCGGTGATGTGGGGCGTGTACATCATCACATTCGTTTTCTGGGTTGGTATCGGGCACGCCGGTACGCTCATATCTGCAATTTTATATCTGTTCAGGGCTGGGTTCCGAACTACGATCTATCGATGTGCCGAGGCGATGACCGTATTCGCGGTCATGACCGCAGGTCTGTTTCCGATTCTCCACCTCGGCCGTCCATGGAAATTCTTCTGGCTGATTCCGTATCCGAACTGGCGATATCTGTGGCCGCAGTTCAAGAGCCCGCTGGTGTGGGACGTCTTTGCGATCCTGACGTACCTGACAGTTTCGTCGACGTTCCTTTATATCGGTCTCATACCCGATATCGCGGTGCTCCGTGATAAGGAAACGAATCCTGTAAGGAAGAGAATCTTCAGCGTTCTCTCGCTGGGATGGCGCAATTCAGACCGTGAGTGGAGACACTTCGCGCGCGCCTACCTGTTCCTTGCTGCGTTCTCGACGCCCCTCGTGCTGTCGGTGCACTCAGTCGTTTCCTTCGACTTCGCGATGGCGCTTACACCCGGCTGGCATACCACGATTTTCCCGCCGTACTTCGTGGCCGGCGCAATTTTCTCCGGAATCGGAATGGTCTTCACGATCATCATCCCGCTCCGGAAGTGGTTCGGCCTCAAGCACTATGTGACGATCAACCATCTCGATGCGGCGGCGAAGCTCTGCCTGTTCACGTCGCTCGTAGTAGGCTGTGCCTACATGACAGAGTGGTTCGTTGCGTGGTACTCCGGCATCGAGTTCGAAAAGGAGTTCTTCGCGAACCGCATCTGGGGCCAGTGGTGGTGGGCGTCGGTGATTCTCTATACGTGCAACATGGTGCTCCCGCTCACGCTGTTCAAACAGAGCTGGAGACGCAACCCGACGTGGCTGTTCATCCTTTCGTTCTTCATAAACCTCGGCATGTGGTTCGAGCGTTTCGTGATCGTCGTGCCGTCGCTCTCGCACGAGTTCGAGCCATGGCAGTGGGGTGGGTACACGCCGACCTGGGTTGATTTCGCGATTCTCGCTGGAAGCTTCGGCTGGTTCTCGATGTGGTTCCTGCTGTTCATCAAGCAGCTGCCTGTTATCGCGATATCCGAGGTAAAGGAGATAATTCCGCCGAAGCTCAGGAAGCAGCATGACCACGGAATAGATTCGGCGGGTCGCCATGTCGACTACGAGCCTTCGACACCAGGGGAGGCTTCCTGATGTCAGGAGTCATTGCTGCATTCCGCGAGCTCGACTCGACAGTCGAGGCGATCGAAGCGTTGAAGAAAGAACGGCTGGGCGAGGTGACTGTCTACTCGCCGACGCCGCGCCATGAAATAGAACATGCAGTCGATGCACCGCAGAGCCCGGTTCGGCGATTCACGCTGATAGGCGGCGTGCTCGGCGCAACCTTCGGGTACTGGATTGCGATATGGGCCTCCGACTACTGGCCCCTCGTGGTAGGCGGCAAACCAGTCGCATCGTGGGTGCCTTACACGATTTTCGGTTTTGAGGTGATGGTCCTTTTCGGAGCTCTTGCAACCGTGCTTGGCCTTTTCATCAACTCACGTGTGCCTCGCCTGACGATGACCGTTGGATATGACCCGCGTTTCAGCGGCGGCGATTACGGCGTGTGGGTCGAGTGCCCGCCGGAGCGTGAGGCAGAGGCGCAGTCGCTTCTCAGGAAGTTTGGAGCCGTGGAGGTGCGCAGTGAAAGCTGATATGCGTGCTCTCGTGCTGCTTGCCCCGGTGCTGCTCGCTGCCACCGGCTGTGAGTGGTTCACCGACTTCAAGCGCCAGCCTTCGCTGTGGACGTGGGAGCCAGTGAAGGATTCGCTGACACCTTCGAGGGGCAACCCGCAGATGTCAGTTCCGGTCACCGGCATGGCGGTCGCGGGCTTCCAGGTTTCGTATGCGCCGCTTCCGGGGACCATCGACTCGATGGCTTCGATTCCAAATCCGACGGCGATCAGCGAGGCGTCACTTCACAACGGACGCATGTACTACCAGATCAACTGCGCGGTGTGTCATGGTGATTCCGGCAATGGCGACGGTCCTGCGTCGAAGCTCGGAGTGCCGGGAATCAGTCTCGTCACTGACATCACGAAGGGGAGATCTGACGGATACATCTTCGGAATGATGCGGAACGGCCGCGGGTTGATGCCCTCGTACAACAGGATCGAGGAGCCTGATCGCTGGGATGTGGTGAACTACATCCGCGGCCTCCAGGGCACCGCTGGCAGTCAGGTTGCGACTGGTCCGCTGGCCGCTCCGGGTGTGACTGGTGACAAGGTCCCTGGTGCTTCGCGCACCGCCCCAAATCGCCCGTCGCCGTTTACCGATGCGACAGGGAAGGTGAGAGGTCCGTTGATGACACCTCGCCCCTCTGCGCCTGATTCTGCGCCCTCTGTAACCGACTCTGCGGACTCTCGTATATGAGCGACCACATTCACGTACCCACGCGCGAAGAGATCCTCGCTGGCACTTCGAGGCCGATTGCGGGATGGCTTCGCACGGCTTCGATAATACTTGGCGCAATCGGCGCGATCGTGTTCATCGCTGGCGCCGTGATGGGTGTAGATCGCGTGTGGCAGGCACTGCTGGTCAACTGGCTCTACTTCACGACGATTTCATCTGCAGGCGTGATGTTCGTTGCGGTACAGCGCATCACGACGGCGCGCTGGTCGCGGTCGATCATTCGAATCCTCGAGGGCTACGTCGCATTCCTGCCTGCGGCTTTTGTACTGCTGATCCTCATCTTCATCGGGAAGAATCACATCTTCCCGTGGACGCATGAGGAACTGCATGTGCCGGAGAAGGCGTTGTACCTGAATCCGGCGTTCCTGATTCCACGTTCGCTCATCGCGTTCGCAATCATCATGGCGCTGAGCGTGTGGTACATCTACACGACAGTTCGGCTCGATGTCGGACATTCGCCTGAGGGCGGGGCGGGATGGGCAAAGGGACTGCGTGAGCGTATGCGGCGCGGTTTCCTCGACGAGCGCCGCGAGATCCATTCAACGCACTCGCTTCAGGGCCGGCTCGCTGTTTTCCTCGCGTTTGCGTTTGCGTTCGGCTGGAGCGTGTTGGCGTGGGATCTCTCGATGTCTCTGAACCTCCACTTCCAGAGTACGATGTATGGGTGGTGGGTGTTCATGGGCGGATGGGTCGCAGCGCTGGCGAGTTTCACGATTCTCGTGATGGCGTGGCGCAGGTATCTCGACCGTTACGATCTCATCACCGAGACACATTTTCACGACCTGGGAAAGCTGTGCTTTGCGTTCACAGCGTTCTGGGGCTATCTCACGTTCGGCCAGTATCTCGTGATCTGGTACGGCAACCTCGGCGAAGAGACTCACTGGGCACGCCTGCGCCTGATTCAGCCGTGGCTTCCGATCACGCTGGTGACTGTCGGCTTGATGTTTGGTCCGTTCTTCGGTCTCATGTCGCGCGCGGCAAAGGTCTATCTGCCTACGATGGCGTTTTTCGCGATGTTCACTGTCGTTGGACTTTGGCTGCATCGGTATCTCGAGGTTTATCCGTCGCTCCACCACAAGCTGGCTGATGCACCGCTCGGGTTCTGGGAAATCGGTGTGACGATGGGTTACCTGGGTCTGTGGGCTTTCTGCTACATCTCGTTCATGGACGCGTTCCCGCGCATGCGCGTGACGCTGATGACTTCGCCGTACCGTGATGAAGTACAGGTGCCGGTGAATCCGGAAACGATGGAGCCGCTGCCGGCTCACGAGTAGGCGGGCTTTGCCCCGGCATGGCGCCATTGCTGCGGTCACGGCTGTGGCCGTTGCCTGCCGGGCGCAGTTGACATTCGGAAGCAGCATTTGGGCGGACGAAGGAATGGCACTGAATGTCGTGTCGATTCCAACAGTCAGCGGTATGATCAAGTTTTTGCAGCTGCACGAATCGCATCCACCGCTGTTTTATCTGATGCTGCGGGCGTGGCGCGGAATTGCGGGGACGGGCGACTTGGCTGCATTCAGCCTCATGTTGTTCATCGCGACGCTACTAGTGCCTGCCACATATGCGGTTGCACGTTGCTTCATGGGGCGGAACGCTTCGATCCTTGCCGCGTCGCTCGTAGCAGTCTCGCCTGCCATAGCGGAGCACTCATCTCAATTGAGGCCTTACGGCCTTCTACATCTCCTCGTGCTCGTCTCGTGCTACCTTCTGGCTGAGGCGATTGAGCGTCGGGGGTTGAGGCGGTGGTCGGGCTTCATTCTGGTCACGGCGCTCATGTTGTACACGCACAACTGGGCGTGGCTTGTATTTGGAAGCCAGGCAATAGCTGCCGCGATTGCGCTTATGAGAATGCCAGCGGTGGACCGCAGGCCCAGGTCGTTCGAGCTGGGCATCGCCGTGGTTGCAGTGATGTTGCTCTACCTTCCATGGTTCTCCACGCTGCTCTACCAGCGAGCGAATGCCGGGCATACGCCGCTCGAGCTCGAGACGATGGGTGATGTCGTGGCATTCTGGTTGTTTGCACTGGTAAGCATCCCTGACTACCTGCTGCTTGGCTTGTATCCGAGGAGTCCTCTCCGGTTGGTTCTAGTCTCCGGGCTGGTTGCCGGGATGGTTGTCGTGGCCATGGCCTTCGCACCGCGAGTTGGCTACCGGTTGTTTCGTTCGAATGAACACCAAGATGGCCTGGCGGGGCGTAAGTCGGACCCGTTGCAAATGTTCGTGATCATATCGAGCCTCTCAATTGCTGGCGCGGCGGTTCTTTCTCCCTGGACCACCCTGTTCATCCAACGATGTGTCGCAATGCTTACTCCGCTGGTGCTGATCTGGCTGGCAGATTTGGTAAGCCGCATGTTGACGAAAACTGACAATGTGCGCCGCGCGCCGCTGGCTCTGGGACTGCTGGCGTTTCTGGTAACTCTTGAAGTGACCAGTATCATTGCATTGGTATCAACAACGCGATCCAACAGTCGCGCGGTCGCATCGACTGTGGGATCGCTTGTGCGAGGGGACGATTTGCTCGTCACGGCGCCAGAATGGTTCGCGCCGAGCTTCAACCATTACTTTCCCCCGTCAATTGAGCAGCGCGACCACCCGCAGGCTGGCAGGAGTGGCACGGTTGATTTTACAAGCCCGCAACGCCGGTCGCTCGACCCGGTAGCGACCGCCGCCCTGACGCGCGTCGTCTCAGATGCCAGGGCCTCCGGTCGGCGGGTGTGGCTAGTAACTGAGCGCACGTACCTTCGTTACGCTGACCAAGTATTACCGACGATCAACAATGAAGAACAGCTGGCTCGTTATGCGCCGGTTCGTCGGACGAAGGAGGCTCGTGATCTGCTCATTAAGGCATATGGACCGCCTGACACCACGCATTTTGTTCGTGGCCGGTTGTCGCGCTATGAGGAGTTGCTGCCGATGCTGTTTGAACCACCCTCTGCCTCGCGGAGTGCGTTCTGAGAGGTAACCACGCACGGATCGCTGTCGACACTGGGTTTCCGTGGGGGTCGAACATGCCGACGGTTCCTCAGAGGGTGGCGGTGTCGCTATTTCTTGCGGCGATCGCTGCACTGATGCAGTACGTTCGCGCCGATGCTGTGGGAGGGTATTCCGATTTCTCCACTGTATGGTTCGGTGCGCGGATGTTGCTCGATGGGATGAATCCCTACGAGTCGATCGGCCCCGGGAGACTCGTGGAGATGCCGTCTCCACCGTACTATCCTGCCCCGGCCTTCGTCGCGGCGATGCCGTTCACCGTGTTCCCGTTCCACTGGGCTTCAACGGTGTTCGTGTTTCTGTCTACGATGTTACTCGCATGGGGTTGCACGGCGGACGGTTGGCACCGCTTGCCAATTTTTCCGTCGATCGTGTTCGTCATTTCGGCGCAATTCGCACAGTGGTCAATTTTGTTTACCGCTGCGGCGTTCTTACCTGCGCTGGGTTTCTTCGCGGTCGCTAAGCCACAGGCTTCGCTTCCGGTCATAGCTGGCTCGTCTACGTGGGCAACGTTCGGGTGGGCCGTTTTTGGTGGCGTCGTGCTCATCGGAAGCAGTTTTATTCTGGCGCCGTCGTGGGTGCAGGACTGGTGGGCGTTGATTCAGGGGACCGATCATTTCACGCCTCCAATTCGGCAGTTCGGGGGTCCCGCGATTGCGCTGGTGCTCCTCCGGTGGCGTCGGCCTGAAGCATGGCTGATCCTGGCCGCTGCGTGCTCGCCGCAGACCTGGTATCCCTACAACGGCCTCATCCTGCTCGTGGTGGCAGCAACATATCGGGAAGCAAGCGTGCTTTCGCTCGTCTCTTCCGTAGGGTGGATCGTCGCTTATCTGGCGGGAGATGGAAAACCGCGATCACCAGCGACGAGGGAGATCATGGGTGCAATGCTGATTGCAGCGTGTTACCTGCCGGCTACGATCGTTGTGCTGCGACACCCCAATGTTGGTCCACCGCCGTTCTGGCTACGCTGGTTCGATCGAGGCAACCGCCCCTTCCAGTGGCGGTGATAAATGTTTGATAGGCTTCGGCGCGAGCGCGCTGTCACTACGCGCCAAGTGAGCAAGACGGCGCGCCACATTCCGGCTCAACATCGCCTCAGTTAGCAGCGCGGCCGCTTCCCGAATGTCCTTGCCCACATGACGGATCAGAGCAATGTTCTAGCTTCCTCCTTCCCGGCTCCCATTAAATAGGTATGCAAACCCCCAATCTCGAGTCTCGACGGTCCGGGCCGCTTCGCGCGACGGCCGTGCTCGAAGGCCGCAAGGTCCTTGTAACCGGCGGCGCCGGTTTCGTGGGCGCAAGCACGGTGACGCGCCTTCTAGAGATCGGAGCTAATGTTACCGTTCTCGACGACTTCTTCACGGGGCTTGAAAGAAACCTTCCCCCCGCGGGGCCAAAGTTGCAGATCGTCCGTGGCTCAGTGACAGACGAATCAGTCGTCAAGAAACTCGTGTTTGACGCTGAGTACGTGTTCCACATGGCCGCTCGGAACATAATTGTCTCTACAAAGAATCCTCGCGAGGACTTCGCTACTAACATCGGTGGTACGCTGAACGTGCTCATGGCCGCGCGAGACAGTGAGGTGAACCGAGTGGTCTATACGTCTTCGGCTTCAGTTTTTGGCAACCCACGGTTTCTGCCAATTAGCGAGGACGATCCGACGAGTATGTTGAGCCCGTACGCCGTTTCGAAGTACGGGGGCGAGAATTACTGCAACGCTTTCTTCGAGAGCTATGGCGTTCCAGTGACCTCGGTGCGCTATTCGAATGTATTCGGACCGATGCAGCGACCCGAGAATCCATATTGTGGTGTCGTTGCAAAGTTCTTCGCATCTGCCATGGCTGGAACCGCTCCGGTCATCCATGGCGATGGCGAGCAGACTCGCGACTACACCTTTATTGGTGATGCCGTCGAGGCGACCTTGCTGGCCGCGGTCACCCCCCGTGCCGAAGGCCAGACGTACAATATCGGGACCGGCCGGGAGACCACGGTAAATCAGCTCGCGGAAACGATTATCCGCATGTCTGGACACGACATGCGGCCATCCCATTTCGACCGACGCGATATCGACAACATTAGGCGGCGGGTTCTGAATATCGAGAAGGCGCGCCGTGAACTCCGCTGGGTGCCTGAAATGACACTGGAAAATGGATTGCGCGCCACTCACGACTGGCTCCTCCGCCAACGCGGGTGGCAGGGCCCAGGGAATGCTCCTCTAGCCAATGGCGAACCGGGGAGGGACGTGAATCCTGAGGGTTGATCTCGCTACTGTGAACAGGCCCCCGCCTACAATCGCTATTGCGGCATCATGTGGAGCAATTCCCATCCTCATTGCGGTTGCCGTGCTTCTCCCTTTTCTCGGGAAGCCATTCACTATCGATGATGTGACGTTTCTGCTCCAAGCCAAGCATGTTCTAATTGACCCGCTTCATCCGACGGCCTTTGACATGGTCTTCCATGGCGAAAGAATCAGGCTGTCACGGGATTTGGCTACTGGGCCCATTATGGCATATCTACTTGTCCCGGCAATCAATAGCGACCGGGCGGAGTACATTGCTCATGGGATTCAGCTGGGGTGCTTAGCACTCACGGCCGTTGCGCCAGCGTCGCGGGCTCTTCGGTTACAACTCGACCGCGCACAGGCTGCCGTCGCTGCGTTCCTTGTTGTATCCAGCCCTGCCGTTCTTGCAATGGGCTCGACGGCAATGCCTGATGTCCCCACGCTCGCATTTGCGACATGCGGTATTGAACGCTTTCTGGCGTGGCACCGGAGTCGCCGGTCGAGGGCCGGAGTGGTAGCAGCGCTCTTTCTCGCGCTGGCGATTCTGTCGCGATCACATGCCCTTGCGGTTATCCCCATCGCTGGTCTGCTGGCTTTCGTTATCGATGGACCAGCCCAGGATCGCGCTGGACGTGCGCACCTGCAGGGCTTACTTCCGCTTTTTTGCTCAGTGATAATTGTAACGCTGGTTATGTTCGTCACGCGTGATCCCGAATCAGGCACGAGTGTGGCTGGCGCCACGTTGAGTCGAATGAGCTCGGCGGCGGTAATGGTCAACTTGCCCGCCTTCGCGATTCACTGGGTTGTGGCTTTCCCCCTTGCTGTGCTTTGGCCAGCCGTGAGAGGCCGGAAATTTCTTATGATCCGGCGAACGTACGCTTCTCTCGGGTTTGCTTTTGTGCTCGCGGTCACTGGTGGTTTTTTTGGGTTTGGATTGGCTTGGGGTGTCATACTGTTGTTTCTTCTCACTCTCGGAATCGACGTCTTAATCGATATTGGGATCGATGCTCTGTCGAGGAATGACAAGCTCCAGCTTGTGCTGTTGCTATGGCTTCTTACGCCGGCACTGGCTGCGGTGTACGTACAACTTCCGGCAAAGCTGCTTCTTCCGGCTGCACCCGCCATGGCCATGCTAGTCGCACGTAAAGCGAACTGGAAGGACGCGGGCGGGCCACGAGTTCCACTGGTGGTCGCGGCAGTTATTAGTCTGACATTGTCGGTCCTCATGCTCCGGGCCGATCGAGCACTTGCCGAAATCGGCCGATTAGGTGGTGCTGTCGTTGCCGAGCATGCTCGGGTTGGCGAGAACGTTTGGACAGATGGGGCGTGGGGATTTCAGTGGTACGCGATGGAAGCGGGAGCAGAGCCCTTGGCGAGAACGGGACCTTTTCCAATGGAGGGCGACGTCATTGTATCGAGCCTGCAAGGGTACCTGATAAGCCGACTCTACCCTTCAGCGACATTGCTTTCGCGAGCTGTGTTCAACCGGCCGGGCGGAAGGATTCACGGTGAGGGAGCTGGTTTCTACTCCAATATCCGGGGTCCCCTACCGTGGACTTGGGGGGTTGATGAACTGGGTCGCGTTGAGGCTTGGCGAATTGGGCCGAAGAGTTGAAGGGTCTGATCGTTGTCGTAAACTTCGAGCAGGCAGAGGAGATAGGTGCATTCCTAATCCGGCTGACCCGTTCGAATCCGGGTTTGGATGTAATTGTTGTCGACGATGGGTCCACTGATGCGTCGCCATCGATTGCCGAAGAGATGGGTTACAGAGTCCTGAGGCACCCGTTGAACTTGGGGGTTGGGGCTGCCATTCGGACGGGAATCCAACACGCACGCCACTCCGGAATCTTCGATTTTGTAGTGATAATGTCATCAAACGGGAAGATGCATCCGGAGGAGCTGCACCGAGTTATCGACCCTGTGGCGTCCGGCACAGCTGACTATGTACAGGGAAGCCGGTTCCTAAAGGGCGGCAATGCGATTGAGCTCTCAGGTTTTCGCAGCGCGGCCATACCAGCGTACAGTTTTCTCGCGAGTGCACTTCTTGGATCCCGCTTCACTGATATCACGTGTGGCTTCCGCGCGTATTCGTTGTCGATGTTTGACGATCGCAAGGTGGCGCTTGATCAATCATGGCTCAATCGCTACGAAGCGGAGTTGTATATCCACTACCATGCCTGCCGGCTTCAGTTGAGGGTGGTGGAAGTGCCGGTGACTATTGACTATTCGCACCTTGACGCCGATCGCAAGTCGAAGATGCGTCCTTTTGCGGGTTGGTGGTCTCTGTTCCGGCCACTTTTCCTTCTGAGACTGGGACTTAAACACTGAACACGCGGACTCTCGCCTGTTTCGCATGAGTTGGTTGAGTTCGCCGTGGGACTTATATTTCAATTCCGAAACGAGGGGCGTTAGCTCAGCTGGGAGAGCGCCTGGTTTGCAACCAGGAGGTCGCAGGTTCGATCCCTGTACGCTCCATGATGAAAGACAAGGAACTGATTGTTCAAGAGGCCCCATCTCAGAAAAAAAGCATTTAGAAGCCACACGCAATCGTTGATTCACCAGACATTTAGCACTGGTTTCTCGCGTGGGGAACTTTTACTTGAGGGGCACGTGACATGCCGTGCGACGAGTGCGTGTTGTCGCGTCGCACAGCAGGTGCGTTAAACGCTGTGGAGATGCTTAATCCCAAAGTCGCCGGCAATTAGCGGGAGAACAGACTAAACGCGCGCTAATTCGAATGATTTCTCGCACCCTGCTTTTCGTTTCCTTGTTTCAGTCTGCATTGGAAGCGTGGCGACGGCGTACTGCTTTGCGGTCCTGACCGCTCAAAACTCGGCGCGTGCGGCTGCGGACTTTACGTGGCATTGGTTAGCAGCTCGTGCACTTTTGGATGGCCTCGATCCCTACACCGTCGTTCGAACGGGAGGGGAGTACGACTTGATTGCGCCCTATGTGTACCCGCTGACATCTGCGATCGGGTCAATTCCGTTTTCAGCGTGGCTCGACCCGATCCCGGCAGCGGCTTGTTTTATTGGACTCAGTTCAACGCTGCTGGCGTGGGCACTAACATCTGACGGTTATCAACGCCTTCCGCTTTTTCTATCTGTACCATTTCTGTGGGCAGCGAATTCGGGACAATTTTCGCCCATTCTTGCCGCGGCCGCGCTAATGCCGGCTTTGGGATGGCTCGCTCCGCTAAAGCCGACGCTTGGTCTCGCCACGCTCGCTTATCGACCTTCGCTCACGGCTTTCGCGGGGTCTGCCGTTTTCGTGGGGATTGCGTTTATCGTCGACCCTTGGTGGCTTTCGGGCTGGCTCGAAAGTTTGGGTCAGAGGGTTGAGGACTCTTACCTACTGCCCGTGGCAGTGATGGGTGGTCCGATCATGCTTCTCGCAGCAACGCGGTGGAGGCGACCCGAGGGACGCTTACTGTTGGTATTGACCTTAGTGCCGCAGCTCTTCTTCTTCTACGATCAGCTTCTACTTTGGTTGGTTCCAAAAACGTGGAAAGAGACCAGCTTGCTGAGTGGACTCTCCTGGCTTGCTTTGATCGCTGGCAACACACGGATTACAACGCCCGGCGCAACTACCCACGATGTCTCAGAAGCATACGCGCCGGTTGTTTTCGCCCTGCTCTTCTTACCCGCGCTCGTGATGGTCTTGACCCGGCGCAACGAAGCGTCGAGCAATCCCGAATCCTATCCATTATAGGCAGCAGTGCGTAGGCCTTCGAGTCTGCCAAGTCACACGGTTTGTCTCAGCCTTGCGCACGTTCCGAAAAACGCGTATACGATGCTGCTCGCCGCCCTTCAGCCGGTCGCTGCGGAGACGCAATACTCGCGCTTCCATACCTCACCCCATCGCCATGGGGCATGGGACTGTTTTTCACTTCGCCGGCACTCCTTTATCTGTTCCGTGCGAGGCTGCGTGACCGCCTGGTGCAGGCATCGTGGCTCGCGATCGGCTTCACCCTCGTGCCGATCCTGACGTACTATGGCATCGGGTACGTGCAGTTCGGGTACAGGTACGCACTCGACTTCATGCCATTCATCATGCTTCTGGTCGCGCGTGGCTTAGTGGAACCAGTTTCGGCGCGCGGGCGTGCAATGATCGCCGCAAGTGTCGTCATCAACATCTGGGGCGCGATCACACTCTCGATCTGGATTTAGCGACCCCTCCGGTCATCGCCAGCTGATAACGGACAGAATGTTCGAGAAATCGTCGGTCCACGCCTTCATGCCTGTCGCGTTCACTGCGGCATTCCACGCACTGTCAGAAGCGAGAGAACCGAACGCCGGATCACTACGCGCCACCACAACCCAGACTGACGATGAGTGCGCCGTTAGCTTTGCTGCGCCACTTGCCTCGAGATCGTACCGAACGCGCGCAACGAGGCCGAGGTCACTGGCGATCGCCGCGACGAGCGGCTGAAGATCCATG
Organism: Gemmatimonadales bacterium; assembly: GCA_038203205.1. Taxonomy (GTDB): domain Bacteria; phylum Gemmatimonadota; class Gemmatimonadetes; order Gemmatimonadales; family Gemmatimonadaceae; genus UBA4720. The sequence continues at coordinate 13,911 of JBBREF010000032.1, read as the reverse complement.
TGATCGTTGCTGATGTGGATCGCGAGGACTCCATCAACGTCGATCACCCGGAAATAATCGATGAATGCCTCGCGGGTCATCAGGTGCACTGGTATTGCGTCGGAGGCGAACGCATCCACCACCAGCAAGTCAAACGACTTCGGAGAAACACGCGCGAGGGTCAGGCGCGCATCTCCATACACCACACGCAGCCGCGGCGGACAGTCACGCAGCAGAGTGAAGTACGATGTGTCGCTCGCAAGCCGTGCTACCAGAGGGTCGATCTCGTAGTACGTCCAGCTCTCGTTGCTCATCCCGTAGCACGCAAGGCTGCCCACCCCGAGTCCAACAAGGCCAACACGCCTGATCGGCAGCCTGCCTGGCTTCGTCATAGCGAAGATGTCGCCCGCAGGGCCGAGCCGATGGTAGTACGACAGGGGCTCGAGTCTCGTTTCCGGCGCGAGCGAGTGCGCCCCATGCACTGTCGTTCCGTGCTCGATTGTGCGAATCCGCGTGACTGGATTGTCGAGCACGCGGTAAACCCCAAAAAAGCTGCGCTCGGCAGTGACAAGCTGTCGCCCACTCGGCGACGACGTGAGCCGCATCGCACCGATCGCGAACAGCAGAGCGAGCGCCAGCGCGAAACGAACCGGCCGCTCGCGGGACGAAAAAAGCAGAACGCCAAAAACAATCATCGCCAGCGTCGGGATGAGATCCGGTGGTGAGCCCGGCCTCCAGGTAGCCGCGATCAACAGTGCGCCGAACAGAATCGGGAGGATGATGTCGAGCGTCCTCTTTCCTTTTGACTCGCGCGGTCGAAGGAGCGCCGCCGCTGCGATTGCGATCGGGTACTCGATGATTTCGTTGAAGGCGACGGGAGCCACTAGCGCATTGAAGACACCGCCGGCGAGCCCGCCGATAGCCAGCCACAGGTAGAACTCGGTAAGGTGACGAACGGGCGGCCGCGTTCGCGCAAGCTCGCCATGACACACCATCGCGACGAGGAAAAGCAAAGCGAGATGAAGCAGCGCGCTGAATACACCTGGCAGCGCAATCGCCCAGTACATCGTCAGCGCGACAAGCACGATAGCATGCGCTTCTGATTTCACCATCAGCGACTGCGGCAACGGTGGCTTGCTCGCGAACGCCAGAGTATACGAAAGAAGGTAGAGCACCAGCGGCACAACCCACAGCAGGGGGAATGACGCAATATCAGTCGAGATGAATGAGGTAGCCCCCATCAGCATGCTCGATGGAATCGCCGCGTAGATCAACCAGCGAAACCGATCCGCATTGGTCACCGCTGACAAGTGATTCTCGTGAACGACAGGTGCGCCGCTCTCCGCGCCGCGTCGCCGCACTGATATCGCAAGAACAACGACCGTTACGACAACGACGGCATATGCTACCGACCACACGATCGACTGGCTCCCGAGAGGGAGAAGCGGCTCGAAGACCAGCGGATACGCAAGCAGCGCGAGGAGGCTGCCTAGATTGCTCGCGGCGTATAGGAAATATGGGTCTCCGCGTTTCGCATCTGTATGCGCAAGCCATCGTTGAGCTATCGGACCGAAACTGGAGAGGACCACAAAGGGAAGTCCGATCCTCGTCGCGAGATTTGCCAGAAGCCAAAGTATCGGGTTGCCATCCCGTGGTGGGGTTACTCCCTCAAACGACGGCGGCAGGAACGCGAGTGACGCAATCACCAGCACTGCGTGGAGGATCGCCTGCCGCCTGAGGCCAAGCAGTCTTATCGAGAGGTGCGAGTATGCGTATCCCGTCAGCAAAGCAGCCTGAAAAAAGAGCAGGCAGGTAATCCAGACGGTTGGAGTTCCGCCAAGCCGGGGGAGGAGGATCCTGGCGGCCATCGGCTCAATACTGAAGAGGAGCCACGAACATGAAAATACTGACGCAACCAGTGTCGCATGTGCGAGCGCGGAAGCCGCGCGGGCGTCAGGAGCTGCGGCTGGCCCGCTCAACGGCTTTGGGGAATTCACGTGCTACCATAATGAACACCGACCGGCTCTGCAACGGAACCGCCGCTCGATTGCGACTAAATCACGTGCAGCTGGCGACCCCGAAGATGTTCGCGTTACACGACCTCGTCGTGAGCGCGTGCACCGCCGCTGCTGTCCAGCCGTTCGGCGGGCCGGCCACTGCCGTCGCTGTCACAGTCACGCTTTGCGAAGGCCGAAATCCCTGTGCGAAACCGCTTCCTGAGAAATACACACCGAGGCTTTCGGCTGCAAAACTCTCCTGATAGGTCGCGATATTGCGGAGGTCAGCCTTCATCGTTGTGACGTAGGTTCGCTCCTTACTCCTGGCATATTTAGGAATCGAAATGGCGCATAAGATCCCGATAATTACGACGACGATCAGCAGCTCGATGAGTGTAAATCCCTTTTTCGTTCTCTCCATGACGGTCTCCTTGCCTGAACGCGCTCGCACCCAGGCCAATCCACAACTATTGGATGCAGCCATTGTTTGCTGACGAACATGATGACTCTCGGGTCACAACCAGCGGGACTGGAGCCCAGAGGGTTGTCATCCTTGCCCGGGGCCTGGGCACGAGGATGCGCAGGGAAGACGCCTCTGCCGAGCTGGACGAGTCGGAGGCAGCCGCCGCGGATTCAGGGGTCAAGGGCATGATCCCGATCGGCAGGCCTTTCCTCGACTTCGTGCTCACGGCGATCGCCGACGCGGGATTTGACAAGGTGTGCATAGTCATCGGCCGGGAACACGACAAAGTCCGCGACTACTATACGTCGGAGGTACCGCCGACCCGCCTGTCTTTGGAATTCGCTGTCCAGGAAAAACCACTGGGCACTGCGAACGCTGTGCTGGCGGCGGAAACGTTCGCCGGAGGTGAGCCATTTGTCGTTCTCAACTCTGACAACTACTACCCGGCCGACTCGCTGGCCCGCCTGCGCATGACGCCGCCCCCAGGCCTTGTCGGTTTTGCCCGGTCGGCTCTCATCGAATCAGGCAACGTCGCACCAGATCGCGTCGAGCGATTTGGTGCGCTCGAATTCGATGATGATGGAATACTCGAGAGCATAACCCCCCGTAAGCATGCGTCGGAGCGGCCTTCGGGCGAGGTCTACGCAAGCATGAACTGCTGGCTGTTCGATTCGCGGATCTTTGACGTTTGTCGAGCGGTTCCTGTTTCGCCGCGCGGGGAGTTCGAATTGACGCGCGCAGTCCAGCTGGCTGTCGATTCAGAGGGCATGAAATTCACAGTCGTTCCGATGCATGCCGCGGTGCTCGACCTGTCGACGCGGGGAGATATCGCGTCAGTCAAGGAGCGACTTTCCGATTCGTCAGTTGCCTATTGAGTAACGGCGGAACTACAACAAAAAGGGGGGAGTTGTCGCGAGTTGTCGAGAGTTACGTGAGTGATCGCGCGCGATAAGCCGATGTCGCGGGCAGAAGGCATCCGCACTTGGGGGTTACTACGTAACCCACGCCCGCAGCGCTCCTACGTAGTAACCCCAAAAGGGTGAAGCTCGACTGCGGGACATTGTTTTACCGTGGACAGAAACTCACGTGACTCGGCCTTTTACTCACCCCACTCCCCCCTTTTGGTTGCAGTTCTGCAGTTCTGCAGTTCCGCAGTTCCGCAGTTCCGCAGTTCCGCAGTTCCGCAGTTCCGCAGTTCTCCGAAGCTCAAGCCGGGCCAAGAACGCCGTCGACCATCGACGCGAGCATCTGGTATGGCATCGCGCCTGATTGCCGCGCCGCTTCCTTTCCGCCGCTGAACACGATCGTCGTCGGAATGCCGCGTATCCCGAACGGCTGCGTGGCGATCTGCGAGTGGTCAGTGTTCACTTTAGCTATGATCGCGCGCCCAGCGTAGTTCGCCGCGAGCTGGTCGACTGCGGGAGCCATCATTTTGCATGGCCCGCACCAGTCAGCGTAGAAATCCACCAGCACAGGGACAGCGCTTTCAGCGACCGTGCGGGCAAAGCTGTCGTCGTCGAGCATGAGCGGCCGATCGAGCAGCATCGGCTTCGAGCAGTTTCCGCACTTCGGCCGGTCTTGAGCTCTCGAGACATCTATGCGGTTCCAGGTCGAGCAGAACTGGCAGCGAAGGGTCGCGCTCGCCCCCGAATCTGTTGTCGCTGTGCTTGCATCCATTGGTGAATCTCCGCCTATCGTTAAGTTGCGAAATGACGTTCGAAGACATGCAAAAAGTGCCGCAGCCGGGCGAGCCAGCGCCTGACTTCACGGCCCGTTCGACATCCGGCGAAAGTTTAACTCTTTCATCATTCCGCGGTTCCCGCCACGTCCTCCTCGCATTTTTTCCACTCGCGTTTACCAGCACCTGCACAGAAGAGCTGTGCGAGTTCACCCGGGAGCAGTTCGAGTTTGGCCGAGCTGATGTTGAGGTGGTCCCGATCTCCGTTGATGCTGTTGCGTCGCTCCGGGCATACAAGCTCCAGGAAAAAATCACGCATGAGCTGGTGAGCGACTTCAGGCGTGACGTCTCACGCAGCTACGGCGTCCTCGATGAGGCGAAGTTCTACTCGAAGCGGTCGTATTTCCTGATCGATAAGGACGGAATCGTCAGGTGGTCCTACGTCGAGGAGCGCAACGGTCTTCGCCGCCCGAACGAGGAAATCTTCGAGCAGATCGCAAAGCTTTAGCGTTCCTGCAAACAGGCGTTTACCGCTCCCTGCCTGATAATCCGTGTTCGAGCCGTGACCCGGCCCGGATACGCTCGTCATTGTGATGAATCGGAAGGTTGCGCCGGATTTGAACCGGATCAGCCGCCGGTGATTTATCGGGTAACGAAGACACAGGGAGTACATGCTGCCGAACCGCGCACGTCCAGCCAGCCACCGGCGCCGCTCATCTGCAGGCCGCCTCGGCTTTTCAATGCTCGAGATGCTGGTGGTGATGATCGTTCTCGCCATCCTCGTTGCCATCGCGATTCCCAAGATGGCCCAGATCATCACCCATGAGCGCGTCAACCGCGCCGCTCAGGTTGTGGTTCAGGATTTACAGAACGGATTCGCAATGGCAGGCAGGCAGCGCGCTCCAGTCCGCCTGACGTTCTATCCGAGCACAAAGAAGTACGTATTCACTGACCGGGCTACTGGGACGATGCTTTCGCAGCGCCTCTTCAGCCAGGGTACCGACTACTCCCTTTCCTCGCTGACATCGACAGTGAATCCCGTTGACGTTCTTCCTAATGGGATCGGATCGGCGTCATTCGAGGTCACAGTTTCCAACGGCGGCTATTCCCGAAAAGTGTTCGCGTCGAGCGCCGGCTTCGTGAGGATGACACCGCAATGATGCAGAAATCGAAAGAACCTGCGAAAAAATCAAGAGGACGGCGCGGATTCATCCTGATGGAGGTCATCGTGGCGATGACACTCCTCGCGCTGATCATGACGCCGCTCGCGGCGATGGTATTCAAGATCACGGCGAGAAATCACCGTACTGTCGGAAACACATATCGTAACGCCGTGATCATGCACCAGGTGAACCTGCTCGAGTCGCTCCCATACGACAGTCTGGCGGCGGGGACCCGCGTCGACTCAGTGACGGCACAGCCTTATCCGCACAAGGTCACAGTGACCGTAACCGAGTATTTCTCCAAGTGGCGGCTTCAGGCGAAGCGCGTCACCCTGGTCATCGCGCCAAAGAATGCGCTTTACAAGCCTGACACGATGAATTTCGTCAGATCGAGCGCAAATACGCGCACCACCTTTATCGACGACGGCCTGTGATGAAACAACTCGTGCGCTCGCGCAGAGGAATGAGCATCGCCGAGTTGCTCATTGGAATGGTGATTCTCGCCATCGTCGGAATGGGTCTGACGCGGGTTATGAGCTCCCAGGCGCGTTACTTCGACCATCAGAAAACTTCAAATCTCGCGCGAGCTGTTTCGCGAGGTCCACTCAACCGCGTCGTCTCGGATCTGCGAATGGTCGAGGCGGCAGGAGGGGTAATGTCCGCTTCGGCATCTGCGGTCACGATGCGCGTTCCATACGCCATCGGAGTCGTATGCGGGGCAGGGCCAAACAACACCTATACGCACATCAGCCTCCTTCCGGTCGACTCAGCGATGTACAGCGGCCTTGGCTATTCCGGGTACGCATGGCGCGGCGGCGACGGTGTTTATCACTACGTCGACGACAACACAACGAAGGAAGTCGGCACGCTGAGTGTCTGCAACGCGGCGCAGGTCACCTCGCTGACCGCCGAAGGCGCAAGAATCATCAGGATCATGCCGAAGCTCGATGCTGCCGCGACGGTCGGCACGCCGGTATTTCTCTACCGCAAGATCAGGTACTCATTTGCTTCGTCGACATCAGTGCCGGGGACCATCGGTCTCTTCCGCACGCGTATAGAGGACAACTTTAGTGAAGAGCTTTCCGCTCCCTACGATGCGTCCGCAAAGTTCAGGTTCTACGTTGGCAGCAATTTGGTAGCTCAGGCCGCGCCACCTTCAAACCTTGCCACGTTGCGCGGACTGGAGATGAACATGACCGGGCTGAGCGAGCGGACTCCCACGGGGGCCACACAGAAGAAGAAGGCGCCGTTCGTGACAGCAGTGTTTTTCAAGAACCGTCTCAACTGACCGGAGACACAATGCACATCTCACGTAATAGAAGAGGTTTCGCACTTCCGACCGCGATTCTCGTCATCGGTATTCTCTCGATCTCGATTGCCGCAGGCTTCACGCTCCTCAACGCCGAGCGAAGGGGAGTCGACGATCAGCAGGCACAGGTGAGTGCGTTCGTGCTTGCCCAGCATGGCCTCGAAACATTTTTCGTCAAGCGTGACTCACTCGGATTCACATCGAGACCGCCCGCGGCCAAGGAAGGTCCCATCCGCATCATGCTGAAAGGCGGGTACGCGGACGTTCAGCTCGACCTCGTCAGGCCGCCGGTCGGTTCGCTGGCAGGGCTTTACGTTGTGCGCTCGCGTGGAACGCAGACGAAGGGCGCGATCAACGGCATTCCTGCGGGCGTTAGAACAGTTGCTCAGTATGCAGCCTGGGAGCCGGCAACTATGGAAGTCATGGCAGGCTGGACGGCTTTGACCGGAATCCGGAAAAACGGAGCCTCGGGATCTTTTCTCGGCGTCGACGCGTGCGGTGACTCAGCGGCAATCGCCGGGGTCGCCGTTCCCGTGATCCCGGGCTTCAACAGGCCCGAAACTGCGGACAGCACTGAATACCTCGGTACGACTGTCAACGACGCCGCGCGAGAGGTCGAGATAGACTGGGCCGGAATTGTAGCAGGCACCGCAATCGCGCCCGACTACGTCATCCCGCCTGATGCGGTACCCTCGTTTGCAGACACCACGTTCTATCCGGTGATCTACATGGCGTCATCGGGAAGCGTTGGAACGTCGGCGCTCAACCACGGGCGTGGCCTTCTTATAGTAAGAGGCGATCTCGACACAGGCAGCGGAGCGACGTTCAACTGGAAGGGGATCGTGCTTGTCGGTGGAGACCTGACAGGAAACGGAAACAACAACATCAACGGCGCGATCGTCAGCGCGCTCAACGCAAAGCTTGGCCAGACGGTCCCGATCAACACAGTGAACGGAACCAAAACCTACCAGTACAACTCATGCGAGGTTGCGAAGAGCCTCATGTCTCTTGGCGCCCTCGTCCCGCTGCAGAATACGTGGGTTGATAATTGGGTCGAGTACTGAACTAGAGGGCGCAGAGCCGCCCCTCTGGGGCGGGGATGGAGAGCGCAGGGAACTACACACAGAGAACACAGAGCACAGGGGGCTCATTCTGACTTCGTCAGGATGAGCCTTCTTACGCCATGTATCAGAAGTTCCACATTGAAGTTGATGAGCAGGCCAATCTCCACCTTTGAGCTGCGCATGTACGACAGCACCTGTGTCACGTGGAGAGAGTTCACGACTTCTACGGCCTTCAACTCCAGCACTACGGCTTTCTGAACGACGAAATCGGGGCGGAAGCCTTTGCCGACAGGGCCGTAGTAGTCCAGCCTGACCCTCGTCTGCTGCGTGAACCCGATGCCCTGACGCCGCAGCTCACGCCTCATGCACTCTTCGTAAACTGACTCGCGACTGCCGGGCCCGACGGCTTTGTGCACGGCAATGGCGCATCCGATGATCTTGTGCGTCCGCTGATCCTTTACCTCCTGCCGCTTCGGCGACGTCCCCGATTCTGACATGCGATAATGAAACCCTCCAGACTCTGTGGTTTCGTCACCAGTACCTTCCAGACGCACCCAAAACCCCGCATTATGGAAGGAGCCCCACCCTCTGCGTCTCTGCGTGTCGTTCCCTGCGTCCTCCGTAGTTCACCTCTGCGCCCTCTAGTGTGAAGATTCTCGTCATCGAAGACGACCCAACTGTAGGACCGTTCGTAAAGCGCGGCCTCGAGCAGCAGCGCTGGGTCGTCGACCTCGTCGCCAACGGCGATGAAGGCGAGCAGATGGCAGCGGGTGGCAACTACGACCTCATCATCCTCGACATGCGCCTCCCGGGGAAATCGGGTCTCGAAGTGCTGCATGGTCTGCGCGCGAGGGGAGTGGAGCGACCGGTACTCGTCCTCACTGCGCAGGATGCGATTGACGCAAAGGTCGAGACGCTCCGCGCAGGAGCAGATGACTATGTCACCAAGCCCTTTGCATTCGAGGAACTGCTCGCACGTGTAGAGGCACTGTCCCGGCGACCGCGCGCGATCGTTTCACCGGCGCTCAAAGTCGCAGATCTCGAGCTCAATCTCGACACTCGCGAAGTCTCACGCGCAGGTGATGCAATCGAGCTCACGCCAAAGGAGTACACTGTGCTCGAGTACCTCATGCGACACGCAGGAAAGGTGATGAGCCGTACCCTCATCACCGAATACGCGTGGGGCTATCACTTCGATCCCGGCACGAACATCGTCGACGTCGTGATCAATCACCTGCGAAAGAAGATCGATGCATCGCGCTCGCCCAAGCTCATTCACACCATACGCGGCGTCGGATACGTGATTCGCACAGACTCGCCTTCAGGCAAGGCGTGAGCTGAGTGGCGTCTACCCGCACGAACCTCACCGCTGCGTTCGTCACGGGACTTGCTATCGCGACCGGTGGTCTCGCGCTCACTTTCTGGACTGTCCGCAACGCTTCCTTATATGAGGACATCGCGCGCACCGCGAGCACTGAGGCAGACCTCGCCTCGGCGCTGATTCTCGAGGCCGGCGAAGGGGCTCAGGGAGTTCTCGTCGGACCTGACACGGCGCGCGCCACCATTGTCATCACGCCGCGGCTTGGGGCGATGCTCAACGGATTTCCCGGTTATGTCGTCGTACTCGATCGCCAGAACACAGCCCTGTTCCGCTCGTCGCGTGTCGAATTCCTCGCCGCGGCGGACCTGACCCTGCTCAGCGAACAGGTGGAGACTCTTCCGGCAGGTGGACCGGCCCTGTTGCTGTCATTCGGAGGCGGATCCGGTAAACTACTGCTCGTCGCGCGGGACATTCGTGCGTCAACTGGCAGTCTCGGAAAGGTGATCGTTGGAACCGAGACCAGTGAAGCGACTCAGCTCCCGCGTGGCTACTTGATCGCGCTGTTCGTGTTCGCTCCATTCGTGATTCTTGCTGCAGGGTGGGGTGCGTGGACGATTCTCGGGATCAACTCGAATCGCATCGCCAAGATCACCAACGATGTCGCCGCGATCAGCGATGGTCGCAGCCTCCATCGACGACTGAGCATGGAGAACGCCGGCGAGGAGTTCGAGCGCCTCGTCTCTACACTCAATGCGATGATCGAGCGCCTCGAGACATCGTTCATGGGCCTGCGCCGTTTCACTGCCGATGCAAGTCATGAGCTGAAGACGCCGCTTGCCGTGCTGCGCGCTGATGTGGAGCGAGCGATGACAGAGCCGCTTCAGTCGGAAAGAATGGTTGCGCTCGAGGAAGCACTGCATGAAACGACGCGCATGGCCGATCTCGTCGAGAGCCTGCTCACGCTTGCGCGCGCAGACGAAGGGCGCTTCGACATTCATCGCGAGCCGATCGAGCTCAAGCCTCTCGTCGAGGATGTCTACGAAACTGCGCTGATTCTTGGTGAAGCCGCGGGCGTTACAGTCAATCTGCCATTCACCGCGGAGGTCACAGTGCTCGGCGACCGCATCAGGTTGCGGCAGCTGTTCCTCAACCTCGTCACCAACGCCATCAAGTACACGCCCGCCGGGGGGAAGGTGGACATCGGGCTCGGAGTACACCCCGAGACGGTGACGTTCGCGGTGCGCGACACCGGTATCGGCATCGCTGCTGCGGATGTCCCTTACATCTTCGAGCGCTTCTGGCGGGCAGACCGCGTGCGCTCGAGAATGTCGGAGCGCGGCGGGTTCGGGCTCGGGCTGGCAATCAGCCAGTGGATCGCCCAGGCACACGGCGGCTCACTTACTGCATCATCGAGACTTGGAAGGGGAAGCCTCTTCACTGTGACTCTCCCGTTGCCGAAAGCACCGGCCACGAACATTAAGGAAGCATAAGCCTGAATTCATTGATTCTTAATCTTGACGGTATTACGTCGAAACACGCTGTCGGGTAAGCTTCGTTCACCAATCCTTTTCCCTGGTGATTCAATGTTCAATCGTTTAATCGAGTCAAAGCCGAAGAAGGAAAAGATGGCTGGAGGAACTCTATTCAGCATCATCTTCCACGGCGGACTTATCGCTGCGGCGGTCACGGCGACAGCTGGAGCCGGTATCGCCGAAGACAAGTCGAAGGCGGAAAAGATCCAGTTCGTGGAGATGAAGAAAGAGCCGCCCAAGCCGAAGACCCCGGAGCCGCCACCACCGCCGCCGCCGAAAGACGTCGTCGTGAAGGCGCCGCCACCGAAGGGCTTCCAGGTGCTCCGCGCGCCTGTCGACATCCCGATCAAGATTCCTGACATCGACCTCTCGAAGAAAGTCACCAACGAGGATGACTTCAGCGGGAAGGGTGTGAAGGGCGGAATCGCGAAAGGCGTCGAAGGCGGAACCCCGCAGATCATCGACAGCAACCAGACCTACTTCGAGTTCCAGGTCGAGAAGCCTGTGTCGCAGATCGCTGGAACCGGATCACCGCGCTATCCTGACGCTCTCCGTTCATCGGGCGTCGAGGGTGAAGTCCAGGCGCAGTTCGTTGTAAGCGAAGAAGGCAAGGCCGACGTTAGCACGTACAAGGTGCTCAAGGCCACGAACGACCTGTTCGCCAGCGCGGTACGCACAGCGCTTCCGAACATGCGCTTCTATCCTGCCGAAGTCGGCGGAAAGAAGGTGAAGCAGCTGGTGCAGCAGAGTTTCCAGTTCAGACTCGACAGATAACCCCTCTCGGAGAACAAACCAACAATGCAACTCTCGCTACTCGACCTCTGGCACGAGATGACGTGGTTCCCCCGCGGCATCGTTTACACCCTGGCCCTCATGTCGATCTGGTCACTGTCAGTGACGATCAAGAAGGCATGGGACCTCCGCAAGGCGCAGGCTGAAACGCGCAAGTTCGCCCCAGAGTTCTCTCAGTTCCTCGAGGAGGACAACCTCGCCGAGGCAGTGACGCTCTCCGAGAAGTACAAGAAGTCACACGTTGCCCGCGTTCTTGGCGGCGCACTCACCGAAATCAAGCCCCTGATCCAGGACGGCACGGTTTCAGTAGGTGACATCAACTCCGCAGAGCGCGCGATCGAGCGCGAGATGCTGATGACGATCACTGACCTCAAGCGCGGCCTCGCGATTCTGGCGACCGTCGGTGCGACGGCTCCGTTCGTCGGACTGCTCGGAACGACGATGGGTATCGTTAACGCCTTCACCGGTATGGCCTCGTCAGGATCAGGCGGTCTTTCCGCGATCTCGTCAGGTGTCGCCGAGGCGCTCATTACGACGGCGTTCGGTCTTCTCGTCGCCATCCCGGCGGTGTGGGGCTACAACTACTTCACCACGAAGATCGACAACCTTACGGCGGAAATGACGTACACGTCGAAGGAAATGATCGACTACATGATCAAGAACGTGAGTGGCGAGTTCGGCCGTTCGCGCTTCACCCGCGAGTTCAACACGACTGCATCGAGCGGGACTGGCCCAATCGCGCAGTAAGCAGGAGACTATTCAATGGGAATGTCAGTTGGGGGAGGCGGCGGTGGAGTAAAGGCTGAACCGAACGTGGTGCCGATGATCGACATCATGCTCGTTCTGCTGATCATCTTCATGCTCGTCATCCCCGCTATCAGCGCCGGCTTCCAGGCTGTTCCGCCGCAGGGTGTAAATCTGAAGCCACATCCTGAGGAGGAGCGGGACCAGGTGCTCGGTATAGATGCGGATGGACAGTACTACCTGAACAAGGCAGCAATCCCGAATGCGGAGCTCGGCGCGAGACTGCGCGCGATCTACGAGAGCAGGGAAGAGGACAAGCTTCTGTATGTAAAGGCGCACAAGGACCTCGAGTACTCCAAGATCATCGATGCACTCGATATCGCGTCGCGCAACTTCGTGGCGGTGTCCGGTCTGATCACAGATCAGTCGCCGGGAACAGTCTCGCTGATTGCCTCTGACCGCCTGATGCCCGGAATCGGACTCGGCGGCGCACCTGCCGCTGCACCGGTACCTGCGCCTGGAGGAACCCAATAATGTCAGGTATGACTGCTAGCAGGTCGGGACTTACGAACGAGCCTAACGTCGTTCCAATGATCGACATCCTGCTCGTGCTCCTGATCATTTTCATGCTCGTGATTCCGATGTCGCGGAAGGCGATTGACCTTCAGCTTCCGGATCCAACTGAGACGGCGCAGAGCGACAACCCGCCGCCGCAGATCGTTCTCGAAGTAATGCCCGGCGATCGTTTCCTTGTTAACAAGGAAGCTCTCACAAGGCAGACGCTTCCAGCGAGGTTGAAGGAGATCTATGATGGCCGCCCTGAAAAGATCATTTTCGTCAAGGGTGACCCGAAGGTGAAATATTCCGACGTGATCTTCGCGATGGACGTTTCGCGCGGAGCTGGCGTGAAAGTCATCGGCATGTCTCCGAAGGAGTCAGCCGAGACCCCGGTGGCGCAATAGCAAAGCAGTACAGACCACCGGTCGGAGTACCAAGCAAAAGAGAGGGGCGGTGGAAGGGAATCGCCGCCTCTCTTTTTGCGCATGCGCTAATTGTTTTGCTGATTCTGTATCCGGCTGCGCAGTCAGGTTTCAAGGGCACGCCAACGGTTGGGGCCGGGGGGCCAGGGCCGGCAGGTGGCGGAGGAGGGGGTAGCGCAGGCAACGATGTCCCCGCTGGGGATCGACTGCGTTTCATACGGCTCAACGCACCTGCGCCCGACGCGGCCGCGGAGGTCGCACCGCCAGCGCCTGTCGAGCCACCAAAGCCAACGCCAACACCGACCCCGACTCCCCCGGTTGCGCCCGCTCCCGCCGCGCCAGCTCCGCCCGCGCCGACGTCCGGGCTCGGTGGAACCGGAACAGGCACGGGGACGACTGGCGGGCCAGGCGCGGGACCTGGGTCAGGCGGAGGAGTCGGCTCGGGAACGGGCACTGGGACCGGTAGCGGGACCGGACCGGGAACCGGGGGCGGCCCTGGAACTAACTATCCGCCAACGCCAACTCAATTTTTTCTTCCACCTCTTCCCGCGCCCGCATCGCTTCGCGGTTATCACCTGATCGCCTATTTCGATGTCGACGAAAGAGGGAATTCAAAACTCCTCGGCTTCAACCCGTCGCGGGATGGCGGATACAACCGGAAACTGCGCGACGTGTTGCTCGCGTTGAAGTTCCGGCCAGGCACGAGGCCGGACGGAACCCCGGTTCGGGATACTGTCGACATCCAATTCATTTTTTAGAATGCGGGATGAGGAAATCGGACTGAGCTGATTGCGGACTGCGACGCATTTCGGACTGCGGAGAAAGGACTGAGCTGATTGCGGACTGCGGACGCATTTCGGACTGCGGAGAAAGGACTGAGCTGATTGCG
>JBBREF010000031.1:0-29002 GCA_038203205.1 Gemmatimonadales bacterium | reverse complement strand
TGTGAAGAAATGGAAAAACAGCTCAACTGTCTGGAAGCCAGCAATGACCCACTTCGCCATCCTGTTCGGTGAACGCTTCAAACTCGAGAGCTGAGCCTATCCGTTAACCGACCTTACACACAGAAAATCGGACAGGCCCGTGCTTGTGAAGCCCCGCTGAGTGTTTGGTTGCGGCCTGCGACGAGCGGTTCTGTAGTTACCCCAAAGCCGAGGTGCCCGAGTTGCCGGGACGAGTTAAGCGACCGGAAGCGAACTCGCTCCAATTCCTCCTGCACCTCCCAAACCTCCTCCCCCATGTGTAGTTGCTTTCGCGCTTATGATGCCCGGCGCGCACAAGCTATTTTTGCAGACAGCCTGGAGCAGTCGAAACCTGTGACGTCCGGCGCAATCCCATCGACGCGAAAAATTCATGCGATCTTTCACCCCGATTCTCTCGCTCCTTCTCGCAGCCTGCGCTTCGGCTCCGCGGGCATCGTCAACTCCCGCTCGAACGGCGACAGACGCCACGCACTCCCACATGGAGAGCGTTCGCGATGATCCGAATGCGCTGCTGCTGTTCCTTCGCGACATGCCGAAAGGCGGTGACCTCCACAGTCACCTGAGCGGCGCAGTTTACGCGGAAAGTTTCGTGAAATGGGCAGCCGAGGATGGGCGTTGTCTCATGCGTGCTACTCTTGCGCTCTCACCACCACCGTGCAACGCACGTGATGGCGAAATTCCGGCAACCGATATCCTTCGTGACGCAGGTCTCCACGGCGACGTGATCGACGCGTGGTCGATGAGGAACTGGCATCCGGCGCGACTCAACGGGCATGACCAGTTCTTCGAGTCGTTCGGAAAGTTCGGCTCGGAAGACAGCAGGCTTGGCGATATGCTCGCTGAGGTGACAATGCGCGCTGCATCGCAAAACGTGACTTACCTCGAGCTGATGTTCGGACCTGACCGCGGTTTCGCCATTGGGCTGGGAATACGCACCGGATTCGATAATGATTTCTCGCGGATGCGGGCGAGAGTACTCGATGGGGGTCTTGTGAGGGCGCTGTCAGCAGCGCGGCGCGAGATCGACGCGGCGGAGTTGAAGCAGCGCAAGTTGATGAGCTGCGACGCGACACCTGCTTCAGAGGCATGCTCGGTAGTCGTGCGCTACCTGTACCAGGTGTTGAGAGGCCTGCCCCCAGAGGCCGTGTTCGCGCAAATCCTTGCCGGGTTCGAGATGGCCCGGGTGGACCCGCGGTTCGTCGGGTTCAACCTCGTGATGCCTGAAGATTATCCGGTTCCGATGCGGGACTTCTCGCTGCACATGCGAATGATCGACTATCTGCACGCGCTTTATCCCGAAGTGAAGATTACTCTGCATGCCGGCGAGCTTGCCGAGGGACTCGTCCCGCCAGACGGGATGACGTTCCACATCCGCGAGTCAATCAGATTGGGACACGCGAGCCGGATCGGACACGGAACAGCGGTGCTCTTCGAGAATCAGCCGGTCGAACTGATGCGCGAGATGGCCGCGAAAAAGATCCTCGTCGAAGTGTCACTGTGGAGCAGCGACGGGATTCTTGGCATCAAGGGCAGGCGACATCCGATCGGCACATACCTGAAATACGGTGTGCCCATTGCGCTGGCGACTGACGATGAGGGAGTATCAAGGACGACAATCACGAGCGAGTATCGCAAGGCAGTCGAGGAACAGGGGCTGGACTATCGGACTATCAAGGGGATGGCAAGGAACTCCATCGCCTACTCGTTTGTCGACGACATCACCAAGGCTCGCTTGTTAGCAGGGCTCGACAGCGCGTTCACCAGATTCGAGGCGAAATATGCAGGGATGCAGCAGCAATAAGACAATCAAGGCGATCGCTTTTGCGGTGGTTGCAGTGGCCGCCCATGGCCTGCCAGCGACGGCAGCGGCGCAACAGGCTGCGGCGAACTGTACATACGAGACATGTGCGCTGGGCCTCGCACCTGTCTGGAATGGACTCGCGGTGACGCGCGGGATATCCGAGCGGCAGATTGCGAATCTCGGATTTTTCTGGCCGTCTGATATAAGGCCCGTGTTCGCAGATAACGCTGCTGCGCTCGAGGCAGCCGAGGAGGCGCTGCAAACGCGGACGATTGCCGCGGTGCTTACAGATGCTGGACTGCTGATGCTTGGCACAGGTTTGGCCCGCGCCGCATTCCAGCGGGATTTCGACAGGTTCTCGAAAGCAATGGCGTATACCGGCGCGACGGCGATCGGGGTCAGCGTACCGCTGCATTTTGCAGCCGACGGAATGCTCAGTCGTGCCGTATGGTGGCACAACCGGCGCTATAGCCGGTAGGAGCGGTTCAGTCGCGAAGCTCCTCACCTGCGATGGAGTCGTCGGTCGCATCCCTGCCGGTGACCTGAAGTCTGCTCTCGACATGATGTGCAAGCGCAAGCAGCCGGTGTCGCTCGAGCGGTAGCCGCAGTTCGGCGAGCGTCGCGCGCTTGAGCGCAAACGGAAGATGATCTTCCTCCGTGTCGTCAGTTTGAAAGGAAAGTAGAGTTCCGCCTTTCGCGAGCGCGAGCCGGAACCCCGCACCACTTCGAACCAGCTCGTCGCGATGCACCACCGCCATCAGCGGCCGCCCACCGCGCAGCGACTCGAGTGCCTCGGGGATTTCCGCCGCAACCATAACTTCGTAGCCGGCGCCGACCAGGGTCTGTGAAAGTCCCTCCAGCAGCGCAGCGTCTGGCCCAACTACAACAATCAATGCCACTATTTTCCGCCCGTTCCTGCCGCCAGCGCTTGAACACTGACGATCGACACGCCTTGAATCTGCACGGTCTTGCCGCGCGACGAATGCCCCGAAACCATCGTGACTGAGTGCTTCGCGATAGCCAGTTGCCCGGCAAGGAATGCAACAAGCGCATCGTCCAACGCGCTCAGAGCAGACCGAGCACAGGTCCTTGCAGAAGCCCGATGAGGATGTAGGCGACGATTGGCGTGATGTCGATCGGGCCAAGCGATGGAATCACCTGGCGCAACGGCTTGAGAATCGGCTCACTGATGGCGTAGGACCACCTGATCCACGGCGAGTAGGGTGACACCGGGAGCCAGGAGCTGATTACACGAACGAGAATCGCGAGCCGCACAAAGCCGAATATCCATGACACCAGAAGCTTGAATATTCCACCGGGTCCGCTGCGCATCGCGAGCGCCACGCCGCCAACTCCGGCCCTGATGTAATCGAGACCGCTGATGAGCAGGATCCCGCCGATTACAACCGCCGCGAGTGCCCACAGCGGTGCGCTTGCAGGACTACCTCCGGCGCGCACCACCTTACGCTCGATAGGCTCGAGCACCGGATCGATCCTCGACCTGCAGAACCGAGCCAATGATCCGAAGAGGTTTACGCGCCGCGTGCGCACAAGCCAGTCGATCAGGCAGAAGACGGCGAAAATGGCCGCCGAGGCGACCACGACGAACCTCACTACCTGAATCACCTGATCGAACAGCATGAGACCTGAGTTCACTGTGCCAATACCGGCTTCATGTTGAGCGCCCTAACGAGGAATGCGAGCCTGTCAGTCGCGGCTTCAATCTGTTTGTCTGTTGGCTTGCCCGCTCCGTGACCGGCATCAGTATCGATCCTGATCAGAATCGGTGCTGAACCGCCCTGCGCTGCCTGAAGTGCCGCTGCATACTTGAACGAATGACCCGGCACGACACGATCGTCGTGATCTGCAGTCGTCACCAGCGTCGCTGGATACCGCGTTCCCTGCCTGATGTTATGCAGTGGCGAGTACGCTCGCAGGAACTTGAACTGGTCCGGGTTATCCGCAGAGCCGTAATCTGACGTCCACGCCCATCCGATCGTAAACTTGTGGAAGCGAAGCATATCCATCACGCCAACTGCCGGCAGTGACGCACCGAACAGCTCGGGGCGCTGATTTACTACGGCGCCAACGAGAAGTCCGCCATTCGACCCACCCGACGCTGCAAGCTTCGCGGCTGAAGTGTACTTCTCCCGAATCAGATATTCAGCGGCGGCGATGAAATCATCGAACACATTCTGTTTTTTGCCGAGCATGCCTGCCTCGTGCCATTCCTTTCCATATTCCGAGCCGCCACGAAGATTCGCGACCGCGTAGATCCCGCCCATTTCCATCCAGGCGAGATTGACCGCGGAAAACGATGGTGTCTGAGCAACGTTGAAGCCGCCGTATCCGTGCAGGATTGTCGGGTTGGTCCCGTCGAGAACCAGGCCTTTCTTCATCGTGATGAACATCGGGACGCGCGTGCCGTCCTTGCTGTTGAAGAAAACCTGTTTCGTCTCGAACTGGCTGGCATCGATCCCGAGTTTCGCCGACTTGAACTCTGTACTCACGTTCCGCTTAACATCGTGCTGATAGACGGTACGGGGTGAGAGGTAAGACACGAACGAATAGAACATCTCGTTGTCATCATGTCTGGCACTGATTGCGTCTACCGTCCCGAGCCCTGGAAGTCTGACCTCCCCGACGAACGGATAGCCCGGCGCGCTTTGCGCCCGGCGGTCTGCGCTGGCTGCGGGGGCGCGGTCGCCGGTTTCGGCCGGAATCCGGCGACCGGGTCCGGACATGCCGCGATTGCGCCGCGGGTCGTTGAGCCGGGGCATGCCGTAGATCCGGAGTGTGCTGTGAGCGTCCTCGAGATACGAAGCAATGATGTGCTCACCGGCCACGGTCGCGCTCTGCAGCGCGTCGCTGGCTTCCGGTATGACTGTCACCCAGCGCTCAGGCTGAATGTTGTTGATGTCGATTCTGATGAGCCTGCCTTTCGGCGCTCCCACATTCGTCCGGACAAGGAGATAGTCACCATCGCTGTGGACGAACTCGTACTCCGCCTCGAGCCGGTCGATCACGCGCACCACCGGGGCCGTGACCCTGGGGCGTTTCGGGTTGTCGAGAAAGACGTAATAAAGTCGCGTTCGGGGATCTGTCCCCTCGAAGACTGTAATGATCGCAAACCGGCCGTCTTCCGAGACTTTCGCGTCGAACAGCCAGTCCGGCTGGTCGCGCCGGTCGTAGATGACCAGGTCTTCCGACTGCGGCGTGCCCAGCCGGTGATAATAGACTCGCTGATTGCGATTTACGCTGGTGAGGGCATTCCCCTCGACCGGAGCGCCATAACCCGAATAGAAGAATCCGCGGCTGTCTTTCGTCCATGAGACGTCGGAAAACTTTGCAAACCTGACAGTGTCCCGCATGTCACGCCCGGTCTCGACATCGCGGACGCGGAACTCCCGCCAGTCCGATCCACTTACCGAGATTCCGTAGGCGAGGTAGCGACCGCTGGGAGACTCTTCAGTCACGGCGAGCGAGACAGTTCCGTTCGGGGAAAGTGTGTTGGGGTCGAGGAGGACCCGCGACGCCCTGTTGCCGTCCCTCACAAAGAGGATGCTCTGGTTCAGAAGCCCCGTATTCTCGAAGAAAAAGAGGCGATTTCCGACTTTGGTCGGCACCGAGTATTTGGGGTAATTCCACATCACTCTGAGTCGGTTCCGAATCGCGTCCCGCTCAGGTATAGTGGCGAGGTGGCCGGCGGTGAGCCGGTTCTGCGCCGTCACCCAGGCCTTGGTCTCCGGCGAGTTGGTATCCTCGAGCCACCGGTACGGGTCAGCTATGCTCGTCCCGTGGTAATCGTCGACCTGGGTCGCGCGCTGCGTGACTGGGTACTTGAGCGGCACCTGCGCCTGGGCGCCGACGGCGCCGACGGCGGCGATGACCGTGCATGAGGCGGCGAGGAAGACCTGTCGCATTATCTGATTGGATTTCATTGTTCGTTGAGTAGTGAATCTACTACTTGAGAAGACACCTTTATGTTCTGCTTCCCCTCGTCACCTTTTCCGATCACCCCTGACTCATGCCAAAGAACTACTGGCTCCTGAAGACTGAGCCGTCCTCGTTCTCGATGGACGACCTCTGGAACGCCCCGAAGAAGACTGCCTTCTGGGATGGTGTTCGGAACTATCAGGCCCGCAACACCATGCGTGACCTCATGAAAAAGGGCGACCTCGTTTTCATCTATCACTCGAGCACGGATCCGACGGGGATTGCCGGAATCGCGGAGGTCGTACGTGAGGGATACCCCGACCAGACGGCATTTGATTCCTCAGATTCCCATTACGACCCGAAGAGCAAGCCTGAGGACCCGACCTGGTACATGGTCGATGTGAAGGCTGTCAAGCGATTCAGCGAGGTTTTCACCCTGGAACGGCTCAGGAAGACCAAAGGCCTCGAGAAAATGACCCTTCTCCAGAAAGGCAGCCGCCTTTCGGTTCAGCCGGTAAGGGCTGACGAGTGGGCAATAATTACAACCGCCGCAACCTGATCCCCCCGAACCGCGCCGAAGCGCACACGGTTCGATTATTTTCAGGGATCACCAGGAGAACGAATGGCCAAGACTGCCACTGAAGAAACCACTGCGCAGACAGAGTCCGGCGCAATCGACGTCACCGATTCGCGAACGGGGAAGTCATACAACATCCCGATTACCGACGGCGCCATTCGCGCTAACGACCTCAAGCAGATCAGCACCGGAGACGCGGACGACCCGGGCCTCCTGAGTTATGACCCAGCCTTCCTCAACACCGCGTCTTGCCGAAGCGCAATCACTTACATCGATGGCGACAAAGGCATTCTCAGATATCGCGGTTATCCGATCGAGCAGCTGGCGGAAAGCTCAACGTTTCTCGAGGTGGCGTGGCTCCTGAGGCATGGCGAGCTGCCGCAGCAGAATGAGTACGATCAGTTCGTGCAGGACATCACGTACCACACGTACGTGCACGAAAACATGCGGAAGTTTCTCGAGGGGTTCCGCTACGACGCGCACCCGATGGCGATGCTCAACAGCGCCGTCGCCGCGCTCGCTTCGTTCTACCCATCGTCACGCAACATTTTCGACGAGCGTGAGCGCAACATCTCGATCATCAGGCTTCTCGCGAAAGTTCCGACGATCGCCGCGTTCTGTTACCGGCACCTGAAGGGCCTGCCTTTCGTCTACCCCGACAACGATCTCTCGTACGTCGACAATTTCCTGTCGATGGTAGCGCGGATGACGGAGCCGAAGTACGAGGCGAATCCGGTTTTCTCGAAGGCGCTCGAAGTTCTCTTCATTCTCCACGCGGATCACGAGCAGAACTGCTCCACCTCCGCCGTACGCGCCGTCGGCTCATCACACGTCGACCCCTTCTCGGCCATGTCGGCTGGCATCGCCGCATTGTTCGGCCCGCTTCACGGTGGCGCCAACGAGCAGGTGCTCAGGATGATCGAAGACATCGGCGATGTGAAGAACATCCCGAAGTTCATCGAGGAGGTTAAGGGCGGGAAGGGGAAGCTCATGGGCTTCGGCCACCGCGTCTACAAGAGCTACGACCCGCGTGCAGCAATCGTGAAGAAGCTGGCCGACCAGGTGTTCGAAGTCGTCGGTGTCGACAAGGATCTGGAGATCGCTTTGGAGCTCGAGCGTATCGCTCTCGATGACGACTACTTCAAGTCGCGCAAGCTTTACCCGAACGTCGATTTCTATACCGGGCTCATCTACCGGTCGATGGCATTCCCGACTGACTTCTTCACAGTGCTGTTTGCTATTGCCCGGACGTCAGGGTGGCTCGCCCAGTGGGAAGAAATGCTGCTCGACAAGGAGCAGAAGATCGCCCGTCCCCGGCAGATCTATACGGGTCCCGACGAGCGGCCGTACAAGACGCAGATCGATCATCAGCACGCGATCGGCCGGCACCAGAAGGATGCGCTTCGGCAGTGATCGTGGAGAAGCGGAAACCCAGGGGTTAGCGGATTTGGCGGATTGAGCGGATCGGGCGGATAAAGCGCGTCGGGCGAAAAGATGCCGGCGCGCGGGCTAACGTCACTGCGAATTCCCGGTTTTGCTTTTATGGGGTTAACCCCAGAACACAAAACACGAATCACCAGCGATGCGAGCGTACGCGACGGCATCTTTTCGCCCGACGCGCTTTATCCGCCCGATCCGCTGGATCCGCCAAATCCGCTAACCCCTGGGTTTCCGCCTTATGCCCAGCCTGGATCACTGACACCCTCGCTCGCAAGGAGCGAAATCTTCTTCTCAATGCCACCGGTATACCCGCCAAGCTTGCCGCCACTGGCCACCACGCGATGGCAGGGCACAACGATTGGTACCGGATTCGCCCCGCACGCCTGCGCCACTGCACGGAACGCTTTCGGGCGCCCGATGCGACGCGCCACATCGGCGTAGGAACGCGTGCTACCGGCCGGAATCTTCAGCATCTCCCGCCACACGCTGACCTGGAACGGAGTACCCTGAAGGTCGAGCGGCAGTTTTTTATCGAGATCTCTCCCCTCGACCCTGCGCTCGACGGATCGCCTGAGCCCGGCGAGGGACCTGTCGTCACGGATGGTTGTCGCGGCGGGAAACTGTGACTTGAGCCGCCCGATGAGATCCTTCTCCGAACGACCGGTGGAAACCATGCATAGTCCCTTGTCGCTGCTTGCGACGAGAAGCTTGCCAAGGGAACATTCTGATGTCGTGTATTTAACTTCCATCGTTGTCAGCTCCCGAATTAACGAAGATCCTGATTCCTCGAAATAATATGCGATTGTGGCACCGCGGGACATCTCGTCTTCTCATGGCGCTCTCGGCACTCCTCCTGTTGCCGGCCGTGCTTTGGGCGCATACGAAGCTGCTGAGCAGTAAACCCGCAAACGGCGCGACGATCGGCACCCCGCCTTCGTCGATCCGCCTCGTCTTCTCGGAGCGCGCAGCCCTGGCCATGACAAGCGTGCGGCTCGTCAGCGGTCCTGACACCACAAACCTCACACCGCTCGCCCTCGATCCAGAAAATCCCAGCGAGATCGTAGCTCCGATAAGCGGATCGCTCCGGGCCGGCGTTTACACGGTTCTCTGGAGAGTTGCCGGCCGAGACGGGCATCCCATTCGAGGAACGGTCTCGTTTACAGTCGCTGGCGCCTCGGGCTCGACCGTAGACACGACTTCGGCTGCGCCTGCTGGCGCGCTTGCCCAAAATGTACAAGTCGAAGGAGTCGGCATTGCACTCGGCGGAGCAATCGGATTCATCCTTGTCCGCTGGCTTGCATTCGTCTCGATCTTCTTCCTCGTCGGCGCAGTCGTGTTCAGGCATTTCGTCGTTGCCCGCGCGGCGCCGCTCGAGTCCGACGTCTTCGGCCGCATTGCTTCCACTAACTCCGCATCACTCGGAATGGCAGCCGCGGTCGCGCTTGCGCTGACTGCCATCCTCAAGCTCGGCCGCGAATCGTCAGACATGCCCGATGTGCCGATCACGGGCCTGTTGTTCGGGTCGATGTGGGGTACGGCGCTTTTTGCTCAATTGCTTCTCGCCCTGGTAGCGGTCGCTGCATTTCGCGCCGCCCACAGCGACAGTAACTCCACGCGAAACGCGGGCTGGAAACTCGCCCTTGCAGCGTCGGTCGCCGCTGCAGTAATGCCAGCATTCGGGGGACACGCCATCGCGGGCGAGAACGCCTTTCTCGCCGTCTCCGCTGACATCGTCCACATCATTGCAGGATCAGCGTGGCTTGGCACGCTCGCGGTCATAGTGATTGTCGGAATCCCCGCCGCTCTCAAGTCTCCTGATGAAATCAGGCCGGGCGCGCGTGTCGCCTCTCTGGTAAACACGTTCTCGCCACTCGCACTGTTGTCCGGCGGATCCGTGGTCGCAACGGGATTGGGATCATCGGTGATGCGCCTGCCGGGCGTGGATTCGCTCTGGACTACTCCCTATGGCGTAGCACTTCTGCTGAAGGTGATTTTCGTGGCCATGTTATTCGCTGCCGGGGCCTGGAACTGGCGCCGGATGAAGCCGCGCCTGACCGGCGATGACGCGATCGGCCCGCTCAGAAGCTCGGCATCACTCGAACTCGTGCTCGCTGGAACGGTGCTTGGTCTTACAGCGATTCTCGTCGCGCTGGCTCTTCCGTGAGGCCAGGCCGTCAGACCCGGTCGAGCAGCGCCTGAAAACGGCGGTCGCTTCGCAGCGAGTTGAGGTCCGAGTCGTGTTCAATCCACTCGCGATGCCCGTATCCTTTGTCGATTGCGTGCTCGAGACACTGTAGCGCCTCATCCTTCATGCCTTCGATCGCATAGACGCACGCCACGTTGTAAAGCAGCTGCGGATCTTCAGGGTCGATTGCAAGCGATCGCTTCGCCCAGTCGAGTGCCTGATCTGTTTCGCCAAGGTTTGACCAGATCGTCGCACCGATATTTAGTGCTCTCGCGTCCTCAGGGTTCGTGTCGATCCATTTCTCGATCACGCGGACTGCTCGGTGCGATGCCTTGCTCGCCTCGCCGATCCGCCCCTGACCAGTATACGCGCTGGCAAGAAACGTCAGAGCGTGATAATCCTCCGGCCGGAGTGCCGCTGCCTTCTCGAACAGTGGCACTGCTTCGGACCACTTTCCCTGCGCAAGACACGCGCGCCCGTAAAAGTACGGAGCCTCGTAAAGCTTCGGGTCGAGACTCATCGCGACCTCGAATTCCTTCTCGGCCTTCTCGTACTCCTTGCTCAGGGAATACGAAAGGCCGCGTGCCGAGTGTGCTTCCGCGAGGTCAGGGTCGAGGTGAAGCGCTTTCTGGCTCGCCTTGTCGGCCTGCTTCAGGTTCGATTCGCGCGCGTCGAAGTACATGAAGAGAATCGAGCAGCAGTCGGCGATGCCGGCGTAGGCACGGGCATAATTGGGATCTACATCGATTGCGCGCGTGAACATCTGCCGGGCGAACTCGAGACTCGTGCGACGATTCTGGTGAAAGAACTTTCGCCCGCGCAGATAGTAATCGTATGCCTGAACATTTTCGGTAGCGACCTTTTCGATTGCACGCTTTTCTTCTTCACTCAACACCACTCGCAACGCCTTCACGATGTTCTGCGCTATCTCGTCCTGGATCGCGAAAACATCCTCGAGCTCACGGTCGTACCGCTCTGACCAGAGTTGCAGCCCCGTCATCACGTTGATCAGTTGTGCCGTGACCCTGATCTTGTTTCCCATCCGCCTGACGCTGCCTTCAAGCACCGCCGAAACTTCAAGCCTTTTTCCGATCTCGCGGATGTCTTCAGTCGTTCCCTTGAACGCAAACGTCGACGTCCGCGACGCGACCCCGAGCGACTTGATCTTCGACAGGGCGTTGATGATCTCCTCGGCCATCCCGTCGGTGAAGTATTCGTTTTCCGGGTCCTGACTCGTATTGGCGAAGGGCAGGACCGCGATCGACTTCACGGCCTGCACGCCATCAGGCACGGGCGTGGCCACCGGTGTCGTCACCGTGGGAATCAGAGCCCTTGCAAAGTCGCCTGACGTGTAGAACCGCTTCGATGAATCCTGTTCCATCGCCTTTGACAGCGCGGCGGTGATCTCATCGGGCGCGTCCTTCCACGCTTTTCGCAGCGAGGGAGCGGGCTCGATGAATCGTTTGTTGAGCACGGACTGCGCTGTCGGACCTGTCCACGGCCGCTCACCAGTCAGCATCTCATACAACACGCATCCGAGGCTGTACTGATCGCTGCGGCCGTCGATGTCCTGCTCGCCCGCGGCCTGCTCGGGACTCACATAAGCCGGCGTTCCCACGACCATACCGACCTGAGTGAGCGTGTCGGCACCAGCGGCGGTAAGCGCCTTCGCGATCCCGAAATCCATCACGAGGGCCATACCCTCGTTGATCATGATGTTCTCGGGTTTGATGTCGCGGTGCACGATCTTGTTGCGATGCGCATAGTCGAGCGCAGCGGCCACTGCGCGCGCGATGGCGAGCGCATCATCGAGCGGGAGCCGGCCATCGCGGTTCAGTTTCTCGCGAAGCGACTCGCCCTCGATGAAAGGCATCACGTAAAACAGGAATCCGTCCGCTTCCCCGGAATCGAACAGCGGAAGGATGTGCGGATGATTGAGCCGCGCCGCCAATCTGATTTCGCGCAGGAACCTGTCGGTGCCGAGGGCCGAGGCGAGATCGGGGTGGAGCACCTTTACGGCGACGTCGCGACCGTGCCTGAAGTCTTCCGCCAGGTATACGGTTGCCATGCCGCCGCGTCCAATTTCCCGGCTCACGGTGTAACGGTCGGCAAGTGCGGCGGTCAGCTTCTCCTGCATTACGACTGTGTCTCCTGCTCTATGGGTTACAAAAGCTACAGGGCAGGGGCCATCCGAGCCAGCAAGCGGGCGGCTCGAAATGGAACCGCCTTGCGGGTGTTTGCATCCGATTCGTCCCAAATGTGTGGCTGAAACTGTTTACGACCCGCATTTATTGCCCATGATAAGTCGTTTCGGGTTCATCTTCGGCGCCTTGACCGCGCCGGTTGCCCTTGCTGCCCAGGACGAGTTTCGAACCGTCATGGTTCGAGAGGCCCGTGCCGAGCTCGGTTCGCGAATGATCCCGATCAGGTACCTCCTTCTCCGCGCCATCGACAATCCTGCGGCCCCGCCGCTGATCGTTGTGAACGGCGGGCCGGGATTCGCCGGTACTGAAGATATTCGGCGGTTCAAGGACGATTCGGTGCTGAGGAAGTCCAGGGATATCATCCTTTTCGACCAGAGAGGCACCGGCGGGTCAAACCGGCTGAGCTGCGATGTTGCAGGGCCGATACCTCGCGTCCGCGACGCGCTTTTCCCGGTCGACTTCATACAGCGCTGCAGGGACAGCCTTTCACGCATTGCCGACATCGCCGCTTACACGACCGCCGCCTCGGTCCACGACATCGAGTCGATCAGGGCCGACCTTGGCGCTTCGCTGATCGACCTGTTCGGGATTTCATACGGTACCCGGCTCGCCCAGAGTTATGCCACCACGTTTCCATCGCGCGTCAGGAGGATCTCACTCGATGGCGTTGTGCCGGTCAACGTAATCGTCTCTGCGGAAGCGGCGACTCATATCGAGAATGCAATTGCGAAATCGATCTCCGATTGTGAACAATCAGAGTGCAGGCTCGCATTTCCAAACCTGAGGGCCGCGTGGAGTAAAGCGCACACGCTGTTTCCGGTTGGATCGAGCGAGCGTTGGAGGCTCGCTTACGCCCTGCGCGGCAGCCTCTACTCAGGAGCCGCGCGAATTCCTGCCCTTATCGCCAGCGCAGTTGCAGGGGACTTTGCGGAGGTGGATTCGACGTATGCACGGCGCGCTGCATTTGTGAGCAATGCGACCGGAACAGGGCTCCACCTCACAGTGAATTGCAGCGAGGACATTCCCAACGTACCGCCCGCTGAAGCGTCTCGACTCAGCGCAGGCACCCTGATGGCAGACATGTATCACTCGCAATACCGCTCCGCCTGTACGGTATGGGGCGTACCCCGGATACCTGTGCCACACGCCACCAGTCATCCGAGTGCCATCGAGGCGCTACTGTTGAGCGGCGAGTACGATCCCGTCACCCCCGCTGAGTATGCTAATCGTACGGCGCAGAATTTCACCGTGAGCCGCCACGTGGTGTTCAGCAGAACCGGCCATGCGCCTCCCTCGAAATGCAAAAGCAGGATACTCGCTGCTTTCCATGACGGTGCAGCTGTCCGTGCGATCGACGCGGAGTGCGCGAGCCTTACACCGCTTTAAGGGCTGATATCGGCGCCTGACGCACGCGTATCCAAGCGCGCACAGGGATTCAAGACCGCGGCAACCCCCTGCATGAGATTCCCACTCCGTTTGTTGTTCAACTCCATGGAGGGGCATCATGAAGCTTCACAGGTTCATTCCAGCTGCAGCATCTCTTGTTCTCATCGGTTGCGAGTCTCCGGCACCAACCGACGCGATCGATTTGTCGCCGCGGTCAACAATGTCTCGCAGGATTGTTTCGTCCACCTCTGGTAGCGGACAGGCTCAACTACCCGCTGGATTCACGCTGATGGACTTCGAGTTCAACGCGAAGCTCAGTGAGGACGGCAGCGCCAAAGGCAGCTTCTACGAGCACTACGAGAGCGCAGCGGGAATTGTGGAGTTCTACGGTGCCGTTACCTGCGTCACGTTCGACGCTGTGAACGGCCGTGCCTGGGTAGGTGGCGTGGTAACGCAGAACAACTCAACCAGTCCGAGCGCGCTCACGGCGATTCACGAGGTTGGTGACGAAGTATGGTTCCGGGTCGTGGACAATGGAGAAGGCAAGTCGCCCGGCGATCGGACAACCGTCTACGGATTCCAGGGGGGAGGCGGCTTCACCACTTCAGCACAGTATTGCGCGGCGCAGCCGTGGGCCGCCAACAACGCGAATACATGGGAAGTTGTTGCGGGGAACATCCAGGTCAGGCCGTAGCCCGAAGTCTCATGTGAGCTTGCGCCGGCGATACTCTGCCGGTGCAAGCCCGGTGGCCGCCTTGCACGCACGGGTAAAATGACTCTGGTCCGAGTATCCCGCCGCCAATGCTACAGCTGAAATTGGAAGCTCGTCGGCTCCGAGCTGATTCAGTGCCCATGACAAGCGCAGCTCGCGCGCATATTCACCGATGCTCGAGTGGAAGTGTTTGCGGAACTCGCGCGCCAGCCGCCATGGCGAGACTTGAGCAATATCGGCGAGCTCGCGGAGGTCGATACTCTTGCGGAATGTCGCGTGGATGAGGTCGCGCGATCGCTCGAGCCACGGGGGTACTTTGCCCGAGACGCGACGATGCCCCGCGACCCTTGCCGACCTTGCGAGTGCAAGGACGATCAGTGAATCCATCATCAAGGGCGAGAGGGAATCTGGATGCGACAGCTCCAGCGCGATGCGACGCGCATCTGAAGCGATGCGCGAATCCTTCACGCAGGACACCTCGGTCAGCAGCCGTTCGAACGGTTTGAATAATTCGTGCCGCTCAGGGTTCGGCTGAATGACGAGGACGTTGGCACCCTTTGTTCCGACAAAGTTCGCGTGCCGCTCCTCGCATGGTTCAGTCCAGATCGTTGCGGGGTCGCATTCCATTTCCTTCGCCGCGATCTTCGTGAGGAAGGAACCCCTGAGCATCACTGCCACGATCGCTCGATCATGAGTGTGGGCCGACAGCTCGCTTCCGGGTGGGAACCACGCCTCCGTCACGCGAAAGGAGCCGGTGTCGGCAGTCTGTGAACGTGGACTTCCCATCGTTACGGGTTCATGCCGACTCGGCATTTCTCACCTCAAGGCCCGGGTGGCGCGGTCAATTTCACCAGCAACTTTATCCAGCACGCCGGAGATGACAGTGATCTGCTCAGCGGTTTCCTTCCAGTCCCGCTGCTCGATTGCTTCGCGCACACCCGGCAGGGTTTTTACACCATATCCTGTGTAGTACCCTGGTGCATAGATGTTGTGCCTGAACCAGCCTCGCCGCGGGAGACCTTCGGTGGTCGTCATCGCCCTCTCAGTCCGCATGAGCGTCTCACTTAACGACTTCGCTGCATCTCCTGAGGGAACCCGCCCCGCAGTGACAGCGCCTGCAAGCGCCGCATCGTAAGCCGCAGCCGACGCATTCAAACGTGCGAGCGAATTCTGGAGCGGCGCGAAATTGAGGAACGGCACAGGTACCTGTACCTTCGGCGGCACGAGCGATTCTTTCGGATCCGAGGCGAGCTCGAACACACGATCAGTCACTCGTTGATTGTGCAGCGCCGTCGACTCCCGCATCTCATCGGCCAGTGCCGTGATCTCCTTGACGTAGTTGCCCACAGTTTCCGAGAAAGGCGTGAACGCGAGCGGCAGCACATCGGCATTGGCGAGCCTGAGAACGGTCCGGCCACCCACCTTCGCGAGCGCGATCCCATAGTCAAAGCCCGGATCGCCGAAGCGGACATAGTGGTCAAACGAGTCATAGACCGAGTGATACGACCCACCTCCATCCTCACCTCCAAAGCCGATGTTCAGTGAGGCGATGCCAAGGTGCTGCAGGAACGGCGTATAATCCGAGCCTGATCCGAGCGCGCTTATTCGCAGATCGTTTCGCGATTTGGCCTCACGTGCCTCGGCGGCGCTGCCCGACTCCTGTCTTGCTGCGCGTGCCCGCTCGAGAACCGGAACGTTCTTCTGCGGATCGATAACGTCGCGCCCCACCTCGTTGATGAACTTCTCGAGGCTGTGTGATCCGCCAACGAACAGGAATCCGCGGCCGTTCGAGTCAGAGTTGACATACACTGCGCCATTCTTTCGCAGCAGGTCCGCATGCTGCTCAACCCACTCGGTCGAGCCGAGCAAACCGGGTTCCTCGGCATCCCATCCCGCAAATACAATCGTGCGCTTCGGTCTCCAACCGGTCTTTGCAAGCTCGCCGATCGCCCGTGCCTCTTCCATCAGTGCGACCATGCCGCTGACCGGATCGTCGGCGCCGTTTACCCACGCATCGTGATGATTACCGCGAATGATCCACTGATCGGGCAGCTCCCGTCCGCGCATCGTGGCGATTACGTCGTATGCTGGCACTGTGTTCCAGTCGAACTCGACCTTGATGCGAACTTTGGCCGGACCGGGTCCCAGGTGATATGTGATGGGAAGGGCACCGCGCCAGGATGGCGGTGCGACGGGGCCGCCAAGTGCGCGAAGAAGCGGAAGAGCATCGCCATAGGAGATAGGAAGGACCGGGATCTTCATGATCGTCGGTGCATCGGCGCGTGACAGTCGTTTCGCGCCCTTCGAAGCGCCGATCCCCGGTGTCAGCGGGTCTCCGGGGTAGGTCGGCATGTCCACAACTGAACCGCGCTGTGCCCCAGTCTCGTTGCGATAAGACCCTTGAGGGTAAACGTCGCCCTGGAAGTAGCCATCATCACGCGGATCTGAGTAGATGATCGTGCCGATCGCACCTTTTTCTGCCGCAACCTTTGGCTTGATCCCGCGCCACGATCCACCGTATCGCGCAATTACGATCTTCCCCTTCACATCGATGCCGCGCTTCTCCAGCTCCTCGTAATCCCGGGGTACTCCGTAGTTCACGTAAACGAGGTCGCCGGTCACATCACCATCGGCCGAGTATGCGGTGTACGTCGGGAGTTGTTCCGTGGTTTGTCCGCTGGTCGCATCTTCGGGCAGCGCCGGCTCGACAAGTTTCGCCGTGAATCTTTCAGGTGAGACCATCTCGAGAATGCGAACCTTAGGCGTCGGGAACAGAACGTCAAACTGTTCGATCTTCGTCTCGTATCCCCATTCACGAAAGAGAGCCGCCATGAACTCGGCGTTTTCCTTGCCATACGCCGATCCCACGTGATGCGGCCGCGCCGCGAGACGTTTCATCCACAACCCGAGGTTATCCTTTTTCAGCAGCGCGTCGTATCGCGTTTCGAGGTCGCGCTGTGCAGCGCTGGATGCAGCACTGAATCCGAGCAGCGGCTTGTCATTCGCGGATGGGGCACTGGCAACAAGCAGCGACGAGAGAACGAAACCAGCTGGAATAAGGAATCGGCGGGGGCGGTTCAATGAAGCTCCGTTGTTGGGTTGGCTACGAGACCTTTCGTGTTTTCTTGCGGAGAAAGTCCATGAGGATGAACTGGCCAAGCGTCATCGTGTTGGTGAAGTATGCTTTTCCGCGACTGATCTCGGAAACCTTCTTGACGAATTCGACCAGCGCGCGGTCGCGTGCGAGCATGAACGTGTTGATGATGATGCCGGAACGCCGGCAATTTGCGACCTCCTTCAACGTTTCGCTCACGACCGCCAGGTCGAGGCCCATTGAGTTCTTGTAGATGAGACCATTCGGCATCGTCAGGGCGCTGGGCTTTCCATCGGTGATCATGACGATCTGCCGCATGTCTTTCTTCTGCGACATGAGGATGCGTCGTGCCAGCTTCAGGCCCTCAGCGGTGTTCGTGTGATAGGGCCCAACCTGAGCGTTCGGCAACGTCGCGAGCGGAATCTCTTCAGCCGAATCGTGAAAGAGCACGACTCTCAACGTATCACCGGGGAACTGAGTCCTGATCAGGTGAGTCAGCGCGAGCGCGACTTTTTTTGCCGGAGTGAAACGGTCTTCGCCGTACAGGATCATCGAGTGGGAGGTATCGAGCATCAGCACGGTTGCGCATGATGACCGATACTCCGACTGTCGCACCATGAGATCAGAGTAATCGAGATCCATCGGCACCTCGAGCGATCCCGTTCGCGCGAGTGAATTCAGGAGAGTCTCATTGACGTCGATGTTGAGGACGTCTCCGAACTCGTACGGCTTACTCCACCCATCGGCCTCGATTCCAGTCGCGAGGTACGGAGTGTCGTGACTCCCGAAGCTCGACTTGCCAAGCGAGCTCAATATGGACCGCAGGGATTTGTACCCGAGGAAGTCGATCGCCTTGTCGGTGAGGTTGAACTGGACCGATTTGGATGCTGCGTGTGCCAGCCCGCCGGGCCCGGTGACTGCCTGGTGTCCTGCGGGAACCTGCGGCGGCGCATCGACGTTGAGATACCCTTCCGCTGAAAGTCGCTGAACTAGATCGTCGAGCAGCTTTGCAAGTTTTTCTTCGGCGTCCTCATCGCCGTCCCCGCGAAGCGCTTCAAGAAGTTCGGGTGTGAACTGCCCGCTCTCGATGAGCGCGTCGAGAATCGCCTGCTTCAATGCCTCGAGTGAGCGGTCTGTCTCCTCGATGTAGTCGCCCCAGGGATCGTATTGCTGGCCGCCGGCGAATCCTGACTGGAGCAGAAAATCGGCGAGCTTCCCGAGCAGCGACTGGAGGTCGACGGCGTCGGCCATCTCCGGTGAAAATCGGGAGTAGGTATGGGACCGCATATCTGAATAATACAGTCGGGGCGGGGGAACGACGGGAGCTTTGCCTGCTTTTAGCGGTTAGCAGCACTAGCTCTTAGCTGACTAGCTGCCCTGATCCGACAGAGTAATAGCTGACGAGCTGATGGCTAATGCTGCTAACCGCTAAAAGCTGGCAAAGCCGCGTCGTTTGATGCACCTGCCTGCCAGTAGATTATCACCAGCATGCTTCCGCCCCAAGCCAGATCGATAAATCCGTTCCGGGTGCTTCAGGTGCACCGGAATTTCAGGCTCTTCTGGATCGGTCAGACAATTTCCCTTACAGGCACCTGGATGCAACAGGTGGCACAGGGATGGCTGGCGCTTCAGCTCTCGGACAGCGCGTTCATCGTTGGAGTAGTCGCCGCTGCCGGTTCTCTTCCGATTCTCCTGTTCTCGCTCTACGCCGGCGTGTTCATCGACAGGCTCGACAAGCTCAAGATCGTGACAATCGCACAGGTGCTGCTGTCCCTTCAGACGGTCGTCCTCTGGTGGACAGTGTGGACCGGCATCATCGACATTCCGCTCCTCGTCATACTTGCCCTTATCAACGGGCTCGTGAGCTCGATCGAGATCCCTGCCCGGCAATCGCTGATCGTAGAGCTCGTCGGACGGGACGATATCGTGGACGCAGTGGCGCTCAACTCGGGAGGCTTCAACCTGGCGCGAATCATCGGTCCGTCGATTGCAGCGGCCGTGATCGCAAGCGCCGGGCTGGCGTGGTGCTTCGGCATTAACGCTCTGAGTTACATCGCGGTGATTGTATGCCTCATGAAGGTGAGGCTCCCGAAATTCGTTCCGGCCCTGCGGGTGAGTCGGGCGCTTGACGACTTCCGGGAGGGCATTGCCTACATCCGCAGGACGCGGGAAGTCAAAGCATTGATCGGCGTAATGGCAGTGTTCTCGATCTTCGGGTTTCAGTACCTGACGCTGATGCCTGTCATCGCCCGCGACGTGCTGCACACGGATGCCAGCGGATACGGGCTCCTGGTGACTTCAGTCGGCGTCGGAGCGGTCTTCGGGGCCCTGACACTCGCCGCCCTCAGCGCGAGGGTGAAACGCGGCAAGCTCTTCACCGTCACCACCTTCACGTTCTCCACACTGTTGCTGCTGTTCTCGTTCATAAATGTTCGATCAGTTGCCACGATTGTGCTGATGCTGCTCGGGCTGACCATGCTCATCAACGGGGCGCTTGCGAACGGAATTCTGCAGACCATCGTGCCGGACGCACTGCGGGGACGCGTAATGGCGGCTTACGTCTTCGTATACGTGGGATTCACTCCTATCGGATCGCTGCTCGAGGGCGCGGTCGCCCGCGCGACGAGTGTGCAGTGGGCACTGGGTTCCGGGGCGGTTATCATGCTTGCCTACACTGCGTGGGCATTCTGGAAGTTCCCCGAGCTGAAGGATGTCTGAGCGATCTCCACGTCATCGATGCAAACAGCGTTACAACCGCCGGAGCTGACTCCACGCCAGATCCGAGTCGTAATTGGCGGGCTCCTGCTCGTTCTTCTTCTCGCCGCACTCGATTCCACGATCGTCGCAACGGCCCTGCCGACGATCGTCGGAGAATTCGGCGGGCTTAGCAGGCTCTCGTGGGTCGTCACCGCTTACCTGCTCGCACAGACCGTCGTCACGCCGCTCTACGGAAAACTCGGCGACCTTTACGGTCGCAAGAAGGTCGTGCAGTCTGCGATCGCAATCTTCCTGGTTGGATCCGTGCTGTGCGGTTTTGCCCGCAGCATGGAACAGCTCATTCTCTTCCGCGCGATCCAGGGTCTCGGTGGTGGCGGACTCATCGTCACCACGCAGGCGGTTGTGGGCGATATCGTCCCGGCGCGCGATCGCGGAAGATATCAGGGGATTTTCGGCGCGATGTTCGGTCTTGCGAGCATCGCCGGACCGCTCATCGGCGGGTACTTCACCACGCACATAACCTGGCGCTGGATTTTTTTCATAAACATCCCGCTCGGTTTCATCGCAGTGTTCGTCCTGGCGACGACGATGCCGGCGGCTGCACGCCGGGTAAGTCACTCCATCGATTATGCTGGCGCGGCGCTGCTGGCTGCCGGACTGAGCGCGATAATCATCGCTACAGATCTTGGCGGAGTCGCGTACCCGTGGGGCTCGCCGGTGATCATTGGCCTCGCAGGTGTTGTCGTCATTTCACTCGCGCTCTTCTTGTTCGTCGAAAGGCGGGCAAAGGAGCCCGTGCTTCCGCTGCGGCTTTTTGAGAACCGAACGTTCGTGATATCAGCTATCGTCGGGCTCATCGTCGGGTTTGCACTCTTCGGTTCAGTGACCTACCTGCCGCTCTACCTTCAGGTCGTCAAGGGCGAGAGTCCCACCGCGTCCGGCTTGCGGATGGTCCCGATGATGGCAGGCATGCTGGTATCGTCGATCATTGCGGGACAGCTGATCAGCAGGCGCGGACGCTACAGGATATTTCCGATCATCGGAACCGCTGTCACGACCATCGGTCTCTTCTTTCTCTCGCGCATGACTCCGGAGACATCACTGACCACAGCGTCGGTGCTGATGGCGGTTCTCGGTCTCGGAATGGGTCTCGTCATGCAGGTGTTGATTCTCGCCGCGCAGAATGCGGTCGAGTACACCGACCTCGGCGTCGCGACGTCGGGTGCCACTTTGTTCAGGTTGATCGGCGGGTCCGTCGGGACTGCTGGGCTGGGTGCAATATTCGCCGCGCGCATGAACGGGTACCTCGGGATACACTTACCGGCGAACCTGACCCCGGCTGGTGCCGGAACCGGCGTCAACCTGAGCCCGCGAATGATTGCCGGGATGCCAACGGTTGTGCGGGACGCATACGCCGCCGGCGTGACGGCAGGACTGAGCCGGATTTTCCTCGTCGCAACCGGCATTGGCCTGATCGGATTCGTTCTCATCTGGTTCCTGCCGGAGAAGCCATTGCGCGAGACGATCGCCGCACGCGCGAAGGACGTTGGTGATGAGATCGGCGAGGTGTTTCCGATGCCTTCCGACACTGAGCGGGACGTCGAAAGCAAGGCCCGAGATTTGTGACTGAGGGGTCACAAACGGGTCAAAAATGGTTATATTCAAAGGTAGAAGCGCTCCGCGAGCAAAACTGCCTGCGGGGCGCTGTCACATGTGACCCACGAAACAAGGGATGGTGAAGTCTATATGCCGAAGACCAAGACTCCGCAGGCCATCTATCAGGTGGAGAAGAAGCGGGCCGAGAAAGAGCGCCGTGCATCGCACGCGGCGTTGATGAAGGAAGCCAAGGCTGCCTTCGATCAAATGATCGAAGACGGAAAGGCAGCCAGGAAGGGCGGCAGGCCGAAGGGAAGCAAGACCCGCAAGGATTGATCGGCGGATAGAAACGAGAGAGGCGAGCCAGGTGACCGGCTCGCCTCTTTTATATCGGCAGTCAGCCGATCCCTTTTCTGATCGCTTCCATCACTTTGTCAGAGAAGGTGTCGATCTCGTCGACAGTCGTATAGACGTTGGGCGTGATACGGATTCCGGTAAACTCCGAATGCTGGATCGGCGTGTTGACGATGCGATGTTTCGATACCAGCCACGAGCTCAAAGCGCCGAAATTCAGGCCGTCGATACTCATCATCGCGAGAGCGCCTGAATACTCGCTGTCGAGCGGAGTGAGAATCTTTACGCGATCGCTCTCCGACTGCAGTCGTTTCGCCCAGCGATCGCGCAGATATCTGAGTCGTGCAATCTTGCGATCGGCGCCGATGCCGCGATGAAACGCAAGCGCTGCTGATACAGCGTTGTGATTGGCGGCCGGGTGAGTCCCGATCTCCTCGAACTTTCTTATGTCGTTATCCTGCGTCGCAGCCGCAGCCATCAGCGGCCAGAGATTCTTCTGCTTTTCCTTGCGCACGTAGA
Organism: Gemmatimonadales bacterium; assembly: GCA_038203205.1. Classification (GTDB taxonomy): domain Bacteria; phylum Gemmatimonadota; class Gemmatimonadetes; order Gemmatimonadales; family Gemmatimonadaceae; genus UBA4720. Next base: position 6,441 of record JBBREF010000031.1, on the reverse strand, counting down.
GGAACCCCGTGCCGATCGGGGCGAGCAGCCATTTGTGAAGACTGGTGCCGTAGTAGTCAACGCCCAGGTCATCACGCTTGAAAGGGAAGTGAGCGTATGCGTGCGCTCCATCGACCAGAACCTCGATTCCCCGCGGCTTCGCGAAGTCAACGATCTCGCGAATCGGCATGATCTGCCCCGTAAGGTTGGTTATGTGCGGCACCTCTATGATCTTCGTCCGTGGTGTAACCGCAGACTTGAACTGCTCGAGTATGTGCTCCTGCGACGGTGGGGGAACCTTGAAAGAGACCTGTCTGAGAACGATCCCCTCGCGACGGACTCGCTGCTCCCACGCAGTGATCATTCGCGGATAGTTCTGGTTCGATACCACAACCTCGTCGCCCTTTTTCAGGTCGATCCCGAGAATCATGATCTCATTGGCCTCCGAAGCGCCGCGCGTAATGGCCATCTCCTCGGGATCACAGCCAAAATCGCGCGCGAGATCACGCCTCACACTCTCGATCCTCGGCTCGAGCACGCGCCACATGTGCTCGGCCGGCAGCTCATTCGTGAACCTGAGGTCGCGGATCATCGCCTCGAGCACGTGACTCGGAGTGGGGCAGACGCCGCCGTTGTTAAGATTGATCATCGTGCGATCGGCATCGAACGCGCGCTGGATCAGCGTCCAGTATGACTCGTCTTCAGCTACCTCCGCCGGCGTTCGATCACCGGCGATGAGGTTCGCACGGAAGAGTGATGCGATCGCGGTGTCGCGGAACATCGCTGTGCCCAGGCCCGCTGACGCGAGACCGGTAACGAACGAGCGTCTGCTGGTCATTCAGCTGTGCCCGCCGCACATCCAGCGAGAAATTCATCTCGAATGAACTCTACGGGTATCATGCCCTGCGCCATGAACCTCTCGTGAAATTCCCTGGTGGAAAATGCAGCACCACTTCGAGTTCTGCACGCATCGCGCAGTTGCAGGACTGCATTTTTCCCCAGGCTATAGGTGATCGCCTGCGTTGGCCACTTCGAGTAGCGATAAATGGCTCGCAAGGCGGTCTCGTACGCTGCCTTCGATGCGGCATCGAAGCCGGCGCGCACCCTGGCACCAGGCATGAACTGGACATGCTCAGTGTAGTAGTCGACAGCCTCATCGAAAGTCATCCGCCGAGTATGCAATCCAACGTCGATGCGCACTCTTGCAGCTCGCAACAGCTGCTCTCGAAGCATGTACAGGTACTCTCCAGGCGAGTAGAAACCGTATTTGCGGTTTGGCACCGGCTCGGCCATCAACTCTTCGGTATACAACCCCCAACCCTCCGCAGTCATCGAATCGGACCACATCCCCGACGAATCCTCTACCGCACCGGGTGTCAGCCACCTGATGTTCGAGATCTGCTCAGGGTGGGCGATCATGTACCTGAAGTGCCAATCGTGCCCGGGAAACCCTTCGTGTACCGCGGTCGTGGCGACTGAAGCAAAGTTGTTGAGCTTGAGCGTTTCCCGATCGTTGCCGGTCGGAGTGAGATAGAACCTACCGGTCCCGCCGGGCTTTAGTGGAGGAGCCGGATAGTAGACTGCATCGATAGCGCTGCGGAGAATCGGTGGTGTCTCGACGACATCGAGCCTGTATTCCGAAGGAATGTCGAAGAGCCCGTGCTCGCGACCATACGCAACTGCTCGAACGCCTGCTTCCCTGTACCATCTGAATAACTGATCATCATCTCGCGGCGCATCCCTGGCGAGAAACTCCATGACCCGCCTCACCCCGGAATAACGGTCGGCAGGCGTTGCGAACGAAAGGTTCATCTTGGCATTTGCCGCGAACTCCCGGGCGACATCTACGATCCGATCGGTATAGAGGGCGACCTGTTCGGCTCCGTAATCGTAAAGTTCCGCGGCTGTTCTGGCATCTCGATAAACGGTTCTCACACGCCACGAATACTCTTCCTCACCCAGGGGATATCGATCTACAGGCTCGTTGACGTCGAAATTCTGGAGCAGGAACGCGGTGAACTGTTCCCACGCACTCCCTGCTGCCAGACCTGCGCCAAGGAGCTGCGCATTCAGCGTTGCCGCAAATGGTCGCGATCCGAGATACCGCTGCGCTGCGCGGGGGAGAGTCGCCCGGAAATATTCAGCGTTGGCGCGACTTCCCTCGATTCCATCCCGCTCGACCATCCGCTTGTCAGGCATGTTACCGGCGGCCTTGCCCGCAAGGAGGTTGGCCCTCGCCGTATCGAGATACGCGGGGATTGCAAGTACGCGAGCAATGACGTTCTGCCACTCCGGTTCGTCGCCCAGGATTCCGTTACCGATGTCGCGCATATGCTGGATCTGCCAGTCGACGCCCTTGATCGGCTCGCCGACGTATGTGTCGAGCGCTCGCTGGTAGTATCGAAGATCCGCACCCTGATGAATCAGAAATGCGAGCTGCGACATCATGAGCCTCCGATCGGCGAGGTCAGCCGCTGCCAGCATTTCGGGGGCTATCGCTTCAATTGACGCGAGCAGTGACCGATAGAACACGATCTCTGCATTCAGTGAAGCGAGTCTGTAGTCTCGAAAGCGGGAGCCGGAATCGGCAAGCGCGGGACTGTATCCGTCGCCTCCCAGATACGTCGAAGTAACGGGGTTTTTTTCGAGATGAAAGACGAAGTACCTGTCTCGCAGCTCAGTGAACGTCCCGGGGATGATCGCCGGCGCCGGCGGTGGCGGCGGTTGAGGAGGCGCGCATCCCTGGAGGTTTCGGAGAACTCCAAAGCCCGCGGCTGTGTAAGCCGTTCGCTGCACGAACGTCCTGCGATTCATAGGTATCGCGTGCGCAGGATCTCAATGTGATGTCTTTCGTGTCCTGCCAGGATGAACGCAAGTGCGCGGACGCTGATCTCCACCCCGTTCGCTACTCCCCGCTTCGTCATCGCTGACTCGTCGAGGCTTCCGAACAAGTGGACCGATGCTTTTCTGAGGTGCTCGAATTCTCCCGTCAGGTCATCCAGTGACCGGCGATTGAATGAGGCGTTCGCGACATAGCTGTTCTCGTCAAAGCCCTCTACCGGCGTTTCATCAGCGCGGGAGAACCTGAGTGCGCGATACGTAAATACTCGCTCCGCATCAGCCATGTGCCCGATGACCTCCCTGATGCTCCACTTCTCGGGCGCATACCGGTGGTCGCCCACCGATTCAGGCAGGGAGCGAAGAAATTTGCTAGTCTCACCGATCTGGCTGTCCATCGTCGCAATTATGTCGCTGTCCGGGACCCGCGCGATGTATCCGGCATAGAAAGGCGCGAACTCATCGGGACCTGGCCTGGTCGCGCGCCATGTGGTGTTCATTCGATTCTCACTCCTGTTGTCAGATCGCGGCGCGCCGATGTTTTGTGGTGACCAGCTTTCTGAGCAGCGATATCTGCCCACCGTGATATGCATCGTGCTGCGCGACACCGTGCAGCATGAATGATATCGACGTTGTACTGCCCGGTGCCGCCTCGCTGAGCCGCTCGTCAGTGAGTCCCGCCACCACTTCGCAAAGCCGCTCGTGGCTCTCCTCCATCTCCCCGACTATCTCCTTCCAGCGCTCCGGCGATATCGCTCCTGGCTCCGGCCAGTCTTCGCCGTCATAGGGCTCATGGCGGCCGCCGTTCACACGCCGCAGCGCTATGTTCGACCAGCTCGCAATGTGAAGAACAAGCTCCCAGATGTTGTGGGCAGTGGGGATCGGCCGCTGGATCGCTTCCGCGACTGTAAGATCATTGACCAGCTCTGCCAGTGCCGGGCCGTGCCATGCATCGCCCTGTAATGCATGGCGCAGCTCGTCGGCGAGCAGCTCGCCGTGCGTCATGCCGCGGTCACCAGATGCTTGCCCGAATGTTCTCTGCCCGCACCATCGGGTCGCCCGGCTTGCAGTCGAACGCCTTTGCAAATTCCGGCATGTTGGAGAGAGGCCCATTCACACGGAAGATCCCGGGTGAATGAGGGTCGGTCTGTATCTGCAGCCGCGCAGACTGGGGTGTGAGATTCGCGCGACGCGCCTGAGCATACGCAAGGAAGAAACGCTGCTCGGGAGTAAACCCGTCGATAAGCGTTCGCGGTTTGCCAGCAAGGGTCTTCTGAAGCGCATCATAGGCCACGGACACACCTACGATGTCTGCAAGATTTTCGCCGAGGGTGAGCTTGCCGTTCACGCTCAGGCTGTCCAGCACCTTGTAGGCGTTGTACTGATCCTCGACGATCTTCGCGCGCGCGGTGTAGTTGGCTCCGTCAGCAGAAGTCCACCAGTCGGTGAGGTTCCCCTTGGCGTCGTATTGCCGTCCCTGATCGTCGAAGCCGTGCGAGAGCTCGTGCCCGATCGTTCCACCGATACCACCGTAGTTGGCGGCTTCATCATAACTCGGATGGAAGAACGGCGGCTGAAGTCTTCCCGCTGGGAATGCGATCTCATTGAGCTGCGGTGCGTAATAGGCATTCACTGTCGGCGGGGTCATGAACCATTCATTACGGTCAACTGGCTTGCCGACCTTCGCGAGATCGCGCTTTACTGCATACCTGCGCGTGCTCAGGTAGTTGGTCGCGTAAGGCGCTTCGGCTATTGCGAGGTCGCTGTAATCCTCCCACTCGTCGGGATAACCAATCTTCTGGTTGAAAGACGCAAGCTTCGTCATCGCCTGCGCCTTCGTCGTAGCGCTCATCCACTCTGCCTGCGTGATGCGTTCGCCCATCGACGTTCGCAGGTTCGCGATCATCTCGAGGGCCTTGGCTTTTGCTTCAGGCGTAAACGCGACCTTCACGTATTCGCGTCCAAGAGCATCGCCGAGCACGTTGTCCGACGAGGTGAGGCAGCGTCTCCAGCGTGGTTGCATCACGCGCGCGCCGGTGAGTGTCGAGTTGAAGGCGAAGCTCGTGTTGACGAATTCGCTGCTCAGGTATGGGCTCATGCGACTCGCGAGACGCCACCGCAGATACGATTTCCAGTCTTCGACAGGAACTTCTGTCACCGCGGCGTTCACGGCCTTGAAGAAATCAGGTTGTCCAATGTCGACACTGGTGATTCCGCTAATTCCCATCCCTGACATGAAGGCGTTCCAGTCGAACGCGGGCATCGTTTCCTTCAACGTCGCGAGTGCCGTCGGATTGTAGTTGGCAAGTGGGTCGCGCAGCTGCACAGGAGTCTTCGACGCGTTGGCGAGCCGGGTTTCGAGTGCCATAACCTTCGCCGCATTGCTTCGCGCCTGCTCGGGCCTTTCTCCGAGAAGCTCGAATGTCTTCGTCATGTAGCTCAGGTATTCGTCGCGGAGTTTCTCGGATGCCGGGTCCGTCTTCGTGTAGTAATCACGATTGGGAAGACCAAGGCCGCCCTGGTTAGCCGACACTATGACCTGCGAGCTGTTCTTTGCATCCTGACTCGATCCGAATCCGAAGGCTGGCGCCATGCCGATCGAGTGGAAATGCGCGATTGCCGGCACGATATCGGAGCGCGATGAAATGGAAGCAATGCGCGCGAGCTCAGCCTCGAGGGGTTTTGCGCCAGCTGCTTCGGCCGAAGTGGAGTCCATGCAGCTCGCGTAATAAGTACCGAGCTTCTTCGTGTTGGGGTCAGTCGTGGTTTTTGCGGCCAATGCCGCCGACTCGAGAACTTCCTTGAGGACGAGGTTGTTCCGCTCTCGCAGTTCGGAAAACGGGCTCCACGCCGGAAACGCGGCGGGGACTGGGTTTTTCGCTATCCAGCCGCCGCCGGCAAAGCTGTAGAAGTCACTGCATGCTTTGACGTTTCTGTCGAGATCGCCGAGCTGAATCGGGGCGATGACTGAGGCTTGTGCTGCGGCAATGGAGGGTGCAAAAAAAAGCGAAGCGACTGCCAGCCGAAGCAGCGTTCCACGAGAGCGGATGCTGAAGCTCATGTCGGGTAGACTCATCGTTGGGGTTCCACGGGCGGGCAGGAAATGGCTCCGCCGTCATACCATATAAAGCATCGCTGTGGGGGTCCCTGCAAGCGATGCGGGGGCGGGAACAGGTAAGGATTTCACCTGCCGAGTTTCAAGTCACCTCGGCGGAAGTTTCGAAGCAGGCTAGCTAGAGTCCGTCCTGAAATTAAAAAAAGGAAAGAATGGGGTGGGTTGTCACGAGGGGCGTGAGTTTTCTCCTCGCGTACCGTCACGTTTCCGGCGCTCACGGGCGAATGAACTACATATGGGGGAGGAGGTTCCGGAGGTGCAGGAGGCACTGGAGCAGGCGTTATCGCGAAGCGAACAGGATCCCGGGCAGGTATGCTTTTTCATTTCTTTGTTCAACGACGGAAGTCAGTCACTCGGCTGCCGGATGCAGTGCTCGTGAAGCCGTGCCGAGCGTTTGGTCGCGACCCGCGACGAGCGGTTCTGTAGTTAACCCAAAGCTGAGGTGCCCGAGTTGCCGGGACGAACTAAGCGACCGGAAGCAAACCTGCTCCAATTCCTCCTGCACCTCC
>JBBREF010000030.1:0-31073 GCA_038203205.1 Gemmatimonadales bacterium | reverse complement strand
GACATCATATCCGGGTCGCCCGCGCGGATGCGCGGAGCCGTTTCTCCAAAATGTCCGTACAGGAGGATGACCCATGATCCGCAACAGACCAGGTTTCACGCTGATCGAGCTTCTGATTGTGGTGGTGATAATCGGCATCCTTGCCGCCATCGCAATTCCGAAGTTCGGGAATACGAAGGAAAAGGCATATGTCGCAGCGATGAAATCAGACCTTCGAAATATTGCGGTCTACGAGGAGAGCTTTGCCGCCGACAGCACCGGCGCCTATTTCTCCGGCAATGGGACTGCGCAGGGGTTCAACGCATCGCAGAATGTGACGGTGACGGCGACCGCGGCAGCGGGCCCGCCGCCGAGCTGGACCGCGTCGGCCAGCCATAGTCAGACTTCAAAGACCTGCACTGCGAACGTGACTGGCCTCATTACGTGCACGTAGGATCGAGAAAACCCATGGGGCAAGCAGATCGGGCGGATTCGGCCGATCGCGCGGATTACCCAACTCGGGGGGTCCACGGGGAAAAGAGTTTTTGAAGTGCCAGGAGTCTTCGAGGGTCAATCCGGAGCGGCCACCAGCGCTTCCGGTGTTCGATCCGCGAGATCCGCCAGATCCGCGAAATCAGTTTTCCTATGGGTTTTCGATCTTTACCAGGCGCCAATATCACAAATATTCTCGCTTGGAAATTTTGTCTATCGCACCACTGTTTCGCGGGTTACCTTGGTTCGCGATCTCAGTTTGTGGCGTCGAAGGCACGCCTTGTGACTCCGCTGGGCCCTCATCCGTCTATTATGGCAGCACACTCTTTCCCGGCTCAGTCTGGCCGGGCCGAATTGATTTTCCGGCAAACCCGTCGAAAGGCGGCGACGCAAAGCCACGAGGCTAACGCGGGGATTCACTCCCTGTCACGCTCGTCGGGCTACCGATGAGGCCCCATATGAATTCTCTCGGTCGTCGCGGACGCAGATCCGCCCTGGTTCTTGCTGTCGCAGTTCTTTCGGTTTTGCCCGGCGGCGAGGCAAACGCACAGGTTGCCGTCAATCCTGACGTTGCCGTACTCGCCCGGTTACCGATCGTCGACAGCTCGAGCCTCCGGGCGGTCGCTGCAAACCTGGCCGGAAAAAGTGGCAAGCTCCTCGCTCGTTTCGTAGCTCCTCCACGGTCGATTCAAATTCCGATTGTCGCCAACAACCTCACGTACACGTCAAAGGTTATCCCGCAGATCCAAACCCTGAACGGGACCAGCGACATCGGCAGCTTTTCGCTGATAACAATGCGGTCGTTCCGGGACAAGATTGCGGGCTCGGTCGGATCTTATCGAATAGGATTCTGGCCGGAGGAAAGGGGTAAGGCGCGTTCCGAGGAGTATTCCAGCCCTGAAGGTTTCATTGAAGTCACCCGGGAGAACCAGGATACGCGCATCTCCGAGAATTTCCGTCTCCGCGACTTCCTGACGCACGATCAGAAGGACGTCTGGCCGAAATATCTGGTTCTTCGCGAGCAACTCATTGACAAGCTCGAGCTGGTGATTCAGGAGCTCAGAGATCAGGGAATTCCCGCGCGCAACGTTACAGTTCTTTCCGGCTTTAGAACCCCGGAGTACAACCTCGCGCTCGGAGACCGGAGCGGCCGAGCACGCGACAGTCGTCATCAGTACGGCGATGCGGCCGACATATTCATCGACAGCAACGGTGACGGCAGAATGGACGACCTGAACGGGGACGGCCGCGTTAACATGGCTGACACACGGGTCGTTCTTGCGGCGGTCGAACGTGTAGAGCGCAAGTACCCCGACCTTGTCGGCGGCGTTGGCCTGTACCACTCTACCGGATCGCATGGGCCGTTTGCCCACATTGACGTGCGGGGCAGCCGCGCCCGGTGGGTGAACAACGCACGGACCGCGCGGTCGAGCCGCAGTCGTCCACGCACTACCAAGCGATCGGGGAAAGCGACAAAGTCCAGCTCGAAGGTCGCTTCCTCCAAGTCGGCAAAGGCGAAGCGAAAAACAGAGTAGAACACGGTAAACCCTTTCATCCGCCGGGACTGTCGAACCCCAGCAGGAATGAAAGAGGTTTCACCTCAACGAAGGACCTGGCTCATGACCCGCCTCTCACGCATCAATCTTATCGTCGGCATCGTCGTCGCCTCGATGTTTTCAGGCGCGGCCTCGACCGCCGCCGCCCAGAGTACCGAGATGAAGACAGCACGTGACTCGGTCTCCGTTCAGGATATCGAGAAGGCAGCGGAGCAGCTGGCTGACGCGGTACACGCTGCCGTGAAAAAGGCCACCGAAGACCCAGCCGTGAAGGTTGCCGCTCTCAAGGTCGCTAAGAATGCCGTTGTCGCCGCACAGTTGACGATAAATCAGCAGGCTGCCGCGCTCGAGAGGGTGCTCGATGCCATGGCCCGGGAGATCGCGATCGCGACGGACAAGCAGGTGCAGAAAAGCAAGACTCCCTAGCGTTTGTCCGTCCCGCGCCTAACTTCGGCGCGGATGAGTCACGCAGTGTTTCGCGATAAGGTCGCGATCATTACCGGTGGTTCCGCGGGTATCGGGCTGGAGGTCGCGCGGCAACTCGCAGGGCAGGGCGCTTTGCTCGTGCTTGCTGCACGGGATCCATCGCTGCTCGAGAGCGCTGCTGCTGAATGCCGGGCGTTGGGAGCGCGCGCTATCGGTGTCGCCACCGATGTAGCCGACAAGTCTCAGTGCAAGCTGCTCGTCGACGCAGCAATCGCCGAATTCGGCCGCATTGACATGCTCGTAAACAACGCGGGCATCAGTATGCACTCCCGGTTCGACGAGCTCACTGACATCGATGTTGCCGAACGAATCATCGCGATCAATTACCTCGGCAGCGTGTGGTGTACTTACTACGCATTGCCGCACCTCAAGACCGCGCGTGGACGCATCGTCGCGGTTTCGAGCCTGGCCGGCATGAACGGCGTCCCGACACGCACCCTTTACTCGGCGTCGAAACACGCGATGGCCGGCTTTTTCGATTCACTGCGCATCGAGTTGAGGACTGAAAGGGTGAGCGTCACGGTCATATACCCTGGTTTCGTCGCGACAGACATTGCGCATCGCGCGATTGCCCCCGATGGCGGCTTCCTCGGAACGCGTCCCGTCAGGAAAACAGTGATGAGCGCTGAAGACTGTGCGCGGAAAATCATCGGCGCCGCAGCGTCGCGAAGGAGGGAAGTGGTGATGTCGCGGGTGGCTCGCTTCGGAAAGTTCATGAAGGCGATAGTTCCTGAAGCGGTCGATACCGTGGCGCAGTGGAAGGTCAAGCACGGTCGTTGACACCACGATTTATATTCAACGCTCAACTCAGGAGACTAAAATGAAGACAGAAGCATCCTTACTGCTTGCCGCGCTCGTGCTTACGGCGTGCACAGCAAAGGAAACTGCGCCCGTTGCCGACAGCGCTACTACGGTCTCGGCGAACGCTGATCCGGACATCAACGTTGCCGGGGGCAGCATTCCTGCCGGCTTCGCGGCTCGGACAGATCGCCCCGACGCCGCGATCAGCGGCGCCAGTTACACGGCTGCCGGAAGCAACTGGGAAGTGAAGACGGGACCCGCTCACATCGTCTACGCCGCCAAGGATACAGCGAGCGGCACCTACACTGCATCAGCGACGATCGAACAGCTCGCGAAACCGACACATCCCGAAGCATACGGGCTGATCATCGGCGGTCGCGACCTCGATCTGCCGACTCAGACGTACACCTACTTCGTGGTTCGCGGAACTGGTGAGCTGCTCGTGAAGGTCAGAGACGGCGATAAAACCCGCGATGTCCTGAAATGGACCGCGAATGCCGATATCCCGAAGGAGGATGCTTCAGGCAAGGCAACGTATGCTTTGTCGGCGAGCGTGACCGGCGACGCAGTGAAGTTTTCCGTGAACGGGAAGCAGGTAGCATCAGTGAGCAAGGCGGGCTTGCCGGTTGATGGAGTTGCCGGACTTCGCATCAATCACAACCTGCACCTCAACGTCACACCAGTCTCGATCCAGAAGCCTTGATGGTTCGTGGAATCGCGGCACTGATACTCGTCGCGCTTCTATACGCGGGATTCCGGCCCGTCGGGCCGGTCCCGCCCCTTGGCCCGCTGCTCGATCCAGCGAACGGCGCATGGGCTGGCGCAGCAGCGACAACCTTTCGGGGTGTCCAATCCCTTTCGATTCCGGGACTCACCAAGCCGGTTCGGGTCGTCTTCGATGATCGCGGAGTTCCACACATTTTCGCGGAAACCGAGCTCGATGCGTACCGTGCGCTTGGTTTTGTTGTCGCGCGCGACAGGCTCTTTCAGATGGAGGCGCAGACACGCGCAGCGTCAGGCCGACTGAGTGAGTGGGCAGGACCCCGGGTGCTCGGCGCGGATCGAGAGGCCCGGTCACTCGGCCTCGCCTGGGGGGCAGAGCGCAAGCTTGCCGCCTACGACACGACAACTTTCGGTTACCGCGCGCTAGTCGCGTACGCTGGTGGCGTCAACGCCTGGATAACATCGATGCGCCCGCGTGATTTGCCGATCGAGTATCGGCTCCTGAATGCGCGGCCGATCGCATGGGAACCGCTCCATTCTCTGTACTTTCTGGCACGCATGTCGATGACGCTCGGGCTCAATGACGCGACGATGAAGCGGCTGCGCGCCCAGTCGACCGTTGGGGCCGCGGCAGCAGACGCTCTCTTCCCGCTCAACAGCCCGATTCAGGAACCGATCCAGCCGAATGGCCTTGGTGGTCCGCGATTCAATTTCTCTGAGCTGCCTCCACCAGGCGCAGGCGACAAGAGCGTCGCATCCGCACTGAGGTTACAGGAAAAATTGCTGGCCACGCTTGCACGAGGCGGCAGAACGGATGGCGGCGACGCCCTGGGTAGCAACAACTGGGCTGTGTCACCGTCGCGCTCATCCACGGGCAACGCACTTCTGGCGGGCGATCCGCATCTGGAGCTATCGCTGCCATCGGTGTGGTATGAGATGCACATCGTCGTGCCGGGTAAGCTCGACGTCGCTGGTGTCGGATTTCCGGGAATGCCAGGAATTGCGATCGGCTTCAATCGCGATGTCGCGTGGACATTCACCAACACAGGCTCTGACGTCAGCGATTACTACGCGGAAACAGTAGACGATTTGGCCAGTCCGACCAGGTACAAACTCGACGGAAACTATCGGCCGCTGGACAAGCGCGTCGAAGTGTATCGCGATGCCGGCGGATCGGCCATCGCGACTGACACGGTTTATTACACGCATCGCGGGCCCATGCAGAAAGTCGATGGGTCGTGGCTGTCCATGCGATGGACCGCGTACGAACCGTCAACAGAGCCTGACAACTTCCTCGCACTCGCAGCGACCAGGAGCGTGGACCAGTGGCTCGACGCGATGCGGAGTTACGTGGTTCCCACGCAAAACGGCCTGGTTGCTGACAGGGATGGGAACATAGCGATTCGTTCGAGCGGCATGTATCCCGTTCGGCCCGGCGACGGCCGTGGTGATGTCGTTCGCGACGGATCAAGTTCGGCGAGCGACTGGATAGGTCAGCTGCAGGTTGAGCGATACCCGTTCTCAAGAAATCCTTCTCAGGGTTTTATCGCGTCAGCAAACCAGCAGCCAGTAGACCCGGCTCAGAATTCTGCATATATGGGCTCTGACTGGTACTCACCGTGGCGCGCAATGCGCATTGCGTCTCTGCTGAGATCGAGTCCCAAGGTGACGCCGAACGACATGCGCAAGTTCCAGACAGATCCGGGGAGCGCGCGCGCCGATGCGTTCGTTCCGCTATTTCTTGCAGCCGCGGCGCGCGAAGATTCAGGCGGCAGGGGCAACGAAGCCCTGCGTGAGGCCGCGCGATTGCTGGCTGAATGGGACCGGCGCTACGTAGTCGACAACCGCCGCGCGGCGTTGTTCGAGGCGGCTATGGTCGAGCTCGGGCGCCGCACCTGGGATGAGCTTAGAGTCGCAACCGATACTGCGGGGGTACCGAGTTTCCGTTTGCCCGAGGCTCAGACCCTGCTGAGACTGGCGCAATACGGGGAAAGTGTGTGGTGGGACGACAGAAAAACTCCGGCCCGCGAAAATCGTGATGCGATTTTCTCCGCGAGCCTCGTCGCCGGTCACGCAAAGGTGGTGAAGGACAAAGGTCCAGCAACGTCCGACGGCTGGCTGTGGTCAAACAATCGCCACGCGAACATTCATCACCTGTTGCGGATCCCTGCGTTTTCATCACTGCGCATTCCGGTGCAGGGTGGTCCCAGCACGCTCAATCCATCTGGCGGGTCAGGAACTTCAGGCGCGAGCTGGCGCATGGTCGTCGAGCTTGGCCCTGAGATCAGAGCCTGGGGTGTCTATCCGGGTGGGCAATCTGGCGCACCGGCCAGCAGTAGATATCGTGATCGCCTGCCGCGGTGGACAATGGGGCAGCTCGATCCGATCCTCTTCCCGCGTAAGCCCGAAGACATCGATCGGACGCGCGTCATCTCCACACTCACACTGAGTCCTCGGTCGCGATGAGCTCGTTCGTGAAGTACCTGCTGCTGGCCGAGGGTTTTGCGGTCACGACTTACGGCCTCGGCTGGTGGTCAGTGCCGATCGTCGCGGCGCTTTGGAGTTTTTTCTCCGCGGATGCCCACCGCGTCAGGAATGCAGGCATTGCCGCGGCGGCGGGATGGGCGTCACTGCTCTTGCTCGACGTATGGCGTGGCCCGGTATCTACAATGGCCGAGCAGCTCGGCGCACTGATGGGGCTGCCACCTTTGCTTCTTTACGTCCTGACGCTGGTTTTCCCCGCGATTCTCGCGTGGTGTGCGGCTCTCATTGCCCGCCGGCCAGCTCGCCCGCTTGCTGCTTCCGCTCACTCAGCATCTTCGTAGTGAACCGCTGACCCTCCGAAATTCGCTCGACCTCGATGGCGATCGCATCTACTGATTGAGATATCTGCTGCAGCTGATCCCGCACTTCCTGCGGAATCGGCGCGGCAACAGGAGTTCCACGCTCGATCCTTCGTGCGAAGGCGCGCATCAGCGGCAGCCCGATGATGATCGCCGCGATCGTTATGAAGAAGGCAATAGAAATGCTCTCGACTTGCGGTGGAATCATTTCCTGCGGCGATGGCATACCGATATGAACGCCTGGTGCAATAGGAGGTAGCGGCGGGAGAACGACACTCTGGCCGGCCTCTTCGGCGGCTTGCCGGGCTGCTGCCTGCGCCTGACCGGCTTCCTGCGCTGCGACTTGTGCGTCCTTGACGCTCTGCCTGATCTGCTCACGGAGCTGGTCGCGTGAGATGGGGTCCTGAAGCAACGTAGATTTGGACATGACTACATCCGGGCCGGTGAGTGGTGATACGCAGCGCGACGCGCGTAAGTCAATCTATGAAGCACCATCGGTCGTAGCCAGCAAAACGCGACGAGCCTCGCGCATCAACCTGAGTGTTACTGGAGCTGCCGTTGCGGTGGCGTTCTGGCTCCTTCTCTCCGAGCTGGGCCTGCCTCATATCGCCGGGATTGGACGGTTGGGGGTGCTCCCTTTTGTTGTCATCTCGGGGGCAATCATCGGCCAGACATTTCTCCTCAGATATCTGACATGGTTTGCAGTCGCGCTCACGCTTCTTCTGCTCGTCGTCGCATTTACCAATGTGGTCGAAGGCCCTGCTAGAGCGATGCTCCGAAGCGACGCAGTGCCTCCATCGGCCGATGCGATTGTCGTTCTTTCCGGCGGAGTGAGCGCAGACGGCATGTTGCCGCAACAGGCACTCGACAGGGTGTTGAAGGCAGTCCAGCTGTCGCGTCAGGGTGTCGCACCGCTGATAGTGCTCACCCGGGAGAGGAAGCGTATCGACGGTGAATGGGTAACGACAGGTTCCGACCAGGAGCGGATCGTTTCACTTGCAGGAACCGCTACGGTTGCAACGGGACTCGCGAGCAGCACCCGCGACGAAGCCTTGCGCGTGGCGCACCTCGCTCGTGAGCGAGGTTGGAAGCGGGTCATCGTGGTCACGTCCGCCTTCCACGCGCGCCGTGCGTGTGCGACGTTCGAGAAGCTTGGACTTACCGTTAGCTGTGTACCTGCGGACTCGCGCGATGTGGCTGTGATGAGCCTGTCAGAGCCGGACGACCGCGTGCGCGCATTTGCGATGTGGAGCTACGAACTCGCTGGAACGTTACGGTATCGGGCCGCCGGCTGGATTTGACCGCCGAAACCGGCGAATGCCGCCGGACGTAGGGTGATACTCGAAGGAGGTTCGACATGAGCTCAGTCACAACAGTTGCGCAATCACTCGGTGTCGCGTACGCGGCCGGCATCAACCTTCCCGCGACGGTAGCGGTGCTCGGCATCGCTGACCGCGCGGGGTGGATCGATCCACTGCCGGGCGCGCTCGGCGCTGTGAGCAACGTGTGGGTAATCGCCCTTGCATCTGCGCTCTACGCTCTCGAATTCGTTGTGACACTTGTGCCAGGAGTGGCGAGCCTTTGGGAAACGCTTCAGAGCGTAATACGTCCACCTGCCGCGGCACTGCTCGCTGTAGCGACCACTTCCAATCTGAGCCCTCCGATGGTCGTTGCAGCAGGCCTGATTGGCGGCGGCCTTGCGCTGACGACCCATGGCACCAAGCTCGGTCTCCGCTATGCAGTCGATTCCTCTCCGGAGCCGGTGACCAACGGTGTCGCCAATGCGGCGGAGTTCGCAACGATCGCGTCGATAATGCTCTTCATCTGGAATCACCCCTTCCTCACGCTCTCCGCTGCAATACTCCTTCTCATTCTCCTGATCCTGCTCGTTCGCCGGATCGTCAAGACTTTGCGCGCGGTGTTTCGCGGCGACTGGAAAAGGGGTATGGCCGCCTAGCTGCGCAAATGTTCCCGGTTCCGCACATTTATCGTTGAATCGCCGCGACAGTTTCCTGACGGCGGTGAATCCGAATCGCAACCGGGGCATTCTTGACTGACAAGCGCGGAATCTGGCGGGTAATCGGGGCGTCCTCTGCCGGGACGATGATCGAGTGGTACGATTTCTACATTTTCGGCAGCCTCGCTGCGATCATCTCCACGCAGTTTTATCCGGAAGGGAGTGCCACGGCGAACCTCCTGAAAACCCTTGCGACGTTTGCTGTCGGGTTTGCAGTTCGTCCGTTTGGTGCGCTCGTGTTTGGGCGGATCGGAGACCTGGTGGGGCGCAAGTTCGCGTTTCTCGTTACGCTCCTGATCATGGGTGGCTCGACTGCCGCCATCGGATTTCTGCCGAGTTATGCGAGTATCGGCATGGCTGCGCCGATCATACTGGTGATTCTCAGACTTCTTCAGGGGCTTGCCCTTGGGGGAGAGTATGGTGGTGCCGCGGTCTATGTGGCTGAACATTCGCCGGACGGGAAGCGTGGTTTTTACACGAGCTTTATCCAGACCACGGCTACGCTTGGCCTTTTCATGTCCCTCATAGTCATACTGGTTGTGCGCGCTGCGCTTGGTGAGGAAGCGTTTAAACAGTGGGGCTGGAGAATACCGTTTCTTCTTTCGATTTTGCTCGTCGGCATGTCCTATTACATTCGCGTTCGCCTCAAGGAATCGCCGCTCTTCACAAAGCTCAAGGACTCCGGGCAAACATCGAAGGCTCCGATCAAGGACAGCTTTGGGACGTGGAGCGCCTGGAAAATTTTCCTGATCGTGCTTCTGGGGGCTACGGCGGGCCAGGCCGTCGTGTGGTATACCGGCCAGTTTTACGCGCTGTTTTTCCTTCAGACCGTGCTGGCTGTACCGCTCACGACATCCTACATCATTGTCGCAGTAGCGCTTCTGGCAGGCGCCCCATTGTTCATCGTTTTCGGAGCACTGTCGGACCGAATTGGCCGCAAAAAAATCATGATGGCTGGCAATCTCATCGCCGCAGTGTCGTACTACCCCATCTACGTAGCGATGAAAGCATATTCAGATCCGCTCAACCCCGTCATGCTCACGCTCCTTGTGTTCATTCAGGTGATCTTCGTCACGATGGTATACGGCCCGATCGCGGCGTTTCTCGTCGAAGCGTTCCCGGCGAAGATACGTTACACGTCGATGTCCCTTCCATATCATTTCGGCAACGGGTGGTTCGGTGGATTCCTTCCTCTCATCGCAACCGCTCTTGTCGCCCGAACGGGAAATATCTACGCCGGCCTCATATACCCGGTATCGGTAGCGATCCTGACTTTCATCGTCGGGACCCTGTATCTCAAGGAAACGCACAAGCTTCGAATATGGGACGAAGTCGGGGGCGACAACTGATATGCTGCCAGGCATAATTGTTCTTGCGGGCGCCATGATGACCGCCGACATCACTGCACTGCGCGATTCAATAAACGCGCGGATCATGGCATCGCCCGGTGCGACAGTCGCGGTGTCATATCGCGATCTCGAGACCGGTGAGTCGCTGGGGATCAACGACGACAGCGTCTTTCACGCCGCGAGCACAATGAAAGTGCCTGTCATGATCGAGGTCCTGCGGCAGGCGCAAACCGGTGCTTTCTCGCTTGACCAGGGCATTCTCCTGGTGAATCAGTTCTCGTCGATCGCAGATGGGTCCTCTTACGCGCTCGATAGAGGGTCGGACAGCGACACCGCGCTCTACTCGCGTGTCGGTGAGCGAGTGACGGTCAGGGACCTGATGCAGAGAATGATCACGCGCTCCAGCAACCTGGCGACAAATCAGCTGATCGCGTTGACTGGCGCAGCGAAGGTAAATGCGATGGCGCGTTCGCTGGGTGCCGCTCGGATCCAGGTTCTTCGCGGAGTCGAAGACCAGAAGGCATTCGATCGCGGCATGAACAACACTACGACCTCAGGCGACCTCGCCGTACTTCTCCTCGCGATCGAACGCGGACAGGTGCTTTCTCCGGCCAGCTCCGCGGAGATGCGGGAGATCCTGCTTGCCCAGGAATTCAACGGGAAAATTCCGGCGGGTCTGCCCCCCGGCACACGCGTTGCGCACAAGACGGGCGAAATCACAGCCGTGTCGCACGATGCAGGAGTTGTCTATCCGGAAGGCAGAAAGCCATACGTGATAGTAGTGCTAACGAAGGGACTGCGCGAAAGCGGGGCGTCGAGCGCATTAATCGCTGACATCTCGCGCCTGGTCTACGCTCACGCGATGACGCGTCGGTGATGCGCGTTGCATTCCTCGGCCTTGGTGCCATCGGGGCGCCGATGGCGAAGCACCTCGCGCGCGAGCCTTTCGCCCTCACGGTCTGGAACCGAACGACAACGAAAGCCGACGAATTTGCTGCGGCTCATCGCGTCACGGCGGCGTCGTCGCCAGCCGAAGCGGCGCAAGGCGCGGACGTTGTCGTGACGTGCCTGCCTTCGTCGCGTGAGGTTGCTGACTTGATCGAAGGCGAAACGGGCCTGCTGGCCCGGATGCGGCCGGGATCGCTGTTTATCGACTGCACGTCAGGTGATCCTGCGACGTCCCGCGCGATCGCTGCCCGTTTGTTGCAGATGGGGATCGACTTCATCGACGCCCCGGTCAGCGGTGGCGTGAAGGGAGCAGAGGCAGGAACTCTGACGATAATGTGCGGCGGCGACGCGTCGCTCGTAGAGCGCGCTCGACCGGTGCTCGAGGCATTCGGTCAGCGGATCGTCCACTGCGGACCAACCGGCGCCGGGCACGCAGTAAAGGCGATGAACCAGGCGCTGCTTGCCGTTCACATCTGGTCGGCCGGTGAGGCGCTGTCGGTGCTCGCCAAACTTGGAGTCGATGCGGCGACAGCGCTCGACGTGATCAATGGGTCCAGCGGCCGGTCGAACAGCTCAGAGAATCTTTTTCCGGAGCGTGTCATCGGTCGCGCGTTTCCTCGAACCTTCAAGCTTGCACTTCTCGACAAGGACGTCGCGATAGCCGCCGACATTGCCCGCGATCAGGGTATCGAAGCGCCATTCACGAACCTCGCCTCCCGCCTGTTTTCTGAGGCTCATTCAGAGCTTGGTGACGAGGCCGACCACGTCGAGGCAGTGAAGGTGATCGAGGGAAGGGCCGGCGTAAGAATTTCCTGACCTGCTGCGCATACGCTTCAATTACTACTTGAGCGGCGTCATATTTGTCCTTCGATGCCTTCCCGGACCACCGAACAGAAAACAGTCCTGACCGCAAGCGCAGTTGAGCGCACGTTGAGGCGAATGGCCGATGAGATCATCGAGCTCAACGAAGGAACGTCCAATCTCATCGTCGTGGGAATCCAACGCCGCGGGGTCCAGCTTGCGACGCGGATCTCCGGATTGATCGAAGACCGGGAAAAAACCAGTGTTCTTCAGGGATCACTGGACATCACGCTTTATCGCGACGACCTCCAGACGATCGGCCCGCGGCCCGTAGTTGGGCCGACTGACATCCCATGGGACATCGATGGAAAAAACATCGTCATCATCGACGACGTTCTCTATACGGGTCGGACTGTCCGGGCTGCGCTCGACGAGCTCGCTGATTTCGGGCGGCCCGCGCACATCGCGCTGGCAGTCCTGATCGATCGGGGCGGCAGGGAGCTGCCAATCCAGCCGGATATCGTGGGTAAGAAGGTCAGTGTCGAAAAAGGCGACAGGGTCGACGTCCTGGTAGAAGATCTCGACGGGCGAACGGAAGTCGTCGTCGTGCCCGCCCCGCGCCACCAAGCGGAATGACGAGCGCGCTCGGCAAGGACCTGCTGGACCTTGAGTCATTGACGAGCGATCAGATCAGGCTGATCCTCGATACCGCTGAGCCGTTCAAGGAAATCAGCGAAAGAGCGATCAAGAAAGTACCCGCTCTCCGCGGATCGACGATCGTGAATCTGTTCTTTGAGAATTCTACCCGCACGCGTGTCTCATTCGAATTTGCCGAGAAGCGACTGTCAGCGGATACAGTGAACGTGTCGGCGTCGGGGTCGAGTGTCTCGAAGGGCGAAACACTCGTCGACACCGCGCGCAATCTCGAGGCGATGCGCATCGACATGGTCGTAATAAGGCATGGCGCGTCGGGTGCGGCGAATTTTCTCGCCGAGCGAATCGAGTCGAACGTCATTAATGCTGGTGATGGAACGCACGAGCATCCGACTCAGGGGCTGCTCGACATACTCACGCTCCGCGATCGCCTTGGCGACCTGAAAGGAAAGCGCGTGTGTATATGCGGCGACGTGCTTCATTCACGGGTTGCCCGGTCGAACATCTGGGGCCTGAAGCACGTCGGTGCGGAGGTCGCAGTGTGCGGGCCACGCTCGCTGATGCCCAATGCGATCGAGCAGTTCGGCGTGACGGTGTTCGAGCGCATCGAGGAGGCGATCGAGTGGGCGGACGCGCTGAACGTTCTGCGGCTGCAATTCGAGCGAATGACCGGCGGATACATACCGTCGAGCCGCGAGTACAATCGTGTTTTCGGGGTCACGCGTGAGCGGCTCGAGCGCGCGCCGCGCGACATTCTGATACTCCATCCGGGTCCCATGAACCGTGGCGTCGAGATCGACTCGGACGTCGCAGATGGTCCACACAGCGTGATCCTCCACCAGGTAACCAACGGAGTGGCAATCAGAATGGCCGTGTTGTACTTGCTTGCTGGCGGGAAGCCAGAGCTGGCGGAAGCTGCAAAAGGCGGTGCGCGCTGATGTCGGTACGGCCGATTTTACTGAAGGGCGGGCGGGTCGTCGACCCTTCCCGGAATACTGATGAAATCTGCGACGTACTCATCGTCGACGGTCGCATCGAGTCGTCCACCGGGCGGGCCGGCGCGGTCAACGATGCCGAAATAGTCGACTGTGAGGGGCATATCGTGTCGCCCGGATTCATCGATGTTCATTGCCATTTGCGCGAGCCGGGCAGAGAGGATGTCGAGACGATCGCGACCGGGGCGCGCGCTGCCGCGGCTGGTGGATTCACGGCGGTATGCGCAATGCCCAACACCGACCCCGTGACCGACAATCAGGCGGCAGTTGGATTCATCATGCGCCAGGCCCAGCGCGCTGACGCTGCGCGGGTTCACGTGATTGGCGCGATATCTGTCGGGCAACGCGGTGAGACGCTGGCGGAGTTCGGCGAAATGGTGGCGGCAGGCGCTGTGGCAATGAGCGACGACGGAAAGCCCGTCGTGAGCGCGCAGCTGATGCGCACTGCGCTCGAGTACGCGAGAAGTTTCGGCATTCCTGTCATCGACCACTGCGAGGAGCCAACGCTCGCAGAGGGTGGATCGATGAACGAGGGAATCGTCAGCGCGCGCCTTGGGCTCAAGGGGATTCCGTCCGAGGCCGAAGAGATCATGGTCATTCGGGACATCCTGCTCGCTCGGCGCACGGGCGGCCATGTACATCTTGCTCACATGAGTACTTACGGCTCAGTCGAGCTCATTCGCTGGGGCAAGGAGCGTGGCATCAACGTCACTGCAGAGGTTTGCCCGCACCACATATCGCTCACCGAAGATCGAATCCGGTCGTACGACACGAACGCAAAGATGAATCCGCCTCTCCGAACTATCAGGGATGTGGAAGCGCTTCGCGATGCCGTTCGCGACGGAACCATCGACATGATAGCGACCGATCACGCTCCCCATCATTATGATGAAAAGGAGCGGGAATTCGCCGATGCGCCAAACGGTATCATTGGACTGGAGACCGCGCTCGCCGTCTCGGTGACGAACCTCGTGGTGACCGGGCATATTGATTTCAGGACGCTCGTCGACAAAATGTCGTGCGCACCGGCGAGGCTGTTCGGGCTTCCCGGAGGGACTCTTGCGAAAGGTGCAGTCGCTGACGTCACCGTCTTTGATCCCGCAGCCACGTGGCAGGTCGAGCCGGCGGACTTTCACAGCAAGGGGCGTAACACGCCATATGCGGGGATGACTCTGACCGGACGTGCCGTGGGCACGATCGTCGGTGGCAGGCTGGTGTACAGATCGAACGGAACGACATCGAACTCGCGGGCTGCCCGCGCTTCATCGGGGAATCAGTAATGACGAAAGCAAAGACTAATGCGCTCGATGCGCTCCGAAGCCTCATTGCAGAGCGGCAGCAATACGAGCAATGGATTTCATCGCTCGAATCACGCCGCGAAGGCACGCCCGAGCACGTTTTCGAGCGTGTCAAAGCGGACTATCAGACGCGTCTCGATCGTGTTGTAAAGGACATCGGTGGTCACGCCGAGGAACTCCAGCTGAGTATCTCCACGCTGTCGTCAAGGCTCGTCGAGGTCGCCCGTGAAGAGGACACACGGCGCGAGGGGCTGCAGGAGGCCGAGCTTCGCGCAGCGGTCGGCGAGTACGAGCCAGATCAGTGGGAGCAGCTGAAAGGAGACTCCGAGCGCGATCTCGAGAAGATCGCGGTCGACCGGGCATCACTCGACAATCAACTGAGTGAGCTGAGAGCGATTCAGAAACTGAGCGAGGCGGGGAGCACCGGATCGCCTGCTGCGGCGGAGACCGTCGTGTCAGGCGTTCCTGTTGAGGAATCGTTTCCCGTCGAGTTACCGGCTCCAGTTGCGGATGTACCCACGACAGCGTCGAATCTGGATTCGCCGTCCAGTGAGCCGGACGTAGTTGCGCAACCGGTCGCTGAGGCGCCGGTCGCTGAGATTGCAGTCGCGCGGGAACCCGTGGCCCCTGCGCCCGAAACCGATGACCGAAGCCAGCAGTTCGCGCGACCGGAGCCGTCGAGCACCAGCTCCGAGGAGTCTCGTCGTCAAGTCGACCAGGGAAGGTTTTCCCTGGATCCAATTGCGGCAGCAGCGAGCGATGCTGCTGCCTCGGCATCGCGCCCGCGTCCGCCTCGTACTCCGCCAGGGGGCATGTCGACGCGGCCAAAGCCCGAACCGACGCGACCTGACAGCACGAAGACACTCAAATGCCCCGAATGTGGGACTCCCAACCACGCGACTGAGTGGTATTGCGAACGGTGCGGTGGAGAGCTTGCGACGATGTGATATCGCCTGATACAAGGGCACAAAAAAACGGGCGCTGTTGCGCCCGTTTTGATTTCCGGCTACCGACGGACTACTTAGCGGCCGCTGCCGTCTTCTTCGCCATGCGGCTCTTGTGGCGAGCGGCGGTGTTCTTGTGGATCAGTCCCTTGCGGGCGGCTCTGTCGAGCAGCTTGACGGCAACCAGCGTGTCGTCGCCCGCTTCAGTCGCGCCGTGACCCTTCTTGAGCGCTGTGCGGAGGGCCGAGCGCTGTGCGCGGTTGCGCGCCATTGCGGCTCTCGACTTGCGCATATTTTTCTTGGCTGACGCGATATTCGGCACTGACTCTATCTCCCTGAAAATTGGGTGCTGGCGCATGATACGCCGCACGGATACAGCCTTTAATATTACCGAAACGGAGCCTCACCGTCAACTCCAGTTGCCGGTTCTGATGATGCGGCACTGAACTTCGTAACCGCAACCAAAAAGGGGGAGTGGGGAGAGTGGCTGCGAGTTACCTGAGTGATCTCGTGGTTTAAAGCGAAGGTCCCGGCCGCCGGGCATCATCACCTGTTTTTTTGCAACGACGCAACGTCGTCCCGTTTCCGCAGTTCCCCCAAATCAATTAGCCTGGTTCGCAGGTCAAAGCCTTATGACGGAGAAAAACTCACGCCACTCAGCAGTTCTCACCCCACTCTCCCTTTTTGTTCCCGCAGTTTCCGCAGTTTCCGTAGTTCCCGTAGTTCCCGTGCGCCTCCCCGTGAACGACCCGCTCCGGTAAGTTACACACTCGCCAACTCACACCCCGAAATTTGAGCAACGTTCAGAGCTTCATCCTCATCGCGCCCGTGTTGCTGTTCTCCATGGTCGCCCATGAGTACGCGCACGGCTATGCCGCGCTGAGAAACGGTGACGCAACCGCATACCAGCTCGGCAGGCTGACGTGGAACCCGGCAAAGCACATCGATCCGTTCATGACGATCATCCTGCCGCTTCTGCTCTTTCTGGCGAACGCGCCAATTTTCGGAGGCGCAAAGCCGATCCCCGTCAATCCGCGAAACTACAGGAACTTCAAGAAGGGAGACATCATCGTCTCCCTCGCCGGCGTTACGACCAATCTCGTCATTGCCGTACTGTGTGTGCCGGCCATAATGCTGGTTTACATGATCGGCTCGCTCTCTCAGGCGCTGGCGGTTCCCGCGTCGATATTTCAGTTGATGCTAGTGTTCGGCATTCAGCTGAACGTGATTCTCGCCTCGTTCAACCTGATTCCGTTGCCGCCGCTCGACGGCTCGCACGTGATGAAATACCTCCTGCCGCCCGCGTGGAGCCTCCAGTACCAGGCACTCGGCAGGTACGGGTTGATCCTGTTGTTCCTGCTCATTTCGTTCGGCCGTCCGCTGCTCATGCTCTGGTTCACGCCGGCGTTCGCGCTGATCCGGGCACTTCAGGGTACCGTTGCCCCGTTTCTGCTCCCTAACCAGTGGACGATGTGAACTCCGTACCATTGCGCGAGGGTGAGGTTTTTGTTGTCGAGCTGACCCAGTTCTCCGGGCCGCTCGACTTGCTGCTGTCGCTGATTCGCGATGAGCAGATCGACATTCAGGACATCCCGGTAGCGCGCATTGCCGAACAGTTTCTCGAACGCATCAAGACACTGCAGCTCGATGAAGCGGCTGACTATCTCGAGATGGCGGCGCGCCTCGTCCGGATCAAGGCGCAAATGCTGCTGCCCAGGCGCGATGGGGATGAAGCCTGGGAAGACCCCCGCGCTGAGCTCGTAAGAAGGCTGCTGGAGTATCAGCAGGTACGCGAGGTCGTCGACATTCTCGAGAAGAGAAGCGACGACAGGCGGAATCGTTTTGCACGCGCGTACCTGCCGCAGAATTTCTCCTCGCCGGCACCCGCTGCCGCGGCGCTTTCACTGTCGCTTCCCGAATTGTTTGCCGCGGTCGATCGCGTTCTGAGGGTTGCGAAGAAGCCAACAGTTCACGACGTGGTTCCACGCGCTCTCGACATCGACGGAGCAATGGCGACAGTCAGAGCAGTGCTGGCGCTTCGCGTCAGGGCAAAGTGGGGAGACGTGATCAAGCAGGACGCCGAGCCGTGGCAGGTTCTTTCTGTACTCCTCGCGCTGCTCGAGATGGCCAAGAGTGGCGAACTCAAGGTCGTCCAGGCACGACCATTCGCATCAGTCGAGATAACCAGTGATAGCGCTAGCGAAGCTGCTTGAAGCCGCGCTCTTTTCGAGCGCGCACCCTGTGATGCTGACCGACCTCAAGGCAATGGCCTCCGATGGCGAAACGACAGAAGAGGATGTCGTATCGGCGCTCGCCGACCTCCGCCACCACTACGATGACGACGGCCACGGCGTCGAGCTGATCGAGGTTGCTGGTGGTTGGCAGATACTGACCCGGCCCGAGTTCACCGAAACGATCGAGCGTGCGCAACTTGCTGCGAGGCCACAGCGGTTGTCGGCGCCGGCGCTCGAGACGCTGGCCATAGTTGCCTACAGGCAGCCAATCGGTCGCGCGGAAATCGAGGAGATTCGCGGAGTGGGATGCGGCCAGATGCTCAAGTCGCTTCATGAGCGCGAGCTGATAGAGGTGGTCGGGCGAGGAGAGGGCATGGGGCGCCCGCTTCTATATGGAACGACGCCCGGATTCCTCGAGCAGTTTGCTCTCAGGCATCTGGGAGAACTTCCGCGAGCCGATGAGCTTGCGATCGCACTGCGCGACCCGAATGCGCTACCTCCAGAGCCCGAGCCAGCGCCAGAGCCAGAGCCCGAGCCCGTTACTGACTCGCCCTACGCTGGTGCGCCAGGCTGATGGCGGAGACTATGCGGATTCAGCGGGCGCTCGCTCGCGCGGGTGTCGCTTCGCGGCGCCGCGCCGAGGAACTCGTTGCGTCCGGCCGGGTGCTGATAAACGGGATCGTCGCCGTAACCGGTCAAAGCGTCGATCTCGACTCGGACACAATTACAGTTGACGGCAATCCCGTATCCCAGCCGATCGGATTTCACTGGCTTGTGCTCAACAAACCACCGGGCGTTCTCACGACAAAGTCAGATCCGGGAGGGCGGAGAACCGTTTTCGATCTCGTGCCGCCGCGCCCGGGGCTGACGTATGTGGGGCGACTCGATTACCTGACCGAAGGTGTTCTCATCATGACTACCGATGGGGACGCTGCACACAAGCTGACTCACCCGAGCAGCGAGGTCGAGCGGACTTATGTAGCGACGGTTCGTGGAGATGGGCCTGCGGCAGTCAGATCTGGCCGGACAGGCGTAGAGTTGGAGGACGGATGGATGCAGCCGCTCGATATCGCCGCGACAAACATCAGCCGCGGCGTTTGGGACCTGGAGCTGACGATCGCCGAGGGTCGCACTCGCGAGATCAGGCGATTCTGTGCTGCGCTCGATCTGGTAGTGGAGCGACTCGTGCGTACGAAGTTCGGTCCGGTCTCGCTTGGTGGCCTTGGTTCGGGCGCCTCGAGACCGCTCAGTGGGAAAGAGAGAGACATGATTCTGGCGATCACGCGCTGACCTCCGCGTCGTGCCAGGTTCTCAACGAATCAGGCAACAGATGATCAACCCCGAGGACCCGCAATTGGCGACACAAACTCCCCCTTCGGCCGACACCGGAATGATTCACGATGTCGTCGATCAGGTAGGCCGGCGCATCGTCGGGCAGAACTACATGATCGAGCGGCTCGTGATAAGCATTCTCACCGGCGGGCACGTCCTCCTTGAAGGTGTGCCTGGACTCGCGAAAACTCTCGCCGTGCGCACGCTGGCTGAAACCATCAACACCACGTTCCAGCGAATTCAGTTTACCCCCGACCTGCTGCCCGCGGACATCCTCGGCACCCAGATTTACGATCAGTCAAACGGTCAGTTCAGCGTCAAGAAGGGGCCGATCTTCGCGAACATCATCCTCGCCGACGAGATCAATCGGGCGCCAGCGAAGGTTCAGGCGGCATTGCTCGAGGCGATGCAGGAAAAGCAGGTGACGATCGGCGGTACGACGTTTCCGCTCGATGAACCTTTTCTCGTCCTTGCAACGCAGAATCCGATCGAGCAGGAGGGAACGTATCCGCTTCCCGAAGCACAGGTCGATCGCTTCATGCTCAAGCTTCACGTTGGTTATCCCTCGCGTGAAGAGGAAAAGGAAATCCTGCGGCGCATGGCCGGCGGCCATGCAATAGCAGTGCGCCACGTTGCAACCCCTGCAACGATCATGGCTGCCCGGGCACGCATTGCAGACCTGTACATGGATGAGCGCATCATCGACTACATCGTTTCGATCGTGCACGCGACGCGCTCTCCGGCAGAGGCGGGACTGCCCGACCTCGCGCCGCTCATCGAGTTCGGTGCAAGCCCGCGCGCAACACTGTCCCTGGCGCAAGCTTCGCGCGCGCACGCATTCCTGCGCGAGCGTGCGTTCGTCACTCCTGATGACGTGAAGGCTATAGCGCCCGATGTGCTGCGTCACCGTGTCCTCACGACGTATGAGGCAGAGGCAGAAGAAGTGACGAGCGATGCGATCGTGACGCGCATCCTGGCCGCAGTCCCGGCGCCGTGATCGGACGCCGCACCCCTATCGGGCGGCGGCGCGGCGGAGTCGATCCAATCGCGCGACGCGACGAAGCGGTGACGGAAAGCCGCTGGTCGCTTTTTCGCGGGTCAAAACGCGAGAGGCCTGCGCCTCCGGGTCAGGTTCGAGCCGTGCCGGGCGAGGCTGTGCGAAAGGGAGTACCGCCGGAAATCCTGCGCCAGGTGAAGCTGATCGAGCTTCGAACGCGCGGCCTCGTCAACTCACTCTTTACCGGCGAATACCGCAGCGTATTCAAGGGCCAGGGGATGGAGTTCTCGGAGGTTCGCGAGTACCAGCCAGGCGACGAAGTGAGAACGATCGACTGGAACGTGACAGCGCGAATGCGCCGGCCGTTTGTGAAGCGCTACATCGAGGAACGAGAGCTGACCGTAATGCTTGCGGTCGACTTGTCCGGCTCCGAGCGCTTCGGAACCGTGAGGAGATTCAAGAGCGAGCTGGCGAGCGAGTTGGCTGCGGTTCTCGCGATGTCGGCGGTCCGCAACAACGACCGAGTGGGAATCGTGCTGTTCACCGACCGTATCGAGTACATCCTTCCCCCGCGAAAGGGGCGCAAGCACGTGCTCAGGATGCTGCGTGATATACTCACGTTCGAGCCGGCCGGTCGCGGCACCGACATCGCCGGGCTCACGAATCATCTTGCGAGAACGCTGGCGCAGAAGACGATCATCTTTCTGATCTCCGATTTCGATGCGCCAGACATAGAGAAGCCGCTCAAGATTCTCGCGCAGCGCCACGATGTAGTCGCCGTGACCGTAGAGGATCCAAGCGAGCAGGAGCTCCCCGACATCGGACTCGCACGGTTCGTCGATCCGGAAACGGGCGAAACAGTAGAGGTAGACACGAGCTCATCGCGTGTGCGCGCCGACTACGCGCAACAGGTAGGCGCACAGCGCGACGCGCGACGCAAGCTCCTGCGCAGGCTCGCGATCGACGAAGTGCCCGTCAGAACCGATGGCAATTACATCGAGCCGCTACTGCGATTCTTCCGGTCGCGCGAGACGCAAGCCGGCCGTCGATGACCTCGAGCTTTGCTTTCGCGGTTTTTCTTGCCGTGCTCTTTCAGGACCCCGGAGTTCAGCGAACGTCGATCCCCGCGCAGCTCGGCGTCAGCTTGTCGTCAGACACGGTCACCGTCGGAGATCAGTTCGTCGCGGTCGTACGCGTCCGCGGACCGCGGGGATCTACGATTGAATTTCCGCAGGCGATCGACTCTTCGGTAACGGTCCTGCCGACGGGCATGCAACTCGTAGGCAAACCCGTAACCCAGCAGATTCCAGACTCCACCGGGACGACTGTCAGTACTGCGTACCGTCTCACTGCGTGGGACACAGGTCCGCAGCCCCTCGGGCTGGGTGATGCCATGATCGTTTCCGGTTCCGACACTGGTTACGTCTCGCTCGGGGATCGAAGCGTGTTCGTGAGGTCTGTGCTGCCCGCCGACTCGACGCTGCACGATCCGAAGCCTGCGCGAGCGCCGATCGGCATCGCCACATTCGACTGGAAACCGCTGTTGCTCGCAGCGCTGGCGCTCGCCATCGCGATGCTGATATGGCGCGCGTGGATATGGTACAGGAACCGTCGGGATCGACTTGCGGATCCGTTTGCAATTGCCGAAGCAGAATTCGCGAGAGTAGAGGCTCTGCGACTGGTTGAAGGCGGCCGGCCAGGGTCGCATGCTGCGATGATGACAGACATCATGCGTGAATATCTCGCGGCAAGAATCGACTCGATAGAAAGATCGCACACTTCATCGGAACTGCTTGCTGTTTCGCCCGATCTTCGCGCGTCGAGCCAGGGGCTTGGCGAACTCCTCTGGCGAACCGACCTTATAAAGTTTGCGAACATGCCGGTTGAAGGGGATGAAGCTCATCGGCTTGGCGAGTCGGCACGGGGAATCGTCCGCGCGGTCGAAAGCGCGATGATCGAGCAAGAAAAGGCGACGGAGAAAGCGGCGTGATCATGCCTGACTTCGCCGAGTTCCAGTTGCCACAGGCACTCCTGCTGCTGTTCGTCCTGCCGCTGTGGTGGCTCTGGCGGAGGCGTCGTGCGGAGGATGCAATCGTGTTCTCGCGTGCCGGTGTTCTGGCGCGCGGCCCGCGAGCCGGGAAGGGCATCGCACGCGCGATCTTCATTCTGCGC
Organism: Gemmatimonadales bacterium; assembly: GCA_038203205.1. Taxonomy (GTDB): domain Bacteria; phylum Gemmatimonadota; class Gemmatimonadetes; order Gemmatimonadales; family Gemmatimonadaceae; genus UBA4720. The sequence continues at coordinate 8,452 of JBBREF010000030.1, read as the reverse complement.
AACATTGCGATTGCCGCGATCATCGTTGCGATAGCGCGCCCACGGAGCGGCGCGCACATGGAGAATCGGACGAGCTCCGGCATCAACATCGTGTTGTCGATGGATCTCTCGAGTTCGATGCTCGCGCAGGATTTTCAGCCGAATAACAGGCTCGAGGTCGCCAAGGCGCGAGCGAAGCAGTTCGTGCGGGCGCGCGAATCTGATCGCATTGGCGTTGTCGCGTTTGCGGGTGAAGCGCTGACGCAGGTACCGCTCACTACGGAGCAGGCGGTGATCCTCCAGGCGATCGACAATCTTCAGGCGGGGCAACTTGAAGACGGCACGGCGCTTGGGCTTGGGATTGCAACAGCGGCGAATCGGCTGCGCGATGCGCCGGGTCGCTCTCGCGTAATGATCGTAGTCACCGACGGGGTAAACAATCGCGGCGAGATTGATCCTCTGTCAGCGGCGAAGGCAGCGGCGGTCTACGGTATCCGCATCTATGGAATCGGCGTTGGCACTGAAGGTGTCGCCCCGGTACCGGTTGGGCGCGACGTCTTCGGGCTTCGCTTCGAGAATCAGCCGGTGAAGATCGACGAAGCATTGCTTCGCCAGATTGCCGCGCTCACCGGTGGCAGGTATTTCCGCGCGCGGGATGGCGCGGCACTCGGTCAGATCTACTCGCAGATCGACCAGCTCGAGCGCGCGCCCGTGCAGACGAGTAACTACGTCAGCTATACAGAGCTCTTCAGGTGGATGCTGGGCCTTGCGCTCGCATCGCTCATGCTCGAGCTCGCCCTGGTCGCATGGAGGGCACCGCTACCGTGAACTTCATCAGGTTCTTTGGGTGGCCGTTTGCGTTGCCGCTGATCGTGGTCATTCCACTGTTGACGGCCTGGATGATCTCGCGCGCGAGGAGAATGCGAGCGCGCCGCCTGTCTCAGCTGGGAACCCCGTTGATGATCGCGCGGCTGGCACCAACAGCACGCGTCACGTCGAGGTGGCATGCTATACGACTCACACTTGCTGCGCTTCTTCTGGCCATTGCGTTCGTCGGGCCCCGCTGGGGAATCGAGCGCACGGTCGTAAAGCAGGACGGTATAGATGTGGTGCTCGCCCTGGATGCCTCTTCGTCGATGCTCGCGCAGGACGAAAGTCCGGATCGACTGCGGAGCATGAAAGCCGTGGTACGTCGCATTCGCGAGCTGTCGCCGAACGATCGCTTTGCGCTCATTGCTTTTGCTGGCCGGAGTTACGTGCTCAGCCCGATCACTATCGACGACGGCGCGCTGGATCTGTTCCTCGCGAATCTCGATCCAACCGTCGTAGGTCAGTCGGGCAGCTCAATTGCCAGCGCCCTCAGGCAAGCGAACAATCTCCTCGCGCTTTCGAAATCTGAAGCCGAGAGAGCGATCATCGTCATGAGTGACGGTGAGGGATTCGAGGATGCTGAGGAGGTGATAACAGAAGCGCGGCGTGCCTCAGCAGCCGGGACGACGATCATCTCAGTTGGTTTCGGCACGCCGAGCGGGGCGACAATTCCGGTTAGGCAGAATGGCGTCATGACTGAGAAGAAGGATCAGTCCGGCGCGACCGTGGTTACGCGGTTCTCGCCGGACCTTCTCATGGTTGCCGCCCAGGAGGGCAGAGGAACGTTCGTGCCCCCGACAAACACTGACCGCGCCGCAGCTGTGCGCGGCACTCTCGCGACGCTTCGGACGGAGCAGCGATCGCTGACTCGCGGGACGAACCTCGCTCACCGCTTTCAGTGGTTCCTCGTGCCGGCACTGTTGCTGATACTGCTCGATGCGTTTCTTGCGACCCGCAAGGGAAGGCGACGCGAGTGGTCTGCGGTCGCGAATACAGTGTCGTCGATTGCAGTCCTTCTGATCGGCGGCTGTTCGACCGCTAGCGTGCGCGACAAGGCAGCGACACAACTCTACAATCGCGGAACGGCGATGATTCCGAAGCCGGATTCCGCGGGTGCGGCCCTTACGATTCTCCGTCGTGCCGGGAATACGCGTGACACTGAGGTCAGGTATCGCGCGGGATTCAACGGTGGCTTTGTCCACCTTCGCGAGGGCCTCTCGGCAGGAGGTGACTCGGCAACCCAACCGCTCGACAGCGCGCTTGCGGTTTACAAGCGCGTGCTCACACTCCGGCCCGATGACGTTGACGCGAAGTGGAACTACGAGCTCGCGCTTCGGAAGAAGGAGGCGGGAGGCGGCGGAGGCGGCGGTGGCGAGGACAACCCCGAGCCGCAGCCTGAGCCTCAGCCATCGCCGGATCAGGCCCCGACGCCGCGGCCGATTCCCGGCATGAACGAATCACGGGCCGAACAACTGCTCAATGCTGTCGAGCAACAGGAGCAGGATGTTCAGGGGCGAAAGCAGCGCCGGAGCGTGCCGCAGCCACCGCCGAACGGACGGGACTGGTAGCGTTGCCGCGCATCGAGGTACTGTCGAGCGCAGTCGCTGACCAGATCGCTGCCGGCGAGGTCGTCGAACGCCCGGCGTCAGTCGTCAAGGAGCTCGTGGAGAATGCGCTGGACGCAGGCGCGACGGCCGTCGACGTAACGATCGAAGAGGGTGGTCACAAGCTCATACGCGTGAGCGATGACGGTCACGGGATGGATCGCGCCGATGCAGAGCTCGCGATGCTCAGGCACGGAACGTCAAAGATCCGGACAGCGGCTGACCTCGTCGGCGTCGAGAGTTTTGGGTTTCGGGGTGAAGCACTTCCAGCGATTGCCTCCATATCGAGATTCGAGCTCGATACGAGCCCGGATGATGGTGAGGGGACGCTCGTGAGTGCGGCCGGAGGCAGTGTTCTCTCAGTTTCTCAATCTGCCCGGCGACGCGGGACGACGGTCAGCGTCTCGCAGATTTTCTTCAACACTCCCGCACGCAAGAAATTCCTGAGAAGCGCACGTTCGGAGTGGCGTGCAATCGTCGAGACGCTTGGCAGTATCGCGTTGACACGCCCCGACATCAGGTTCACGCTCACGCACGACGGCAAGAACGTGCTCATGCTCCCCCCGGTTTCGTCGCTTCGCGCGCGCGTCGGCGGAATCTGGGGCGGAAAATACGCCGGTGCGCTCCTCGACGTCGACGATGTGAGCGGCACGGTGCACACCAGCGGCCTGGTCGAACGCCCGGCCGACGTCGGTACTGCCACGCGCCGTGTATTCATCTCGGTGAACGGTCGGGCTGTCCGCGATATGGGCATCGTGCGAGCGGCAGAGGCGGCATACAGATCGACGATTGCCGCTGGCCTGAGACCATCGATCTTTCTTTCAGTTTCGCTCCCCGCGAACGCGGTCGACGTAAACGTGCACCCGGCAAAGGCTGAGATCAGGTTTCTCGAGAAGTGGCCTGTAGAGCGCGCGATAGAAAACGCGGTTCGACGCGCCCTCGGAACCTTCGACGCATCGGTGGCAGTGGGTGGAAGGTATTTCTTCCATGCCCGGACGGAGGCAGCTGTATTCGGTGGTGTCGAAGTCGATCAGGCTGCAGTGCTGTCGCCACAGCCAATGCCAGCTGGCGGTCTTTTCGATAATGGCAGCGCCCAGCCAGCGACCGGTGCCGGCCAACCGGCGACCGAGGCTCCTGAACCAGCTGAAATTCCCGAGCTGTTCCAGTTCAGGCGGACCTACATAGCGTTCGAGCATTCAGACGGACTCGTTCTGATCGATCAGCATTCGGCACACGAGCGTGTGCTGTACGAGGAGTTCATGCACTCGCTTGAAACGGGTGCCGCGCCCGCACAGCGGCTGCTGCTCCCGCTCACTCTCCATCTCGGGCCCGCAGAAGGGGATGCTTTCGAGGCGAATCGCGAGTACCTCGAAAAAATTGGTTTCGAGGTCGAAGGATTTGGCGGCAGCACGCTTATAGTCAATACAGTACCAATGCCACATCGCCGATTCGATGCTGAACAATGCCTCAGGGATACCCTTGACGCGCTGACTGGCGACCGAATCGCGGGCACCGCTACCCGGCACGAACATCTCGCCGCGACGGTCGCGTGCAAGGGCGCCATCAAGGCGGGTGAATCACTCACGACCGCGGAAATGCGATCCTTGTTCGCGTCGCTGCGCGATACGAAGCTTCCCGCACACGATGTCCATGGCCGCTCGACGATCGTTCAGCTGACGTGGGACGAGCTGGATCGACGGTTTGGCAGAAAGTAGAACACGCGTAATCTGCGGTCCCACGGCCGCTGGAAAATCCGCGATCGCCGCGAGTCTCGCAATTGAATACGGCGCGGCAATCATCAGCGCCGACTCCCGCCAGATTTATCGCCAGTTCGACATCGGAACGGCGAAACCCGATTGGAGCGAGCGCAAGGCAATCGAACATATCGGCATCGACGTCGCCAACCCACCGGAGCGTTTTTCCGCATCGCGATGGGCAACCATGGCTTTAGATGCTGTGATCGCGCTTCGAGAGCGAGGTGTGACTCCGATTGTTGCCGGTGGAACCGGCTTCTATATCCGCTCGCTCTTCGACCCGCTGTTCGTTGCGCCTGATCTGGACGAGAGACGTCGAAGGGCGCTCGAACATTTCCTCAATCCACTTCCCCTGACGGAGTTGCGACGGTGGTGCATCGCGCTCGACCCTGATCGCGCCCACCTTGGCCGGTATCAACTCATTCGTGCTATAGAGATCGGTCTCCTGTCAGGTCACCGAATCAGCGCTCTTCATGCGCGCGAGTCGGGGAAATCCGCGCTTTTGCCCGCCTATCTCCTCGTCGACCCGGGAGAGGGACTGGCGGCGCGGATCGAGCGCCGGGTGGATTCGATGATCACCGAGGGCTGGCTGGAAGAAGTGCGCTCGCTCGATGCGCGTATTCCGGAAGACGCGCCTGCATGGAAATCGAGCGGCTACCGGGTCATGCGCGGCGTCGCCCGCGGCGAACTGGATTTGTCAGAGGCACGCGAGCGGATCATTATTGAAACCCGGCAGTATGCAAAGCGGCAGCGCACGTGGTTCAGGCATCAGCTGGGCGACGCACCGGTTACACGCGTGAATCCGGATGATCCGGATTCCCACGCGATATTCCAACGGTGGTGGAAGGAGACTTCTTGAAGATCGGCATCACCTGTTATCCGACTTACGGTGGATCTGGCGCCGTGGCCACTGAGCTCGGCATCGCCCTGGCCGCTCGCGGACACGAGATCCACTTCATCACCTACCGCCAGCCGTTCAGGCTTCCGGCGTACCTGCCGAACGTCTTCTTCCACGAAGTCGACGTCGGGCGTTATCCGCTTTTCGAGTATCCGCCGTATGACCTGGCGCTGGCGGTGAGAATGCACGAGGTGGTGCAATCCCATGGCCTCGATCTGCTGCATTGCCACTACGCGATTCCACACGCCACGAGTGCCTGGATCGCCCGCGAAATGCTCCGCGAGCAGAAGCAGGACGTAAAGGTCATAACCACACTTCACGGCACCGACATCACTATCGTCGGGCAGGATCCTTCGTTCAATCCGATAACCAAGTTTTCAATCGAAAAATCGGATCGGCTGACTGCGGTGTCAGAATACCTGCGTCGCGAGACGTACTCCGCGTTCGGCTGCACCTCATGCGACGTCAAGGTGATTCACAACTTCATCGACCCTGCGGTCTACAACAGGGAGATGTATCCGGCCGTCCGCGAACAGTTCGCGAGTGGCGGCCCGGTTTTCATGCACATCTCCAACTTCCGCGCCGTGAAGCGGGTGCGCGATGTAATCGGGATTTTCGCCGCCGCCAACGCGAAGATACCGGCGAGTCTCGTGATGATCGGCGACGGGCCTGATCGCCCTGAAGCCGAAGATGAAGCACGGCGCCTCGGAGTCGAGAACCGAGTGAACTTCCTCGGTAAAATCGACAACGTTGCTCCATTGCTTGCCTCCGCTGACTTGTTCCTGCTTCCATCGACGAGCGAGTCGTTCGGCCTGAGCGCCCTGGAGGCACTTGCCTCAGGTGTTCCCGTGATCGGGACGAACGCCGGAGGCATGCCGGAGGTCGTACGAAACGGCGAGACAGGAATACTGTGCGAAGTCGGCGACATAGCCGCGATGGCCGATGCGGCAATCTCGATACTCGAAGATCGCGACAGGTGGAAGGCGATGAGCGACCTTGGCGCGACCGATGCGCGGGCGCGGTTCTCGCTTGAGCAGATCGTCACTCAGTACGAACAGCTTTACACAACCTCCCTCGCAATCTGACGTGACGATCTTTCAGGCGATAATACTTGGGCTCATTCAGGGCCTGACCGAGTTCCTTCCCATCAGCAGCTCCGCGCACCTTTCACTGACCCCGCTCATCCTCGGCTGGGAACCGCCCGGCCTCGCGTTCGATGTTGCGTTGCATGCCGGAACGCTCATTGCCGTGTTGTGGTTCTTCCGCAAGGAGTGGGTCGAGCTTACGCGCGCGGCCTGGCAGATTCTTCAGACGCGAAAGGTAGAGAGCATCGAGCAGAAGCGAGTGATGTTCATCATACTCGCGACTATTCCCGCGGCAATCGGCGGACTCCTTCTCCAGGAAAAAGCAGAGACCGTATTCCGGGCACCGGCGCTGACGGCGGTCGCCCTGATAGTGATGGGAATCCTCCTGTGGGCGGCGGACAGGTTCATCCCGCAGGATCGTCCGCTGGGGAAAATGCGCTGGGTGCACGCGCTGATCATCGGCATCGCTCAGGTAGTCGCCCTGGTACCAGGAGTGTCGCGGTCTGGATCGACCATAACGGCAGCCAGAGCGCTGCGATTCGACAGGCAGTCGGCAGCGGTCTTCAGTTTTCTGATGAGCATGCCGGTCATCGTGGCGGCGATTCTGTTGAAGGGGCGTGAGGTTCTCTCCCAGGGTGACCTTGGATTGCAGGTATTCTTCGGGATCCTTTCCGCCGCGGTGAGCAGCTGGCTGGCAATCGCGGTGCTCCTTCGGTATGTAAGCACACGCAGTTACGGTATTTTTGCCCTGTACCGCATTGTGCTCGGAGTCTCCGTGCTGGCATTCCTGTTCATGCGTGGCTGACCCATACAGGTTTGACGGACTGACGGCGGATGAGATCGCCGGGTTGCTCGAGTTGCCGAGGGTCGAGCTCCACGAGAGAGTAGCATCAACAATTGACATCGCACATACACTCGGCAACGACGGAGCCCTCGCCGGCACGCTAGTCATCGCGGATTTTCAGTCGGCTGGCCGCGGGCGCAGTGGCTCTGTCTGGAACTCACCCGCGAAGACCGGTTTGTGGCTGACGTTTCTGGAACGACCGCTCGATACGTCGGGGCTCGATGTGTTGTCGCTGCGTGTCGGGTTGCGTGCAGCCCGCGCTCTTGACCGATTCGCCTCGGAACCGGTGCGACTGAAGTGGCCGAATGATCTCTATGTCGATAGCCGCAAGCTCGGCGGAATTCTCATCGAGGCCAGGTGGCGCGAGAGCAGGGTTGAGTGGATTGCAATCGGTGTGGGAGTGAATGTCATTCAACCCGACGATATGCCGGCGGCCGCAGCACTTGACGGCGGAACCACACGCGTCGAGGTGCTGGCCGAACTCGTGCCGGGAATCCGTCAGGCGGCTGCAGCGACGGGATATCTCACCGCCGTTGAGATGACCGAGTGGGACGCCCGTGACATCGCGCGGGGCAGGCACTGCACTGCGCCGGCCCGCGGAATTGTCGAAGGAATCACTCCGGCCGGCGAGCTGCGTGTTGCGCTGGCAGACTCTATCGCCAGATTCCGCTCCGGCTCGCTCGTCCTCGACTCAATTCAATGATCCTCACTTTCGACGTTGGAAATACCGAAACGACCGCCGCACTTTTCGATGGCGACGACGTTGGTTCGCACTGGCGCTTCACAACCGGATTGCCGCGGACGGCAGACGAATTCGTCCTGCTGCTGCACTCGATGCTCCAGGCCCGGTCGCTCGGTCCCGATGCAGTGAATGGCACCGCGATCTGCTCGGTAGTGCCGCCAGTGACGCAGACTCTCGCACGCGCGTGTGAGAGTTGCTTCGGCTCGGCGCCAAGGCTGATTGATGCCCGCGCAAATCTTCCAATACGACTCGAGGTCGATGAACCGCTCACGGTTGGTGCCGACCGCATCGCCAACACGCTTGCGACGAGCATCCTTTACAAGCGGGATGCGATCGTCGTCGATCTCGGAACGGCGACAACATACGATTGCATCACTGCTGACGGCGCGTTCATTGGCGGAATCATTCAACCGGGCGTGATATCGTCTGCCGAGACCCTGTTTCGTCGGACATCGCAGCTGTCGGCAACTGAGATCGTTCCCCCGAAACGCGTAATCGGAACGCGAACTGACGAGTGCATCAGGTCTGGCGTGCTTTACGGCGCGGCCGACTCGATCAACGGGCTCGTGAGTCGGATCAAGTCCGAGTGGGCAGTGGAGTCGCCACTCGTTATTGCGACCGGCGGGCTCGCCGAAACCCTGCGACCGTGGTGCGAGTCGTTCGATGAGGTTGACCC
>JBBREF010000029.1:0-31529 GCA_038203205.1 Gemmatimonadales bacterium | reverse complement strand
CACCCCTGTGTTCTCGGGATCGTAGCCTGTGCCGTCGCCGAAGCCCGCGTCATGCATGGCCTGGTTTGCAGCCGCGACAGCATACTGTGTGAACTGGTCGGCGCGCTTGGCTTCCTTGCGGTCCATGTACTGCGACACGTCGAAGCCCTTTACCTCGCACGCGAATTTCACCTCGAAGCCACTGGCATCGAAGTGCGTTATCGGCGCAGCGCCTGACCTGCCTTCGATCAGTGAGCGCCACATCGTTGCTACGTCATTACCAACCGGCGTCACGGCACCCATGCCCGTGACGACGACTCTTCGCTTCATTACGCGGGAATCTTGCTGTTGAGGTATCCGAGCGCGTCACCAACGGTGCGAAGCTTCTCCGCATCTTCATCCGGAATGTCGATGTTGAACTCTTTCTCGAACTCCATCACCAGCTCGACGATGTCAAGGCTGTCAGCACCGAGATCCTCGATGAAGCTTGCCTCGTTGGTCAGCTTCTCCCGCTCGACTCCGAGCTCCTTCTCGATGATGTCCTTAACCTTCTCCGAGTTGTCGGCCATGTTGCAGATCTCCGGTATTTGTGTGGTGGTCGTGAAATATAGTTAACTGACGTTATAGCAGAAAGTTACGCGGCCTGTAAGGGAAAAGGCGTTTCGGACTGCGGACTACCGAGGTTCAGTCCGAAAGCCGCATTCCGAAATGCGTCCGCAGTCCGAAATCAGCTCAGTCGGCCATCCGCAGTCACATGGTCATCCCGCCATCTACGACAATAACCTGCCCCGTGATGTACGAGGCCTTGTCGGAGGCAAGGAACACGACCATCGCAGCGATATCCTCCGGTGCCCCAAGCCGCTCCAGCGGAATGAGCCCGTTGAGGGCCGTCCTGGCCTCAGGGGTCATCGCATCGGTCATCTCCGTCGCGATGAATCCGGGGGCGATTGCGTTCACCAGAATGTTGCGGGAACCCAGCTCCTTGGCCACGGACTTTGTCAGCGCAATCAGCCCCGCCTTGCTGGCGGCATAGTTGGCCTGGCCCTTGTTACCGGTTATCCCTACCACGCTCGCCATGTTGATGATCCGCCCCGAACGTTTCTTCATCATCCCCCTCGAGACAGCCCTGATCGCCGCGAAAGCGCCACGCAGGTTCGCATTGAGGACAGCATCCCAGTCCTCATCCTTGAGCCGCATTACGAGATTGTCTCGCGTAAGTCCCGCGTTGTTGACGAGGACATCCACGCCGCCGAACTCTTTCTCTACATCCGCGATCAGCGCAGTGACTTGAACGGTATCGGCCATGTCGCAGCCAAATCCCGCTGCACCATTGCCAACCTCTCCCGCGACGGCGGCGGCTCTGTCACGCTCGCGCCCGACTATCGCAACGCGGGCGCCGGAATCCGAGAGCGCCTGTGCAGTCGCCCGGCCGATACCCCGCGTGCTCCCGGTGACTATCGCTGTCTTGCCCGTCAGGTCGATGTTCATGTCGCGAGCTGAGTGTAGAGTTTGTCGATATCGGCCGGCGTGCCGCAGGCGATTCCCCGTGCGGTCGGTACGATCCGGCCAAGCAATCCGGTAAGCACGCTGCCAGGGCCTATCTCGACGAACAACGCCGACGGGAAGGCCTTTGCAATCGCCGCAACTTCGCCTGCCCATTTCACCGGCGAAGTCAGCTGGCGGATCAGCAGCTGTCGCGCATCCGCTGCCGATGAGCTCGGCTGCTCGGTCACATTGGAGTAAACCGGAAAGGTCGGCTCGGCGAACTCGGTTGCGTTGACAGTCTCCGCAAATCCTGCCACCGCCGGCTCCATCAACGGGGAGTGAAATGCACCGCTCACCGGTAGTCGAACTGCGCGTTTTGCGCCATGCACCTTCGCAAGAGACATCGCCTTTTCGACACCACTCTCTTCGCCGGATACAACGATCTGCTCAGACGTGTTGTAATTGGCTGGAACGACAAGGCCCGACGCCCGGCTGGCCTGTTCGCACAGTGACTCGACCGAGACGTCCATCTTTCCAAGGATCGCCGCCATCGCCCCCGGCCGCGTGACGCCCGTCTCATACATTAGTTGGCCACGCCGTCGGACGAGCCTCGCGGCGTCTGCCAGCGAGGTGGATCCTGCCGCGTGATATGCGGTGTGCTCTCCGAGCGAGTGGCCGGCTGCCGCGCACACGTGGGGCTCGAGCACTGACTTTACGATCGCCCACACGGCTGCGCCGTGTGCGAGGAGTGCCGGCTGTGCGTTCAGCGTGGCCGTCAGGTCGTCGGCCGGCCCCTCGAAACACAGCTCACTCAGCGCGAAGCCAAGGGCATCGTCGACTTGCTCAAAGACACTTCTCGCTTCCGGAAAAGCTTCGGCGACTTCCTTTCCCATTCCTGGTTTTTGAGAACCCTGGCCAGGGAACACGAGAACGATATCCATGCCTAGAACCTCAGGATCATCGACGCCCACGTGAAACCTGCGCCGAACGCGACGAGCAGCACCGTGGATCCATCCTTGACGATGCCCTGCTCGACCGCCTCATCGAGCGCGATTGGAATCGATGCAGATGACGTATTGCCATACCGGTCGACGTTCACGAAGACCTTTTCCATCGGAATATTCGAGTGCTTGGCAGTCGCCTCGATGATCCGGACATTCGCCTGATGCGGGATGAGGAGATCGATATCGGCACCGGTCAGCCTCGCCCCATCCAGCGCGCGATCCGCAGCATCGGACATTGACCGAACCGCGTGCTTGAAAGTTTCCCGGCCAGCCATCCGGACGAGGTGGCTCCGATCTTCGAGAATCGCAGACGTCATAGGAACGGACGCGCCTCCACTCGGCCGATACAGCAGGTTCGCCAGCTGGCCATCGCTGCGCATGTACGACGAAAGAATCCCCTTGCCGGACCGCGCTTTCTGAAGAATGACGGCGCCTGATCCATCGCCGAAAAGCACGCACGTCGACCGATCCTTCCAGTCGACGATCGCGCTCATCTTCTCGGAGCCGACCACGAGAATCGTCTCGGCCGACCCAGTGGCAATCAAGCCCTCGGCCACAGTCATTCCGTAAAGCCAGCCGGAGCAGGCGGCGCCAATATCGAATGCCGCTGCGCGCGATGCGCCGAGCTCGGCCTGAAGGTCGACGGCGGTTGCAGGGAGCAGGCGATCTGGTGTAGCTGTGCTGAGGACGATCGCATCGACTTGTCCCGGAAGAACACCGGCGCGCTCCATTGCCTGTCGCGATGCGGTCGCGGCCATCGAGCAAGTCGTGTCACCGTCTTTCGCAATATGACGCTCGACAATACCGGAGCGCTCGACGATCCACTGGTGCGACGTGTCGACTCCGATACCTGCGAAATCATGATTCGTCATGACATGCGCCGGGATTCCCCGACCGGTGGCCAGGACTGCAGCGATCGGGCGCTTCATGAGACCGCCCTCGTGTCCTGTTTGCGGATTGACGCCGCCTCTCCGATCCGTTCTCCGATGTGCTCGTTGAGTTTTGTGTCGACCGCCTTCACGGCTGCGGTGATCGCGTTCTTTATCGCGCGCGGAGTCGAATTGCCGTGACATATCATGCTGACCCCGCGCACACCCAGCAGCGGAGCGCCGCCGTACGTCGATGAATCCAGCGCACCGAGAGACGTCCGGACACGGGCAGTGTCGATGGAGCCGTCGCGGCCAATCAATTCGACGATCATGGGAATGACTCCTTCATAAAACTTCAGCACGATGTTGCCAACGAAGCCGTCGCAGATTACCACATCCAGCGGGCCCCGGTCGCTTGCGCCGGTGGGCAGGTCGCGTCCTTCGACATTCCCCTGAAAGTTGAACCCCGCGGCACGAAACAGCTTGTGGGCTTCCTTCGTAACGCTGTTTCCTTTTGCGTCTTCCTCGCCGATGCTCAGGAGCGCAATGACAGGGCTCTTGCGACCAAGAACGTATTCCGCATAAACGGACCCGAGCCAGGCGAATTGCACGAGCTCGGATGCGGAGCAGTCGACGTTGGCACCCGAATCCATGAAGACGATTGGATCGCGCGCGGTCGGGAGGATGGTTGCGATCGCCGGCCGCGTCAGGTTCTGGTGAAGACCGAGCACGACCGAAGAGACTGCCATCTGTGCGCCGGTGCTTCCTGCGGAGACGAATCCGTCGGACTTGCCGTCGACCTGCAGCCTGAGTCCGACCGACATCGGGTTGTTTGGCTTTTTTCGCAATGCGACTGTGGGCTTGTCGCCCATCGTTACGACGTCAGGTGCCTCGATTATCTCGAGCCTGTCGCGGACTGAAGCGCAATGCGCGAACTCGCCGGCGAGGACCGCAGCGAGCTCGCTGTTTATGACTGATGATTGTCCAACGAGCTGAACGATGTGGGGCGGGCCCAGTTCGTCGAGTGCCTGGAGCGCTCCAGCGATAGTTGCCCGGGGAGCAAAGTCGCCCCCCATGGCGTCCAGCGCGATGCGCGCCAAGTCTACGCTTCCCTTGCCGCTACCCGCTGTTCACCGTCGTAGTATCCGCACTCTTCGCAGACGTGATGCGGACGCTTCATGCTCTGGCAGCGCGGGCACTTCTGGATCGCTATCGCCGGAGCGGTCTTATGGGTGTTGCGGGCGCGCTTTTTTCTTTTTGAGGTGCGGCGCTTGGGTACGGCCATTGTCTTTATCTAGTTGAATGTAGAGCCAGTCAGGGAAGCTTCTCGCGTGCTGCCTTCAGCGAATCCCATCTGCTGTCAGTTGTCGCCTGGACGTGACCACACGTCTCAGTGTTCAGATCGACCCCGCACGTGGCGCAGAAACCCTTGCAATCCTCGCGACAGAGCACAAAACCAGGCACGGCGAGAAGCCATGCCTCTCGGACTGCCGGCCGCATATCCAGCTTCACCGCATTGGCGTCGAAGGGATACACGTCCGGATCGTCAGCACTGTCTTCGCCTTCCGACGAAAATATGAAGTGCGCGTCCTCGCGGATCTGCACAGCAACTTCTGTCAGGCAGCGACGGCAGGGCACCTGCGCCTCACCGTGCAGCCTGCCACTGAAGTAGAACCGCGTCGTTCCGGCCGCCGAAAGGCGGCCTTCGACGATGATCGGTTTCGCAGGGCGCACGTCTCCGTCTTCCCATGCCGGATCATCCGGCGCGAGCTGACCCTCGACCTGCGCTGCCTGCGACTCCAGTGAACGGATGTCAAACGACAGCATAAGTTATGAAAATTAAGCGATTTAGGGTACGGCGTGAAGGGGAAAAAAGGGGCGATTCACCGGAGTGTAGCGAGGACCAGAACCCAGGGGTTAGCGTATTGCGCGGATTTAGCGAATCGGGCGGATCCAGCGCATCGGCCAAAACTGAATTCCGGCCCGATCAGTGCTCTCTGGGGAGCCCGGTCTTTCTTTCTGTTGTTAACAACACAGAAGAAAATACCCGTGGCCGACAGTGGCTTGCACACTCAATAACCTTCCTGCCCCACCAAATCGGCAAGATCTGCCAAATCCGCTAAATCCGCATACCCCTGGGTTTCTGTCCCACCCCCCGGTCAGCCCGCCTGAATCAGCTCAGTTTCCGAGAAGAAGAACAATGATTCCCGCGCCGCATTCTCATCTGAGTCGGACGCATGAATCGCGTTCCGCTCCTTCGACTCGGCAAACAGCTTCCTTACGGTTCCATCGGCCGCCTCGGCCGGATCCGTTGACCCGATTGCCTCCCGGAGCGACGCTACGGCGTCGGCCTTCTCGAGAACCATCGGCATGCAGGGCCCCGATGTCATGAACTTCGTAAGAGAACCGTAGAACGGTCGCTCCCTGTGAACTTCGTAGAACGCTCCGGCCTGCGCCTCAGTCATCCTCAGAACGCGCGTCGCGATGACCTTGAAGCCACCGGCCTCGAGATGAGCGATGATTTTCCCCGCCTTGCCCGCGCCGAACGCATCCGGCTTCACGATTGTAAGTGTCCTGCTGCCTGCCATGTCTATATCTCGCAAGTAGTTAAGTGTTATCGCCTGAGAAGTTCCACGACGTCGATCGGGCGTTTCGCCACGCCGACGCCATTGTCTTCGAATGCCTGCATCTTTTCAGCAGCGGTACCTGCCGAACCAGAGATGATCGCGCCCGCGTGTCCCATCCGGCGGCCGGGCGGCGCCGTCTGGCCAGCGATGAAGCCGACAACCGGCTTCGTCATCTTCTCCTTCACGAACACTGCGGCCTCCTGCTCATCGGTTCCGCCGATCTCACCGATCATAACGACTGACTCGGTGTCAGGATCTGCCTCGAAGGCTGCGAGGCAGTCGATGAAGTTCGTGCCGTTAATCGGGTCTCCCCCGATGCCGACGCATGTAGTCTGCCCCATTCCCGCGCGTGTCATCTGAAAGACGACCTCATACGTGAGCGTCCCTGAGCGACTGACCAGCCCGATATTTCCTGGGGTGCAGATCTGCCCCGGTATGATTCCAACCTTTGACTTGCCCGGCGAAATGAGTCCCGGACAATTCGGTCCGAGAAGCCGCGCGCCCTTCTCCTTCACGAACGGATAAACGCGCGTCATGTCCAGAACCGGCACTCCTTCAGTGATGCAGACGATGAATTCGATACCGGCATCGGCAGCTTCCATCATCGCATCGGCCGCGAACATCGGGGGAACATAGATCACGGTCGCGTTGGCGCCGGTTGCCTCGACAGCGTCATGAACCGTGTTGAAAACCGGGACGCTGTCGTCGAATTTCTGGCCACCCTTGCCGGGTGTGACACCGCCAACCACATGAGTGCCGTACTCGATCATCTGCCTGGTGTGAAACGATCCGTCGCGTCCGGTAATCCCCTGAACGAGGAGCCGCGTCGAGTTGTCGATGAAAATGCTCACGCTGCTTTCCCCGTTGCGAGTGAAACCGCCTTCTTGACCGCCTCGTCCATATCCGTCATTGCTGAGAAACCATTCTCCGTAAGGATCTTGAGAGCGATCTCCTCGTTTGTTCCTGTGAGTCGGATCACAATTGGGACCTTGAGCGGGTTCTGCTTCGTCGCCGCCACGATCCCGTTAGCAACATCATCAGTGCGGGTGATGCCACCGAAAATGTTGAACAGGATTGCCTTCACGCTCGGATCTGACGTGATGATGCGGAGCGCGCTGACGACCTTTTCCGGATTCGACGAGCCGCCGATGTCGAGAAAGTTCGCCGGCTCACCGCCGTAATACTTCACGAGATCCATCGTCGCCATAGCGAGGCCAGCGCCGTTCACGACGCAGCCGACGTTGCCGTCGAGCTTGATGAAAGTAAGGTTTGCCTTCCGCGCTTCGACCTCGCTCGGCGCTTCCGCGGATTCGTCGCGCAACGCCGCGATCGACTGAAGGCGATCCAGCTCGTTGTCATCGATGACCATCTTCGCATCGAGCGCAACCACGTCGCCCGCCGGAGTCGTGACGAGCGGATTTATCTCGGCGAGCGACGCGCCGCTCTGGATGAAAGCGGTGTAAAGCTGCTGCATGATCTTCGCCGCTGAGCGCGCCTTCTTCACATCGTCGTAGAGGAAAAATCCCATCTCCATCGCTTCATAGGCCTGGAGCCCGTATCGCGGATCAACCGGCACGCGCATGATCTTGTCAGGAGTATTCGCCGCGACTTCTTCGATGTCGATTCCGCCAGCCGGGCTAACCATGAACACCGCTCGCTTCGATGCGCGGTCAACAATGATTCCGACGTACGCCTCGGTCTCGATGTCGGCAGCAGGCGTAACCAGAACCTTTTGAACAGGTAGGTCCTTGATGGTCAGCTGGAGAATCTTTTCAGCGATATCACGCGCTTCTTCGGGTGATTTCGCCAGTTTTACCCCTCCGGCCTTGCCGCGACCACCGGCGTGAACCTGCGCCTTTACGACCACCGTTCCGCCCAACTTTCGAGCTATAGCTTCGGCCTCAGCCGCTGTCGCCGCGACCTCACCGGGTGGGATTGGAATGCCGGCATTCCGGAAAATGTCCTTTGCCTGATACTCGTGGATATTCACGCTGTCTCCGATCCGCGCATCAACCGCGGCTGAGTGGTTACCTGTGATGACTCAATGAAATTAACGGGCTATGGTAGTCCCTGCGCGGCCATGCACGGCATCGAGTCCGCGACTCAGCTCGGTGATGATCGCCCGACCGCCAGTGCTTTTCACGTATGCGACGGCGGCTCTGACCTTGGGACCCATGCTCCCCTCACCGAACGCACCCTCGTCGCCGAGGCGTTCTGCTTCCTGGACCGACAACTTCGAGAGCGGCTCCTCTGCATCAGTGCCCCATCCGGTATAGACGGCATCAACGTCGGTCAGCACCAGAAAGAGCTCGGCCCCAAGCTCGCGCGCCACCACCGCCGCAGCGAGGTCCTTGTCGACTACCGCGTCCATCCCTTCGAGACCCAGTTGCTCATCGCGGTACACAGGTATGCCGCCGCCACCACAGGCAATCACGACGGTTCCCTTTACCACGAGCTGCCGGATCGTGTCGATCTCGTTTATGGCGAGTGGCTCGGGGCTTCCAACGACGCGCCGGTAGTGCCCGCGCGAGTCCAGCTCCACATGATGCCCTTCGCCCTCGAGCAGGTTCGCGCGCTCGGCGGGAACGGCGTGGCCGATGAATTTTGTGGGTTTTGAAAGCGCAGGGTCAGCGGGGTTCACTACGACCTGCGTAATGACAGTCGCGACTCTACGGTCGTTGCCAATCCTGCGAAGGGCGTTCTGGACGGATTGCTGGATCATGTAGCCAATCCACCCGGCTGTGCTCGCGACGAGAACACCGAGAGGCAGTGGAGCGACGTCGGCGCGCGCGACTTCGTTACGCACAAGCTCATCGCCGACCTGCGGCCCGTTGCCGTGAACGATGCATACGTTCCATCCTTCGGCGACGAGATCAACGATTGGCCCGAGACTCTCGCGCGTGTGCCTGAACTGGTCCTCGATGGATGAGCGTTCTCCGGGCGGGGACAACGCATTGCCGCCAAGAGCGATGACGGCCGTTCTGGTCAACGTCCCACCACCGTGCCGAGCGAATCGTAAGCCGCTGCGAATCCGCCAAGATCGCCAGATGCGAGTGCCTGCCGCATTCGTCCGAACAGCCGCGTCACCTCAGCGCGGAATGCCGAGTCAGTCGCAGGAATGCCCAGTGGGACAGGAATCCCCGGCGCAACACTCGGCGTTGTCGCAAGTTCGTCGAGCAGATCGGGGCTGCCTGCACGGATGCTGGCGGGAAACTTCGAGCGCCACGCATTTGCAATCGGGTCGGGCGATGCAACGGGGACCATCACGACGCGTCCAGTCATGGAGCTCACGATTGCGGTCCCCGCATGCCGGAAGTACGACCGCTCCTCGCCGGCAACGTCGTGGTGGCGGCTCAACGGATAAGTGGATGAGGCCGAATAAAGCTCGAGGACCCATACGAGACTATCGTCGATGTATGCCGGCGTAACTTCGCTTCCGTGACTGAAGAGCGGCATGAGGGCGTTCACTCTTTCGCGAACGTCGCGTCTTCTGGCAATCTTCGTGTCTGCTTCGAGCGGAGTCCAGAGCAAGTCCAGCCGCTGCTCTGACCATGCATGGGCCAGCCTCCGCAGTCCGCCGCCGATCATAGGCGCTCCCACATTCCGTCCGCGCTTGACCAGCGCGGCGCCCGATGCGCCAGGATAGACGAGCACGCTATCGCTTGCAGTCGCCGCTACACGCGCCACCAGGCTTGAATCTGCCGCAGACGCGAACCGGCGTACTTCTGCGGGTGGAGTCGTGTTGTTTCGCGGCATCCCATAGGCGCGCGCAGTGAAGGCCGCGCGTGTTGCTGTATAAGGAGCTTGATGGGCATTGGCTACGTCGGCGCTCGCAAGTCGGCGAACAACCGACGGAAGGATCAGGTCGAGTGCAACTGCAAATATCAGTACTGCGCTCACTGTAAAAAATCCGGCGCGCACCTGACCGGTCCACCCGCTCAGGAATACGAGCGCGGCACCGGCAAGTGTTCCGACGGAGAGTGACAGGTACGCCGGTATGAGCCATTGGTGGTCGACGTACGAAAACATGCCATCCGCGCCGCTGCCCTGCATGAGCAACTGATACCCGTCGAGCCTGTAGCTCCACGCCATGGTCAGGAGAAACATGGAGGCCAGTACCGCGAGATGTCGGCGTACCCTCACGGAGACGTGAAATGTTCCGCGATGCCACCGCAGGCTCGGTGTGAGCGCATACAGCGCTATCACCAGCCCGCCCACAACAGCGAGCAGTGTCATTGACCATGCGTAAGCTGCAGTCTCGAGCGGCATCCACGACGTGTAGAAGCCGAGGTCGCGCTGGAAGAATCCGTCCATCTCTCCAAAGCGGACACCCAGTTGCACCATCGCAAGTTTCTGCCATGCAGGGACGACCATGGACATAACCATTGCGACGGCTGCAGACAGAACGAACGCCGCGCGGTCGAGCACGTTGCGCGGAACGGCTTCGCCGAATTCAACGTTCCCGACTCTCCTCGGGAATGAAAGCGAGACGATGCTTCGGCGTACCGCTGCAAGGTTTGCGAACGCGAACGCCGCTGCCAGTACTGCAGAGAGGAAATGAAGCGCGAAAGTGTCGCGGAGCCGTTCGCGCCAGATTGGTGTCGAGTCGAGCGCGAGATACCAGGCGTAGTCAGAGAACAGGAGGGCGCCACCGCGCCCGACGATCAGCACTGCCGCGGCAACGGCGAGCCCTATGGCAAGCCGCCGCCGCGGCGTCATGTCAGACTGCCACGCCCTGTTGGCGCAGCCAGCCTTCCATCTCCGACCTGATGGCATCGAGGTCCTGCTGCGACCGCGCCTCGAATCGCATCACTAACACCGGCTGAGTATTCGACGCCCTGATGAGACCCCAGCCGTCACCGTAAAGGACCCGCACACCGTCGACATCGATAACGTCGTGAAGTGACGCGAAATGTTTCCGTGCATCCTCGACGATGCCAAACTTGACGTCATCGCCACACTCGACCCGGATCTCTGGCGTCGAGATGAATTTCGGGACGTCCGCCATCATCTGCTTTACAGTCTTTCCGCTGTCGGCGACGATACGCAGCAGTCGCGCCGCGCCATACATCGCGTCGTCGAACCCGTACCAGCCTTCGGCAAAGAACATGTGCCCGGACATCTCGCCCGCAATCGGCGCGTGTGTCTCGTGCATCTTTTCCTCGATCAGCGAATGCCCTGTCTTCCACATTACCGGTTTTCCGCCGGCTTTCTCGACCTCTTCGGGCAAAGCCTGCGAGCATTTCACGTCGAATATGATCGACTGTCCCTTCCCCGTCCGTGCCAGCACATCACGCGCATAAATGATCAGGATGTGGTCGCCCCAGATGATCTCGCCATCTTCGTCCACGAGGCCGATACGGTCAGCATCTCCGTCGAACGCAATTCCAAGCTCCGCTTTATCCTCGGCCACAGCGGAAATGAGGTCCTCGAGGTTTTCCGGAACTGTTGGGTCGGGATGGTGATTGGGAAACGTGCCGTCGCTTTCGCCGAAGAGGATGCGCGGCTGTATGCCGAGCCGGTCGAATAGCTGCTCGGCGAGCACGGCTCCAGCGCCATTGCCGCAATCGACCACACACTTCACCGGCCGTGAGATCTTCCCGATGCGCTCACCGACGTCATCGACGTACTGCGAGATGACATCTTCGTGCCGCAGCGTTCCCCTGCCTGACTGAAAGTCGCCGGCGGTGGCGATCTCATAAAGCACCTGAATGTCTGCGCCGTATATCGACTGGTTTCCTATGCCGAGCTTGAAGCCATTGAACTCAGGAGGGTTGTGCGATCCGGTGATCTGAATGCCGCCGACAACGCCGAGGCGGTGTTGGGCCCAGTACACAAGAGGCGTCGGCACTATGCCGATGTCGACAACGTCGAGGCCGCTCTCGAGAAGTCCCCGGACGAATTCACTGTGGAGTGCGACGCCGCTGGGACGATTATCCCTGCCGATTACGATCTCCCCGGAAACTCCCTTCCGTTTCAGAAAGGTCGCATAAGAGCGTGCTACCAGGCCCGCCACTTCAGGGGTGAGATCCTTTTCGGTGATGCCGCGAATGTCGTACTCGCGAAAGATGGTACGTGACAGCAAGTGACTACCTGACCAGTGAGGCGTTCGTTAGCGGAGCTGAGGGTGTGCTGCTTACCGGCGGCGTGCTGACGCTCCGCTCGGTCCAGCGCACGATTGAGTTGGGGAGAATTCCGAGTACCAGGATGAGGATCGCGGCGGCCGTGATGACTGACCGCGTCCAGCCCGTCGGAGCTGACACTGGAAGCGCGTTCTCGTTCCGGGGCCTCATGAACATCACCATGACCACATAGAGATAGTAGCCAGCGGATATGACGCTTGTGACGACGAGTATTACTGCGAGTCGAGTCTGCGGCACGGGCGCGTCGAGCGCTGCAAGCACTATCAGATACTTCGCGAGAAAGCCTATGCCGCCGAAGATCGGGAAGCCGAGCAGTGCGAGCATGAACACTGCCATCGCGCTTGCAAGCCATGGACTCACGCTCCACAGTCCGGCATAGTCGTCGATTGCGAGTCGTGCGCCGCCTTCTCTCTCCAGCGCGACAATGACGCCGAATGCGCCGAATGTCGCGAGTGTGTAAGCAAAGATGTAGAACATGAATGCCGAAGTCGACGCAGGGGTCGCTACGACAAGAGTTACGAGTATGTAGCCAGCATGTGCAATGCTCGAGTAGGCAAGCATGCGCTTGATGTTCTTCTGGGAGAGTGCGACGAGGTTGCCAACCGCCATCGTCACGACTGCGAGCCACCACATTGGTCCATGCCAGCTTGGTGCGATCTGCTGGAACGCTTCGATCCAGATTCGGAAGAACCCGACGAAAGCGGCCGCCTTTACCCCAGCCGCCATGTACGCGGTGATCGGCGTAGGTGCGCCTTCATACACGTCGGGCGCCCACATGTGGAATGGAGCGAGCGCAACCTTGAAGCCGAACCCGATGATCAAGAGCGCTATGCCGACGACAAGCATCATGTTCGAAGTGAGGCCGACCTGAGCCACCCGCTCTCCGATCAGCGTCAGATTCGTCGTGCCCGTGGCACCATAAACGAGCGCAATTCCGTAGAGAAGGAACCCAGTCGCAAACGCGCCGAGAAGGAAATACTTGAGTGCGGCTTCCGCGGACCTGCCACTGCGCCGGTCAAGTCCCGCGAGCACGTACACCGCGATCGACATGATCTCGATGCCGAGGAACACGATCATGAGATCGCGCGCTGCGGCGAGCGTCATCATTCCCGCTGTAGCAAACAGCAGCAGGACGTGAGACTCCGCAGCGGTGATCGCATGCCTCGCGTTATAGTCCATCGAGAGTGCGATGGTTCCGATGGCGGCGATCAGGAAGATGATGTCGGCAGTCCAGCGGAAGTTGTCGACTGCGATGACACCGGGCGTCGATGAGTCGGCACGCGCTATATAGAACGCGATCATCACGATGACCGTGACGCACAGGACGATGCCGGCGACGCCGACACTTCGCTGGTGAGCCTCGCTTTCCTTCTTCCAGGCCGACCACAGGAGCAGGATCATGGCACCCGCCATCAGCACGATATCCGGCGCGAACGCCGTCATCAGTTGCGACGGGACTGACAGGTCGAGGGTCATCGCTGCACTCCGGTCGGCGATGTGCTCGCGGCAATCCGCTCAGTCAGTGCCCTCTCCTGCACGTGCGTAACCAGCGTCTGCGATGCGGTTTCCATTCGGCGCAATACAGGTGCCGGATAAACTCCAAGCCAGATGATCACCGCGACGAGTGGCGCCATGAGTGACAGCTCGCGCCAGTTGAGGTCGGGAATGTGTTCGTTCTCCTTCTTGTCCAGCGGATTGAACAACATCCGCTGGATCGCCCAGAGGAGGTAGGCCGCGGCGAAAATGACGCCAGTCGTTGCGATGATCGTGAACGCGGGGTACACCTTGAACGATCCGAGGAGCACCAGGAACTCACCAACGAATCCGTTGAGTCCAGGCAATCCAATGCTGCTCAGTGAGACGAGTGTCAGCAGCGCAGCAAACATCGGCACGACTCGGGCAATTCCGCCGTATGAATCGATCTGCCTCGAGTGCTTGCGCTCGTAGATCATTCCGATCAGGAAGAACAGCGCACCGGTCGAGATGCCGTGATTGATCATGATCATCAGGGCGCCCTGAAGGCTCTCGAGTGTCAGCGCGAATATGCCGAGCATGACGAAGCCGAGGTGGCTCACCGAAGAATACGCAACGAGTTTCTTGAAGTCAGGCTGGACCATCGCGACGAGTGCGCCGTAGATGATTCCGATCACAGACAGTGTGACAATTATCGTGCGGACTGTCGGATTCATCGCTGCACCCGGGAACAGCGGCAGGGCAAATCGCAGGAACCCGAACGTGCCCATCTTGAGCATGATGCCGGCAAGAATTACGGAGCCGGCCGTTGGAGCTTCGACGTGCGCATCAGGCAACCACGTGTGGAACGGGAACATCGGTACCTTGACTGCGAAGGCAGCGAAGAACGCGCCGAACAGCCAGAGCGCGGCAGTCGGCGTGAGAGCAGACGTCGCCAGCAGGTTGTCATAACTGAAGTTCGGGCCCGTTCCCGCAATGTTGCCTGCGTGAATCGCGAGGTACAGAATGGCTACGAGCATCAGCAGCGAAGGCAGCATCGTATAAATGAAGAACTTGACGCTCGCGTAGAGCCTGCGCTCTCCGCCCCAGATCCCGATGATGAAATACATCGGCACGAGCATCACTTCCCACATCAGGTAGAACAGGAACAGGTCACGCGCCATGAAAACGCCAAGCATGCCGCTGGTGAGGAGGAGCATCAGGGCGAAGTAGGTGCCAACCTTCTTCTTGATGCTCGTCCAGCTCCCCAGCACGCAAAGCGGCATGATAAAAGTCGTCAGCAGGATCATCATCAGCGCGATGCCATCGACGCCAAGCGTGAACCTGATGCCCCACTGCGGAATCCACGAAACGTCTACCGAGGCTTGCCAGGCCGCGTTTGCGGGATCGAATGACCACCACAGCCCGAGCGAAACGACGAATTCGAGGACGAGAACTCCAAACGCGATCATTCGCGCGCTGTGACTGGAGTCGTCCGGCGACTGACGTGTGGTCTGCCCCATCAGGAGCAGAAGGGCTGCACCGACCACTGGAATTATCAGCAGAGCCGGCAGCACCCAGGAGTTGTAACCGATCGAGCTTAGGAAAGCTTGCATTGAGGCTCTTACCGTAGTGTGACGGCGCCAAGCACCGCGATGACGCCCACAACCAGCAGCCACGCATATGTGCCGGTCACGCCTGTCTGGAAACGCGATCCGGCCCAACCCAAACCGCGCATCAGCGCCGCCGTACCATTTACGAGCAGACCGTCGATGAGACCGGAGTCGATTCCCTTCCAGAGGACGCCACGCGAGATCTGGATGGTCGGGCTCACGATGGCAGAGTCGTACGCCTCGTCCACGTAATACTTGTTGGCGAGCACCCGCTCGAATCCAACTTCCTCCGGCGACTGAGCCTTGGGCACGAGCCGCTCGGGCTTGAGCCGCATGAATGCGAAGGCAATACCTCCAACAGCGACCGCAACAGCGGCCCCAATGAGCATCAATTCCGTGCCAAGATCGTGCGTAGCGTGCGCGGCGGTGCCTGCAACCCGAGCGGTCGAACCGCCGACAACCGGTTCGAGCCAATGTTCGAGCAATCCACTCGGTCCCAGCGCCGAGAACAGCGCGGGCAGATTGAGCCAGCCTCCGAACACACTGAGGATACCAAGCACAACGAGTGGACCTGTCATGATCCACGGCGCTTCGCTCAAGTGGCTTCGCTCAGCGTCGCCGGTGCGATTAGGTCCGTGAAACGTGTACAGCATCATCCGTGTCATGTAGATCGCCGTCAGGAGCGCCGATGCGAGGCCGAGGATGTAGATGAAATAAAGGATTGCGCTGCCGGGGATGCCGAAAAGGCTCGCCTCTGCAAGGGTCGAGTGCCCGGCTCGCGAATAAGCCGCGGTCAGTATCTCGTCCTTCGAGAAAAAGCCGGCGAACAGAGGGATGCCGGCGATAGCGAGCGTGGCGGCCCACATGAGCCCCCACGTCCATGGCATGTATTTCTTCAGCCCACCCATGTTGCGCATGTCCTGCGCATCATCATGGTTGTGCGTGTGGTGATAGGCGGCGTGCATCGCGAAGATCACCGAGCCCGATCCCAGGAAGAGCAGCGCTTTGAAGAAGGCGTGCGTAACGAGGTGAAACACGCCCGCCGTGTAAGCACCGACGCCGACACCAATGAACATGTAGCCCAGCTGCGAGACAGTAGAATACGCCAGGACTTTCTTGATGTCCCACTGCTTGAGTCCGATCGTTGCGGCGAATATCGCTGTCAGCGCACCGACCAGCGCAACGACGAGGCTGGCGACCGGCGCGAGTGAGAACAGCACAGAGCTGCGCGCGACGAGGTAAACACCGGCGGTGACCATCGTCGCGGCATGGATAAGTGCCGAGACAGGAGTCGGGCCGGCCATTGCGTCAGGCAGCCACACATAGAGCGGTATCTGCGCGCTCTTGCCGGCGCAGCCGAGGAACAGGAAAAGACAGATCGCCGTGACGAGCGCAGTACCAACCGACAGGCCCGCAACTGCTGCGTCGACTCCGACGAAGTCGAGCACGCCAAAACTCGAGAAGATCATGAACATCGCGATCAGGAATCCGAAGTCACCTATCCTGTTGACGATGAACGCCTTCTTCCCGGCATCCGCATTTGCCTTTTCGGAGAACCAGAATCCGATGAGGAGATACGAGCAGAGTCCGACGCCTTCCCACCCGACGAACAGCACCGGGTAGTTCGCGCCGAGTACCAGCACGAGCATGAAGAAAACGAACAGGTTCAGGTAGGCGAAGTACCGCGGATATCCAGGGTCTTCACGCATATAACCGACGCTGAAGATGTGAATCAGCGTCCCGACGCCGGTGATGATGAGCACCATGACCATCGACAACTGGTCGAGTTGAAGGGCCGCGTCGATCGACATGTTGCCGATCGGCATCCAGCTGAAGTAGGTCTGGATGAAGGGCCCTTCCATGTGCGCGGCGCGCATTGCGCCGAAGATCAGCAGGGCAAGCCCGAACGAAAGCGCCAGCACGAGCGGACCAACGATGCTCGCAATACCGGCGTAACGATGGCGGTTCACGGCATGGTGATCGTCACCGTGTGCGCCGTGTGATGGGGCGGAGTCTGCCTCCGCTGCGCCCTCATGGTGCCCCATGTCGGGGTCAGCCGGCCCAGCCTGGAACGCACTGGAAAGCGAGAGGGCCCCGTTGATCAGGAACCCAAGCAGCGGAAGGATGGGCAGCAGCCAGACCCACTCAGCAACAGTTCCCGAAAGCGGATGAACAACAGCGGCAATTTGAAGGAGCATCATCCCTTCATGAGGTTGATGTTCTCGAGATCAACAGTCTGTTTGTGTCGGAAGATCGAAATGATGATCGCCAGGCCAACCGCGGCCTCAGCCGCAGCAACGGTCATCACGAAGACGACGAAAACCTGTCCTGTTGCGCCGTAATACCTGGAGAGTGCGACGAATGTCAGGTTCACCGCGTTGAGCATCAGCTCGACGCACATAAAAATGATGATCGCGTTCCGGCGCGTCAGCACGCCTACGACGCCGATAGTGAACAACACGGCGGAAAGCGCCAGTGACTCAGCCAGCATCGGGGTCCCTCCGTCTGCCAAGCACAACCGCACCCGCGATCGCTACAAGCAGCAGCACGCTGGTGAGCTCGAACGCGAGCAGATATTCGTTGAACAAAGGTCGGGCAACCGAACCGACTGCGCCGTATTTCGCCATTTCCTCGGCCGCTGTTCCGGCGGCGATCTGGAACTCCGGGCGTATCTTGGTGCTGACGATCGTCGCGAGCTCGGCGATGAGCGCGATGCCGATGAGGCCGGCCACAATGACGGGCCACTTCCCTCTCGCCTCGGCGATGTCGGATGGATTCCCGAGATTCAGCAACATCACGACGAACAGGAAGACGACCATGATCGCGCCGGCGTAGACGAGCACTTGGATCACGCCGATGAACTGCGCGTCGAGCATGACGTAGAGCGCTGCGAGCGCGAACATCGTATTCACGAGCCACAGCGCCGCTGCGACCGGACTCTTTCGCGTCACGAACGCCAGCGCCGAAGCGATGGCGATCACGCCGAAAAAGTAGAAATGAAAAGTGTAGAACAGCGGGTAATGAAGTTCCATCACTCGCCCCGCGGATCGTCGGGATCCCACATCTCGCAGACTGGATGTGTCTGCGCCGTCAACCGCTCGAGATCATAAACGAAACCTGCCCTGCTGTATTCCGCATTTTCATAGTGCCGGCCGACATGAATCGCCTCCTCCGGACACACTTCCTGGCAATAGCCACAGAAGATGCAGCGGAATTCATCGATTTCGAAAACGAGAGGATAGCGGTTCCCCTTTTCGTCCTCGCCTGGAATGAGCTTGATGCAGTTGGCAGGACAAACCGTCGGGCAAAGACCACATGCCACACACTTGGCCTGTCCAGTCTCCGTCGTCAGCATCCGGTGAGTGCCTCGCCACCTCGGCGAGATCTGCCACTTCTCCTCGGGATACTGTACCGTGACTTTGGGCTCGAGCATATGCCGAAGCGTCATGCCCATCCCCTTCAGCGTCGCGCGGATGTAACTCACATCCTCGATCGGACGCTCCAGAACCTTCACGCCGATAGCCATTACTCGGCTGCTCCTGTCGCTAGTGTGGAACGCGCGCTTCTCTGCTTGAGTCGGTCGATCCGTGCCTGGGTCGCCTTGCCGTAGGCAGGGCTGATCAGCCGGCCCCGGTCGAGGATCGCAAAGAGGATCACGATCAGCGCCATGTTGATCGCGCCAAGGATAGATGCGTACATCGCGCCCCGGCGGATTCCCGCCGACTCAAGGACGAGAATTGCTGCCGCTATGATCACGATGTACGAAAGTGCCAGAGGCAGCATTACTTTCCATCCGAGCGCCATCAGCTGATCGTATCGGAATCTCGGTATCGTCCAGCGAATCCAGATGTACACGAACAGGAAGAACCCCGTCTTGAGCGCGAAAATAAGGACCGACAGAAGCGTCAGCCACCCGCTGTATGGGCCGATATTATCGCGCCCGGTAAACGGAACATCCCATCCCCCGAAGAACAGCGTCGCCATCAGCGCGCTGGCCGTGATCATGTTGCAGTACTCGGAGATCGGGAACAGCGAGAACTTCATCGCGCTGTATTCGGTGTGGTAGCCCGCGATCAGCTCCGACTCCGCCTCAGGCAAGTCGAACGGCAGCCTGTTCGTCTCGGCGAAAGCAGCAACGAGGAAGATGAAGAATGCGACAGTCAGGTTGACGACGTTCCATCCGCCGTACGCCTGCTGTGTCACGATGCTGTTCAGAGTCACATTGCCGGCGAGCAGCAACACGGGAATTGTCGACATTCCCATCGCTATCTCGTAGGAGATCATCTGTGCGCTCGAGCGAAGACCGCCGAGCAGAGAATATTTATTATTCGAAGCCCAGCCGGCGATCACGATGCCGTAGACGCCGAGCGATGTGATTGCAAGAATGAAGAGGAAGCCGACAGGAAGGTCGGCGACAATCATGTCGATTCTGCCCCAGCGCGTCGGCAGAGGGGCGCCAAATGGAATGACCGCCATGGCCGTCAACGCCGGGATGAACGTGATGATCGGCGCAAGAATGAAGAGCGGCTTGTTTATGGCAGCAGGATAAGTCTCTTCCTTCATGAAATTCTTGACACCGTCTGCAACCGGCTGCAGCCACCCGCCCTTGCCACCAACCCGGTTTGGTCCGTGCCTACCCTGGATCCATGCAGAGATCTTTCTCTCAGCGAGCGTCAGTAGAGCAGCGCCGACCATGTAGACGGTGAACATCACGATCATCTTGATGACCGTGGCGATCACGAAGACTCCGCCGCTTACGGGCGGGAGCTGTGGGTTTGCGGCCTGAAGCAGAGAGAACATGCTGCTCATCGGGCAGCCCCGGCGGCGTCGAGTACAGGAAGACCGCGCATACCCAGCTTGTCGTATGAGAGGCCGGAGAAGGCTGGCTTGGCCGATGCGAGGTTCGCAAACACGTCAGACGGAAGGAAGAAGCTCGTCTGGGCTCCCAAAGCCCCGAGGAGATCCCCAAGCACGAGCCAGCTCGGGCGCGCGAGTCCCGGAGCCGCCTTCGCCTGCGTAAATCGCTGCACCCGGCCGCGAAGGTTGGTGAACGTCCCTTCTTCCTCGGAGAAATTCGCGATTGGAAGCACGACGGCCGCATTGTCGATGCCGACAGGTACGACAGTGCCGATTACGATCACCGATCCTGCGCGCCCTGCCTGGGTCGCATCGAGCCCCTCGAGATCGTCGTCGGCGATGATGAGGACATCACCTTCACCGACTCCGTCCAGCGGACTCTCCGAGCGTGTGTAGCCGAGCATTTCTGCGCCCGCAACGTTTGCCGCTCGATCACGCCGAAGTGCGAGATCTTCAACTCCTGGAAGGGGCGCTTCATCGCCAGTGGCGACGCGGAATACTCCATTGCCACCGTTGTGCTCGATGAGCTCTGACAACAGGAAGAGCGCTTCATTAGAGAGCATCGGCGATGCAAGCACGAATACGCGCTTGCCACTGATCAGCGTCGCGGCGGCCCGAATTGCGGCATCCCACTCTGACTGGGCGAGGACTCCCGAAGTACTTACCATCGGAGTCGTGGCGCGATCCTGCCGATTCATCCAGCGGTAGTTCATGCGGCCATAGTCGCACATGAAATACTTGTTGACATCTTCGTTCGGACGCGGCTTCAACCTGGCGACAGAGTTATCGCGCGTCTCGATGGTGATGTTGCAGCCCTGCGTGCAGTTGGGGCAAACAGACGCAGCCCGGTCGAGCTCCCACGCGCGGGCCTTGTTCAGGAAATCCTTCGAGAGGAGCGCGCCAACCGGGCAGAGATCGATGACGTTCGAAGCCCACGGATGCGTGAGGTCCTTCCCCTCGAATTTCCCGATCAGTGCGCGATCTCCGCGCTCACTCACATTCAGGACCGCGTCGTGCGCAACGTCGTCCATGAAGCGGACACATCTCGTGCAGAGAATGCAGCGGTTCGGGACATACAACACATCCCCGCCGAAGTCTTCGACAGGATTGAAGCGCTTGGGATCGCGATAGCGCGAGTCTGCCCGGCCTTCCTGATATGTGAAATCTTGCAGCTCGCACTCGCCCGACTGGTCGCAGATCGGACAGTCCAGCGGGTGATTGATGAGCAGGAACTCGAGCACACCCTTTCTCGCTTCAAGCGCGCGGTCCGTGTGGACGTGGACTACCTGTCCCTCGGCAACGGCGGTCGCGCAGGAAGGGGCGAGCTTGGGCGCTTTCTCGACTTCCACAAGGCACATCCGGCAGACGCCCGGAATCGGGAGGCTGGGATGATAGCAGTAATGCGGAATGAGAATGCCGGCGGTCTTTGCCGCCTCGAGAATCGACGTTCCTTCCGGCACCGAGACCGGACGGCCCTCGATCATGAGGTTTACCATCTTCTGTTCAGCCATCAGGCCACCGCCGCCGTCACTGCGTGAACCCGCTTGCCCAGAATGAGCGACTCGAACTCATGGCGGAATTTCTTGATGCCGGAGATCACTGGCGTCGCGCAGGAATCGCTCAGTACGCAGATCGTGGTGCCCGTCATGTTTTCGGCAATCCCCATCAAAGTGTCGAGATCCTCCATCGATCCCTGGCCGTCACGAATGCGCTCGAGAATTTTCGTTGTCCACGCGGTGCCCTCGCGGCATTGAGTGCACTGCGCGCAGCTTTCATGAGCGAAGAATCGCGCTAGCCGCGCAATCACGCGCACCATGTTCTGCGCGTCGTCGATCACGATGACGCCTCCCGACCCGAGCATTGAGCCTTGCGCGACGAAACCCTCATAATCCATGAGAGTCGCTTCTGCTTCTTCCATTGTCTGGATAGGAACTGATGCGCCGCCGGGGATGATCGCCTTGAGCGAGCGGCCATGTACCGGACCACCGCAAAGATCGTAGAGAAAATCCTTGAACGGGAATCCCATAACCACTTCGTAGGTACCGGGATACCTGATGTTACCGCATACCGAGAAGAGCTTCGTGCCGGTGCTCTTGGGGTTCGAGAGGGACATTCCCTTGTACCAGTCTGCCCCCTGCATCAGGATGCCGGGAACAGCTGCAAGCGTCTCCACGTTGTTGATGGTAGTCGGCTGCCCAAATACGCCAGCTACCGCCGGGAACGGTGGCTTGATGCGCGGGTTCCCGCGCCGGCCCTCGAGCGAGTTCATCATCGCTGTTTCTTCGCCGCAGATGTAAGCGCCCGCCCCCTTATGGATGTGGACGTCCACTCGCTTGCCCGTGCCCATCGCGTTCGCGCCAAGTATGCCGGCGTCGTATGCTTCTTTAACAGCTCGTTCCATCCACAGCAGTGGCTCGGTGAACTCGCCTCTTATATAGATGTAGCAGGTCTCGGCGCCGATCGCATACGCGCCAATAGCGCATCCCTCGACCAGCGCGTGCGGCGTCCACCGCATTACCTCGCGGTCCTTGAACGTGCCGGGCTCCGATTCGTCCGCATTACAGCAGAGGTAGTGCGGCCTTCCGTCTCCCGGCTTCATGAACGACCACTTCATCCCGGTCGGGAAGCCTGCGCCGCCCCTGCCACGAAGCCCAGATTCCTTCACCACGTTGACGATGTCGGCAGGCGACATGGCAAGCGCTTTCTCCAGCGCCTGATACCCCCCGCGTTGTTTCCATCCATCCAGCGTGCGCGCGCCAGCATCGCCGAAATACTGGGACAGTATCGGCGTCTCACGCTCATGCGATTTGTGCGGATAACCCATTATGGAAGCTTGGCCAGAATTTCCGGAACAGTTTCCGGCGTAACCGACTCGATGAATTCTTCGTTGATCATTATCGGCGTAGCAAACCCGCATGCGCCGAGGCACTCGACTTCGATGACTGTGTAGCGGTCGTCGTCGGACGTGATGCCGAGCTCACCTGTGCGTGTGTGCTGAAGAAACGCCTTGACGACATCATCGGCACCGCAGACTCCGCATGGCGACGTTGTACAAACCTGGATGAAATATTTTCCGACCGGATGCTGGTGGTACATCGTGTAGAAAGTCACCACGCCCTTCACGTATGCCGGCGTAAGCTCGAGGACTTCCGCAACCTCAGCCATTCCCTCGTCACTCACCCATCCACGCTCGCGCTGGAGAATCCAGAGAGCGGGAAGGAGCGCAGCCATCTTTGTGGGATAGCGGCCGAGCAGTGTGTCGAGCTCCTCCCGATTCGCGCCTGTGAAGACCGGCACGTGGGGCTCGTTTCCGTGGGAATCGTGCGAGGCGAGATCCGGCGACTTGATGCCAGTCATCTATCGATCTCTCCCATCACGATGTCGATGCTCGCATTGATCGCGATCACGTCGGAGAGAAGGTGTCCCTCGACCATCTTCGGAATTGCTGAGAGGTTGACGAACGACGGGGGCCGGATTCTCCAGCGTACCGGCTTCGACGTACCATCGGATACCATATAGTAGCCTTTCTCACCCTTGGGGCTCTCGACCGCGACGTACGCTTCACCGACGGGTGGACGCGGTCCTTCCATCACCTGCTTGAAGTGATGGATCATCGATTCCATTTCACTCGTAGCCTTCGACTTTGGCGGCAGGATTACGCGCGCATCGTCGATGTTCACTGGACCATCCGGCAGGCGGTCAACCGCTTGCTGCAGAATTCGCGTCGACTGGCGCATCTCCTCCATGCGGACGAGATAACGATCGTAGACATCGCCATTGGTCCCGACGGGAACGTCGAAGTCGTAGTTCTCGTAGCCGAGGTATGGGAAATCCTTGCGAACATCGTAGGCGACACCTGACGCTCTGACCATCGGGCCCGAGAGACCCCAGTTGATTGCC
This sequence comes from Gemmatimonadales bacterium, assembly GCA_038203205.1. Lineage (GTDB taxonomy): Bacteria > Gemmatimonadota > Gemmatimonadetes > Gemmatimonadales > Gemmatimonadaceae > UBA4720. Next base: position 7,600 of record JBBREF010000029.1, on the reverse strand, counting down.
TCGTCGGGTTCCATAACACCAAGACCGACCGTGCGACCAACCCAAACGCCGTTCCGCGTGAGCATGCGGTCTACTTCGTCGATCGTGTGCGGGAAGTTGCGGATGAACTGGCGGAGCCCGTCAACCCAGCCTGCAGGTATATCGGCAGCCATGCCGCCGACACGCGTCGCCGACGTGGTCAGTCGTGCGCCAACCCATGCCTCGAGAAGATCATAGACACGCTCGCGCTCCTGGAACGACCAGAGAAATGGGGTGAACGCTCCCATGTCGACGCATGTCGTGCCAACCCACACCAGGTGCGAGATGATCCGCGACAGCTCGGCCGCGATTACTCGCAGAACTTCGCAACGTTCAGTGATCTCGATTCCGAACAGCCGCTCCGCGCCGAGCGCAAAGGCGACGTTGTTGCCGACCGAATTCAGGTAGTCTTCGCGGTCGGTCCACGGAATAATCTGATTGTACTGGCGGTATTCGCCGATCTTCTCGAAGCCGCAGTGCAGGTAGCCGATGTGGGGAATGCAACGGACGACAGTTTCACCGTCGAGCTCGAGCACGAGACGCAGCACGCCGTGTGTCGCAGGGTGCTGCGGCCCGATGTTGATGAGCATGTGATCGCCCTCGAGCTCAGGCTCGAGAGTGACAGCGGGGAGTATGTCGAGATCCTGCGCGTTTCCGCCCGTTACGAGTGGAATGCGCTGGGGTCTTCCATGTGCGTCGAGTCCCGTCGTCGACAGTTCGACTTCGATTGTGCGGTTGCCGGTAGCCATTCTATTCGCCAGTCCTGTCGCCTGCGTCGAGCCGCTTGCGCATGTCAGCAGGCAGATCCTCGAACGCGTCGGCAATTGTCAGCTCTTCCATCGAATACTTCGCTTCAGGATTCTGCGCGAGCGCCTGGCTGAGCTGCTCAGAGCGGCTGAACCTGCCGCGCAGCGGAAAGTCCTTTCGCAGAGGAAATCCTTCCTTGTACTGCTCCCACATGAGAATTCGGCGGAGGTCGGGGTGCCCGACGAAACGAATGCCGAACATGTCGTAGCATTCGCGCTCGAGCCAGTTAGCGCCCTTCCAGATGCCCCACACGCTTGGAACTTCGAGAGGAGCGCCCTTTTCGATAGCGATCTTGACTCTTAGGAAGCGTCGGAATGCCAGCGAGCGAACGTGCCATACTACTTCGATCGGGCTCTCGTAGTCGCGGTGCTCGACAGCCGTGACATCGCTCAGATATTCGTATCGCTCGGACGGATCGTCGTGCAGCCACTGCATGATCGCGAGGACCTGCGCCGGATCCACGAGAACCGTTGTTTCGCCCCAGACGACTTCACTGTTGAGAACTGCGCCGGGAAAACGCTCGGCGAGTGTGATCGCTGTGGGGTTGGGCGCACCACCGCGATGTTTGACACCACGCGGTGTGGACGGCACTGCTGCAGCGCCGTCGAGTCCGCTCCCCGTGTTGACGATCTGGAATTTCTCTGTCACGGTGCCGATCGCATCTGGTGAACGGAATTGCCGAACGGCTCACCAAGCTCATCGATCACCGACGGCGGGATGTAGAGCTGGCTCTTCGGATCAGGGACCATCTCGCGCCGAATCCGCTGATCACCGCTTCGCTCGGCCATGACCTTTTCCTGAAGCATCCTGATGCCGTAGAGGAGGCCTTCAGGACGGGGTGGGCACCCCGGGACGTAGACGTCCACCGGAATGATCGTGTCGATTCCCTGCACCACTGCGTAGTTGTCGAACATCCCGCCCGTGGATGCGCATGCGCCCATCGAGATGCTCCACTTCGGCTGTGGCATCTGCTGCCAGATGCGGCGGATGATCGGAGCGAGCTTGAATGGCACGCGGCCGGCGCAGATCAGCACGTCTGCCTGTCGCGGTGAGAAACTGAGCCGTTCCATGCCGAATCTTGCAAGGTCGAAGCGACTCGCTGCGGTTGCCATCAATTCGATCGCGCAACATGCAGTGCCGAAAGGCATGGGCCACAGTGAATTCGCGCGTCCCCAGTTAACGAGAAAATCGAGGCGGGTGGTTACCCAGCCTTCCTGGCTTTGCGGCTCGTAAGAAACCGTTCGTGCATCGGGCGGCGCGCTCAATCCCATTGTAGTGCTCCCTTCTTCCAGACGTAGGCGAGACCGACGACCAGGATCGCCATGAAGACCAGCATTTCGCCGAGACCGAAGAACGAAACCTGTCCGGCCGGGCAGATGTTGTTGACGAGCGGTTCCGCGCACGACAGGTGTCTATAGTAGACACCCCACGGAATCATGAAGACAGTTTCGATGTCGAACACGATGAACAGGATCGCCACCATGTAGAACTTGACAGAGAATCTTTCGCGAGCGTCGCCGAGCGCGGGTATTCCCGATTCGTATGCACTCTGCTTTACGGGGGTTGGCCTGGAGCGCTTGAGGAGGGCCGACAGGACGACGATCAACAGACCGTTGACGACCACGAATCCAAGCAACATCAGGACCGGCAAGTATGCGCGACTCATGGAGTTCCCGACTTCGTGAAAAATTTCACTAACTGGTGACGATGAGAATTTATCGCTTCGGATGCCGCACATGGAAGGGGCGAAGGTGGCACTGAAAGCGTGTATTTCATAAATTCACGCGCCCACTCTTTTCTTTTCGCGCCACTCGCGCGATTTCCCCGCAAATACTCCATTTAGCAAATGTCAATTCAGTCAGATCGCTGGATCACCCAGATGGCCACTGAGCATGGGATGATCGAGCCCTTCGAGTCGAGCCAGGTCAGGTCGGGTGTCATTTCGTATGGCGTGAGCTCGTATGGCTACGACATGCGAGTCGCGAGCGAGTTCAGGATCTTCACGAATGTCCTCAACTCCATCGTCGATCCGAAGGAGTTCGATCCGAAGTCTTTCGTGCAATTCGATGGTGACGTCTGCATCGTCCCTCCCAACTCTTTTGCGCTGGCGCGGTCGGTCGAGTATTTCCGGATTCCGCGCAATATTCTTACCGTTACAGTCGGCAAGTCGACGTACGCCCGGTGCGGCATCATCACCAATGTCACGCCGCTAGAGCCTGAATGGGAAGGTCATGTGACGCTGGAGATATCGAACACAACTCCGCTTCCTGCGAAGATTTACGCGAACGAGGGGATTGCGCAGGTCTTGTTCTTCAAGGGTGAGGAGGATCCCCTGGTTTCCTATAAGGACAAGCAGGGGAAGTATCAGGGTCAGACTGGGGTGACGCTGCCGAAATTGTAGGTGGGCCGCCAGGCACGGCGTAAGAAACGCGGTCAAGCCCGGGTCAGGGAACGTGCGGCACCGGGACCGACGCCCTTTCCCCGGCTGATTCTTATTGGGGCAGCTCTGGTTGCGCTCGTTGCGATCGTATTCGGCTCTCTGCGAGGCGCGGAGTTTATCTCATTAGATGATCCTCAGTACATCACCACAAACGCTTGGGTCACTCAGGGGTTGACATGGGAAGGCGTTCGCTGGGCTCTTACTTCCACGTATGCCGCCAACTGGCATCCGCTGACGTGGATGTCACACATGCTCGATGTGGAGTTGTTCGGCATGGCGGCCGGGAAGCATCATCTCGTGAACGTATTGCTCCACGCGACCAGCACTGCCCTGCTGTTCCTGTTCATGGCAAGAACAACTGGAGCCATCTGGCGAAGTGCCGCGGTCGCCGCACTGTTTGGTGTTCACCCGCTGCACGTCGAGTCGGTAGCGTGGGTGGCCGAACGGAAGGACGTACTAAGCTCTGTCTTCTGGATGCTGACCCTCCTGGCGTACGCGAACTACGTTCGCGATCCAGGATTTAAACGCAAGGTAAGTGTGCTCGTCTTTCTGGGCCTCGGACTTCTGTCAAAGCCGATGCTCGTCACTGTCCCATTTACGCTCTTGCTTCTTGACTACTGGCCGCTTAAGCGCCTCGGGCCAGACGCAGTCATGCGTGCGTCTGCGTGGGCACCCCTCCTACGCGAGAAAACATCGATGTTCATTCTCGTGATCGCGTCTGCAATGATAACAGTCCGAGCACAGCGTGGTGGTGGTGCAGTAATCGCGCTGGACAGTCTATCACTCGCCAACAGAGTCGGTAGCGCTCTCGTTGCGTACGTCGCATATCTTCGCGACACACTGTGGCCCGCGCGGCTTGCGGTGTTCTACCCATTCGCCGAGCCGACGGCCCTAAGTGTGGCAGGAGCAGCCCTTTTCGTCGGGCTGGCAACCTTTCTTGCGGTCAGATTCGGGAAAAGTTGTCCGTACATTCCCGTTGGGTGGTTTTGGTTCGCAGGAACGCTCGTGCCGGTGATCGGGCTGGTTCAAGTCGGGGCTCAGAGCCACGCTGACCGCTACACCTATGTTCCACTTATTGGAATCTTCACATTCGTGGTGTGGGGCTTGGCGGATGTGAGCAGCCGGTGGAACCGCTCCAGACATCCGATCATTGTTGCAACGGTGTTGATGATTTCAGGGTGCGCTGTTGCGGCGAAGAGACAAGTTGTCGTATGGCGAAGCGACCTTTCCCTGTGGACGCACGCAGTGGCTGTCACGACTGGAAATTACCGGGCTGAAAATCACCTTGGTGTTGCACTTACGGATCGTGGTAGCCTAGAGGAAGGAATCCGGCACTACGAAGCGGCGCTGACGATCTGGCCCCATTACCCTGAGGCTCACAACAACCTTGGCACTGCGCGCGTCGACCAAGGCAGAATTGACGATGCCATTCACGAATTTTCGGAAGCTGCGCGGCTGAAGCCGGCGAGCTCCACTTTTCACTACAACCTGGCAGTGGTATTGAGCAACAGGGGCGATACAGCGGGCGCCCTCGCCTCCCTGAAAAGGGCACTTTCCCTCAATCCGAACGACCCCCAGTATCGCGAGGCCCTCGCGGCGCTCGGCGGCAACTAGCAAAGAAAGAAGGGGCCGCTAACAGCGACCCCTTCTTTCTTTTTACGCCATGTTGCCATGCTCTGCTTCTGCGCCTATTTGGCGGCAGTTGTACGAGCGAGCTCCTGGTCGATTGCCGCAGCCACGGTCTCGAAAGGAACTGCTCCGCCCTTCAGCTCTACTCCATTAATGAATACCGCCGGCGTGCCGGTAATTCCGACTTTCACTCCGTCGGCCATGTCCTTCTGGACCTGCTCGACGTAGCGTCCGGTATCGAGGCACGTGTCGAACTTCTTCCTGTCCATTCCCAGCTCCCCTGCCTTCTGCTTGAGGTCAGCCACGCCCAACCGTGCCTGGTTGGCGAACATCCAGTCGTGGAGCTCCCAGAACTTGCCTTGATCGTTTGCGCAGAGCGAGGCTTCTGAAGCCTTGAAAGCGTTTGGATGGAGGCTAAGTATGGGATACTGCCGGTAGACTATGTGCACCTTGTCGCCGTATTTCTGGTTAACCTGCTTCAGTGTTGGGGCGAACCGAGTACAGAAGGGGCACTGGAAATCGGAGAACTCGATGAGGGTAACGGGGGCGCCCTGCTTGCCCATTGCCGGAGCGTTTCCGTTCTCGAAAGCCAGGCGATAGGGCTGGAAGTTCACCGCGACCTTGCGCTCCGCGTTCAGGCGCGAAAGCAGCTGTGCCTCGGCAGCGCTTCGTCGTTCGGTCCGAAGGAGGTCAGTTATCTGGTCCTTGATGGCCTCGATCGGCCGGCCGCCCGTTCGACTGCCATTTTCCTGATACCACTTGGCGATCTCCGCATCGGTGGGATTGATTCCAATCCCAGCTTCGGCGGCAACGAGCTCTTCGTAGGATTTTCCCTGCTTCTTGGCTTCAGCGTCAATGACGCGCTCGCGGAGCATCTCCTTGAGCGTGTTGTCGATGAGAGTAGATCTGGCCTGCAGGTACTGCGTCTCGGCGCGATCGAGATCATTTCCAACTCGCGCGCGGACTTCGGCGAGGGTGATTTTCTCCCCGTCAACCGTGGCGAGGACCTCCGGGAGGTCGCCCGCCGCCGCAGTGGTGGATGCCGCAGCAGGGTTGTCCCTGGCCGCCCCGTCCTTCGCGCATCCGATGGAGGCGAGGCTAAGGATCGCGAGGCCTGCGATCACAAGAAACTTCTTTTGCATCGTTTCCTCTCTATTTAGTGAATCTCCGCCGATCGCGACGGGCTACGAATGTAGGGTGTCGCGAAACGGCGGCAAAGGCATTTTTTCGCAAACTGCATTACGGGCGTAAAGAGGGCCCGGCGCCTGCCGGGCCCTCTTTACTCCAGTCAGGACTACGACTGGAACTTCCCGTTACCACCCGCCCGCTACACGTGGGTCGGGCAGCCACCTCCGAGAGTGCCTTCGTTATATGAACCGAAGATACCAGCAAGGGTGATAGCCGTGCTCTTCTGGAGTGTTGTCAGCGATGCCGGACCGTTCTTCGGATAGGAGTTCAGTCCGTCGAAGTTCACAGCGACCAGGAGAACCTGCGCATCAATGAGCGCCTGGCTCAGAACTGCGCACCCGCCCGCTCTCGCGTTGAGGTTAAGCTTCGCGCCAAGCAGCTGGGCGACCATGTTGTAGATCGGGTCACCTGCTCTCTTGCCCCCGTCCTTAGCGTTCTTGGACAGGAGTTGCACAGCCTCTTCGCAGGTCAACTCTGTAATGAGACCAAGCGGGTACACCGAGCTACCGGCGCCGATGTTGCCATCGAGCGTGAACTGGATGCCGATGCCACCAGGCGACGTTGCCTTGACGAACTGCTTCCCGTCACCGTCAGCGCCTCTGGCGCAGCTCGACCAGTTCTTCCAGTAGCCAATCGTGCGCGTCTGTCCACCTGGAGGCGGACTGTTCGTAAACACGATCGTGGTGCTGTCACCGTATGCGAGCGCAATCTGTCTGCACGCGTTTCCGGTTGTCCCGTCGATTGTCAACACGACGGGTGCACCATTCACTGTTGCCGTGACGTCCCAGGCGACCGCAAGCGCGAGCTCGCAGACAGTAACGTTGCCCGGAAGGATGTCAACGGTCTTCTTCGGTATCGTCGCGTCAGCGAGCTGGAAGTTGGAAATTCCGGTCTGGCTGAAGTCGAACACTTGCGTCCCGCCGCCGACGGTGACCTTGTCGACGATGAGCACTGCCTTTCTCGAGTTAGTAATCGTGCAGACTGCGTTCTGGCCAGCGGACAGAGTGATCGATCCGTTGGCTGCGCAATCTCCACCGATCACAGACACGTAATTAGTGAGGCTCGTGTTTGTGCCGGCGGTTTCACCGACGGAGTGTGCCCCGACGGATGAGACGATGACGCCCGTGGTACCGCCGCAAGCGGCGTTAGCACCGGTCCCGACGGTCGCATTATCAACCTGGAGGTTGAATGCACCGACATCGCCGGTGGGTGCGCAGACCTTGTTGACGCGGATGGTCGGCTTGCGGGTGTTGGTGATGGTGCAGGTCTTGTTCTGTCCTGCCGCCAGCGACACCGAGCCGTCCGACGCGCATTCACCGCCGATTACCGACGTGTAATTGTTGAGATCCGTCCCCGATCCCGCGAGCTCACTTACAGTGTGAGCACCGATGGAAACTTCGACGAAGCCTGTAGTGCCACCGCACGCAGCATCGTCACCTGTTCCGGCGACAGCGCCGTCGATACGCAGGTCGAACAGACCGGTATCGCTGGTGGGTGCGCAGACCTTGTTGACGCGGA
>JBBREF010000028.1:0-31869 GCA_038203205.1 Gemmatimonadales bacterium | reverse complement strand
GTATGCCGAGATGAGGCGCTCGCCCCAAAGCAACGCGATGATCGCGGCAGGCGCAAGAAAAACGCCGAATGGCACGAGCGGCTTTTCGAACGGCACCCCGCTCCGCTTCGCCCGCATCCACGCGATCGGCATTACCAGCGGGATGAACACTACGGTCGCGAGGACTGCCCCGAGAAAGATGGTCATCAAAGCACGGTCAGGCCCGACGGCGGCGCCAACAACTGCCATCAGCGTGACATCGCCGAATCCCATCGCCTCGGTCTCCTCCCTGCCGAGTGCCTTGAGGATGACTTCACCAAGCCAGCCCGCGATGGCGATTGCACCAGCACCGACGCACGCACCAACCACGGCCTGATACAGCCCTGCGAACGGCGTCGCCCCGGCAACGAATATTCCGATGATCGCCGTTACGATGACCCAGACGAGGCCGAAAACTGTGAAGCCGTCGGGGATCAGGTACTTCTTCGCATCCGTGATCGCTATGCCGAGGAGAATCGTGACCAGCATCGCGACGCGCGCGCCCGTGAACGTGAGGCCGTAGTGGAAGTAGCTGAACATCCAGACCAGCCCGACTATGATCTCGACAAGCGGGTACTGGAACGAGATCGGATTGCCGCAGCCACGGCAGCGGCCGCGCAATACGAGCCAGCTGAAGATCGGGATGTTTTCCATCGCCGTGATCTGGTGGCCGCAATTCGGGCAGCGCGAGCGCGGCTTGACGACTGATAAACCATCGGGCCACCGCGATATGCACACGTTCAGAAACGATCCGAAGCACGCTCCCACGAAGAAGCTGTAGATCGCCCAGACTGTCGTCATTTCCTTAGATGATAGAGAAGAATTCCGGTGGCCACGGCGACATTCAGCGATTCCACCTGGCCGCCTATGGGTAGCGAAACGAGTCGCGTCACCATGTCACGCAGTGAAGACGACAATCCGGCTCCCTCGTTTCCGACGGCGATAGCAAGGCGCGAAGGCGCATGTGCTGTTTCGATGGGCGAACCGGCGGTATCGGCACCCCAGAGCTCGACGGAATTCTTTTCGAGAAACCCCTGCAGTTCATCAATCGAAGCGTGCAGCACGGGATGCCGGAAGCTGGCGCCCATCGCGGCCCTGACCACTTTCGCGTTCCACAGATCCACAGTCCCTGGAAGCGCGACCGTGGCATCTACGCCAAGTGCGGATGCTGTGCGGAGAATGGTCCCAACGTTACCGGGGTCCTGTACCGCGTCGAGCACAAGGATACGGAGTGGTGCCTGGCCCGCGAGTTCGTCGAGGCGATGGGCAGGAACCTCACAAATCGCCAGCACGCCCTGGGGGGACTCGGTTTCCGCAGCACTCCTGAACTCAGCCTCTGTAACCGCGACCGATTCCAGCCCAGATTGGGTGATCCGCGCCCTGAGCTCCGCGCCGCGTTGCGCCCCGTCGAGCTGGGGCGCGACGAGGATGCCACGCACCTTCACAGGCGAGCCCAGAAGCTCTTCCAGGGCCCGTACTCCCTCGGCTACGAACAGGGCCTGCCGCTCCCTGGATTTGCGGCGACGGAGATCCCGCGCGAGAGTGAGGAGTTTCAATCCGGTAGGGGTATCATCAATGGAATAGGACTTGCCTTTCGGAGCAGAAAGCAATCTACCGTGGGAGCCAAAATGAAACGAATTATTGCGCCTCTGGCGCTAACGATGTCGCTGGCCGCATGCGGAATTTCACAGCAGCAGGAAGTTCAGATGGGCCAGGATTACGCGCAGCAGATCAACTCGCAGCTGCCAATCGTAAGCGACCCTGAAGCCAATCGCTATATCAACGTGCTGGGGGATCAGATCGCGGCGAGGACGAGCCGCGCCGACCTCGACTGGAGGTTTTACATCGTTGACAGCAAGGAAGTCAACGCGTTCGCGGTTCCCGGTGGTTTCATCTACGTGAACCGTGGCCTCATTGAGCGCACCACGCGGATGGATGAGCTCGCGGGAGTGCTTGGACACGAGATCGGACACGTCGTTCGTCGGCACAGCATCGAGCAGATGGAAAAGGCTCAGGGTGCGAACGTCGGCGTGACGCTGGCCTGCGTGCTCACGAGCATCTGCAACAGCGGTGTGGCGCAGGCGGGAATCAACATCGCAGGTGGGGCAATCTTCGCCCGTTTCAGCCGTCAGGATGAGCTCGAGGCCGATCAGGAAGCAGTTGCGAATACCGTCCGCGCGGGCATCAGCCCACAGGGCATCGTGACAATGTTCCAGACGCTCATGCAGGAGCGTCGGTCGCGCCCGAGCTCTGTCGAGAGCTGGTTTGCAACCCACCCGCTCGAGGAAGATCGTATCGCTGCCGCACAGGCTTCTATCAATTCGATACCGGCGTCGCAGCGTAACAGCCTGACCGCGAACTCGAACAACTACACGTCGTTCGTGCGTCGCATCAGGTCGCTTCCGGCGCCGCGTCAGTAACCTCGGCATGTTGGTTTGATAGAGGGGGCGCGGCGATTGCTGCGCCCCCCGTTTTTTTCATAGCCTAACGTGCTTGGAGCACTGCAACAAAAAGGGGGAGTGGGGAGAGTGGTCGTGAGTTACGTGAGGGCCTCTCCCCCTTACCGATAGGATTCCGGTTTCTACGCATCCCCAATTTGTGGTTAGCTGCGCAGTTGCAATAACCAAAAACGTATTAGGCAGAACCGGCGGGACAATACCACTCACGCGAAGAGTCACTCACTTAACTCGCGCCACTCGCGACCACTCCCCCTTTTTGTTCCTGTAGTTCCGTTTTTAGATAAGGAGTCCGTTCTGAACGGGCTTCCGAGGATAAAAGTGTTTTTTTGTCAGGATGACTTCGAAGCTCCAGATTGAACCAATGCAAGTCGCACTAACTATTGCCGGGTCGGACTCGGGCGGCGGCGCGGGGATTCAGGCCGATCTCAAGACGTTTCATCACTTCGGCGTTTTTGGGACGTCCGCAATTGCCGCGATCACTGCGCAGAACACGATTGGCGTCACCCGATGGGAAGCGGTTTCGGTCGAGCTGGTGCGCGCGCAGATCGAAGCGGTCGCCACCGACCTGTCCCCCGCCGCCGTCAAGACAGGAATGCTCGGCAGCGCCGACATCGTATCCGCCGTCGCCGACTCGATCGAACGGTTCAAGCTTCCGCACTATGTCCTCGACCCGGTGATGGTGGCGACCTCTGGTGACCTGCTCATTCAGCGGGACGCCATCGACACCATCAAGTCGAGGCTCATTCCGCTGGCAGAGCTCGTCACGCCGAATGCCGACGAGGCGACCGTTCTGGTCGGGTTTGCGGTCACTGACCTCGCGAGCATGCGCGCTGCCGCTGAATCGATAAGAGCGATGGGAGCGAGCGCTGTCCTCATCAAGGGCGGCCACGTCCGGGACGCCGACGAATCAGGAGTCGTCGACGTTCTGTTCGACGGCGAGTTCACGGTGATCAGGCACAACCGAATCGAAACAACCAGCACCCATGGCACCGGATGCACTCTCTCGGCAGCGATCGCCGCTCTCCTGGCGACCGGATCGAGCCTGGGCGTGGCAACCCAGACAGCGACCGACTACGTGCACGAAGCGATGAGGACAGCCCCGCGATTAGGCGGCGGGCACGGTCCGCTGAATCACTTTGCCGGTGGCAGCGACCCCGCGAAGGATTTCACGATCGACTGAAAACCTCGGGCCGCGCGTGCTGTGACTTCGAGGACGTCGGCATGAAGCACTGGTGTGCCCCCAATCCCCGAAGCAGCGTTTGCAATGCAGCTCACTCCAGCCACGCGCATCCCGATGGCGCGCGCCACGATGACCTCGGGTACCGTCGACATTCCAACCGCATCAGCGCCAAGCCTCTCCAGCATGCGTACTTCGGCGCGCGTTTCGAACGAAGGGCCGGTCAGCCACGCATACACCCCTTCCTTCATTTCGACACCGGCGTCTCTTGCGCATGACCTGAGAAGATCTCTAAGGGCAGCATCGTAGGGCGCGCTCATGTCGGGGAATCGCTCGTCACCAGGTTCGACGTGCCCGTTCAACGGATTCTGCGACGTGAAGTTGATGTGATCTTCTATGATCATGAGGTCGCCCGCGGAAAGATCACGACGAATCCCACCCGCCGCGTTCGAAGCGAAATACACCCCGGCACCAAGCGCGTGCATCACGCGCACAGGGAACGCTGCCAACTGTGGCGAATGCCCTTCATACATATGAAAACGGCCTGCGAGAGCGATGACGTTACGGCCTGCAAGTTTTCCGGCCACGAGCGCGCCCGCGTGCCCGATGATCGTCGCGCTGGGGAATCCCGGCACATCCGCAAAGGGAACGCGAACCGCATCCTCGATTTCCTCAGCAAGCCCGCCCAATCCTGAACCAAGAACGATTCCAAGCTCGGGTACGGCGTCGCCAATCCGTTTCCGTACTGCATCGGCTGTCCGTTGGGCCGAGTCGCGTCCATAAGGAGTGGTCATGCTGGTTCCGCTGCGACGTCGTGCATCTCCCTCGACACAGTCTCGAGCAATTTCACACGCTGCTCCCAGGGGAGAAATGCCGACTCGAACCCGTTGAGTGCGAGCGTGCAGAGCTCGTCGAGCGTAAAGTCGAGGTGCCGTGCAGCATAGACGTACTCATCGGTGAGCGTGGTGCCGCTCATCAGGCGATTGTCGGTATTGAGCGTCAGGTTCATCCCGCGGTCAAAGTACTGGCGCAGCGGATGCGTCTCGTATGACTTCGCTGCGTGAGTCTGTACGTTCGAGGTCAGACAGATCTCGAGGCCGATCCGCCTGTCGTTGACATACTGGGTCAGCTCCGGGTCTTCGATGAGCCTTGTCGCGTGGCCGAGCCTGTGTGCGCCGCACGAGTGCACCGCGTCGCGAACCGACCGCGCTCCGTCGCCCTCGCCAGCATGCACTGTCACCGCCAGATTGTGCTTGCGCGCGTATGCAAACGCCTCGGCGTGATGCGATGCAGGAAATCCTTTCTCGCCACCCGCCAGATCGAACGCGACTACGCCCTTGTTCTTGTAGGCGACCGCAAGCTGTGCAAGCTCGAGTGACGTCTCCGGGGGAAGCTGACGCAGCGAGCACACGATCGACCTTGCGATTATATCGTGATCGCGCTCGGCACGCTCGAGCCCGCGAATCTGGGCTTCGAGCGCTTCGCCCAGCTCGAGATCACCGCGGCTGTTGAGAATTGGGGCGTTGCGCACTTCGATGTATCTGACCCCGTCAGCGGCAGCGTCTGCGCCCAGCTCGTACGCGATGCGCTCGATTGCATCCGCGGTCTGCATGACGGACACCGTGACTTCGAAGCGCTGGAGGTAGTCCTCGAGCGACTTTGCGTCGCTGACGAGCATGTAATCGCGCAGCGAATCGGCTGAATCGCGCGGCATACGGATTCCGAGCTCGCGGCCCAGCTCGAGCAGGGTCTGCGGGCGCACGGAACCATCGAGATGGCAGTGCAGTTCAGCCTTCGGCAGCCTTCGCAGTTGTTCAGATGTCGGCATCAACGATGATATCAAATTGCGGGACAAAGTTGAAGCGCATCACTGCGTGATCACGATGCGGCTCTCCTGGGGGACTGTCAGCGGCGATGGCATTCTCCGGAGGTAGGCGATGAGCGCATCGATGTCGAGCATCTCGAGCGGCGTAACTTCGGCGCCATCCGGGACGCGAACTCCTTCCCCGCCACCGACGGCCATGAATTCGTTCATGATCAAACTGTACGTGGAGTTGTCAGAGAGCGTTCGTCCGGCGAGCAGCCGGAGGGACACGATGCGCTCGCCTTTCGGCAGCTCTGGATTGTAGGCGATAGTCACCCCGCTCACGTGCTCACGAAGGTTGTCGCGCGCGACTATCTGCTCCAGATACGTACGCACCTGGCTACCCGTCATCCTCACACGGAACAGACGGTTTCCGAACGGATGCACCTCGAACACGTCGCCATACCTGATAGCCCCCGCCGGCAACCCGGTGCGGATGCCGCCGTTGTTCATCACGCCGATGTCACCCTTGCCGATGACTCGCTGCGCGTCAGCGATGAAGTTTCCGAGCGGATATTGATTCCCTGTACGAGGAAGTGCCGTTGCGAGTCGCCCGACGGGACGGTTGACAGTCGCAGCAACCGCCGTTGCAGCCCGTTTGACAATCGAGTCGACGCCAGCGTCGGCGGCGATCTCCGTCGCAACAACCGACCTCACCTCGACAACCGCTTCACCTGACGGCTTGCCGCTTTCCAGTGGAATATCGATGATCCCGATTGCCTGCCCTCGGTGGCGTGCCTGGACTATCGGTATTCCATTCACGGCGAAGTCGATGATGCTGTGCGTATGTCCGCTCACAATTGCATCGACCTTCTCGGTGATCCTGGACGCAATCTGCATGATCTCGCCGCTGCACGAGGCTGTGCCGGTCGAGTTGCAGAATCCCCCGTCATGTGCAAGGACAATCACCACGTCGGCGCCGCGGGCGCGGAGGCTCCGGGCGCGGGCGTCGATTATCGGCGCCGCATCGACGAACTGCAGGCCACGGAGGTTTTGCGGGAACGAAGTCGCCACGGTCCGCTCACCCGCTATCCCGATAACACCGATCCTGGTAGAGCCGCGGGTTACGAGCGTATCATCGCGAATCCATGTGGCGTCGCCACCAGCTGCGTCGCGGACGTTTGCAGCGAGGAATGCAAACTTCGCTTCCCTCATCCGCTTTCGAAGCGTATCCTGGCCCCAGTCGAACTCATGATTGCCGATGGCCGCCGCTACATAGCCCATTCTATTGTAGTACTCGACAATCGGCCGACCGTACGCGAGGTTCGACGCGAGCGTTCCCTGGAAGAGGTCACCACCGTCAACTAGGATTGTCTCGCACGCCGGTGCACACTCGGCCTTCGCCTTTTCTACCATTGCGGCCACGTGGGCGGCACCTCCACGCACTACGCCGTTCGCATCAGCCCTCGGCTCGAGCGCTCCGTGAAAGTCGTTTGTCGCGATGATCCGCAGTCTCGGAGAGCCAGGCGTGAGCCCGGAGCCGCGAACGACCGGCGCACCGGAATATTCAAGCCGCCAGTTCTGCGTGAAGAAGTCATCAGGCCGGATGATTTTTCTCGCCTGAACCTCATCGATGAGCAGCTGCCTTATCTCTTCCTGCTTGTCGTAAACGACCGGTGCATCCATCAGCATGGCGAATCCGCCGCCGCCGCTCTGCCTGTAATTATTGAGGGCAAACGTGAAGCTGTCTGTCGGCGCAACTGGTCTTCCCTTCACCGTCAGCGACGTCACACGCGATCCAACCGGCTTGGTAAGGTCAAGCGAATAGCTCGCGCCGGCGACAATGTCGTAGTTGTATCCGGGAACTGTGGGATCAGTGACTGGCGTGCCGTCGACCACTCCCGTGTAATACCGGCCGCTGAACTCCAGATAATCGCGCAGCTGTTTTCCGCTGATCCTGATTGCCCTGAGCGTATTGTCGTAGGGATATAGCTGTGCCATTTCGGCAACGGTGATGTCGCCGGAGTCGAGCTTCGCATCGAGGCTGAACGCGGCCGATGACGAGAGGTCTGCGCCAGTCGCCTTGAGCTGCACGTACTGGATGAGGTCGATGAGCGGCGTGTCACGCAGCCGTGCCGAATCCCCCGCCCATGCGACCGGCGTGGACCCGATCACCGTGTTGGTGTACGCAACCGTTGCGGCATGGGTTTGCGCCGAGACGTCCAGAACCGCCTGGCTCTCAGCATGGCCCCGAGCCTGGATCGTTTCACCCTTCGACGATGTGACCTTCCACTTTCCGGCATCACGCGCGAGGCTCAGTCGGGCGACGCCGACACTGGTCACCCAGTTCTTAGGCTGAACCAGCAGGGTCGACCCCACATGCAGGTCTTTCTGCTCCTTGTGAGAGTGTCCGTAAACGATCAGATCGATGCCGGGGATCTCCATCGCCATGCGGCGGGAGACGTTTTCGCTTGGAAGACCAGTCGATACAGTATCGTACGATGCCGGCTCGTCGAGCCCGGCGTGAGCGGTAACTACAACGATATCTGCGCCCGCAGCACGCACTTCCTCGACGGCCTTTCGCACAGCGACGACAATGTCGCCAAGCTGCACGCGTCCGCGCACGTTCTCCGCATCCCACACCATCACGCCGGGCGTAGTGGCTCCGATGATGCCGATCTTCGCGCCGTGCCGTTCGACGATGGTCCATGGCCTGAACTTGTGAGTTCCGTCAGGCTTGTATGTATTGGCCGAGAGCATCGGGAACTTTGCCTGCGCAACTGCGCGCTCGAGGTACGGCACTCCGTAGTTGTATTCGTGGTTGCCGATCGCCATGGCATCGTAGCCCAGAGCGTTCATTGCTGTGATGATCGGATTCGCCGAGTCGCTGAACTGACGCATCGCGACGTAGGCGAAGGGATTGCCCTGAAGCAGATCGCCGGCGTCGACGAGCAGTACCTTGCCAGGGTTTGATGCGCGGACCGAATCGACAATTGTCGCGGCGCGTGTCAGCCCTCGCGCGGATTCCGCTGAATCCGCGTAATAGTCAAAACCGCGGATTCGACCGTGCACGTCCGTCGTGCTCAGGACGATGAGGTCGAACGGCGCAGTCTGTGCCGCCTCCCGCCCTCCGACTGGTGCCGTAGCGCAGCCTGCCAGGACGAACATCAGTACGTGCTTCGCGAGCTTCACCGGAATCTCTGTGTCGAGGGTCAACGCCGGGCTGTCCGACTGGTTCAAAGCTATTGGTGCGCCGGACGACCTGCGAGCCTGTGTGACGACTTCGTGACACGGGCCACGTTGACCATCAGGCCGCGCTGCGGCGAAGTTGTATCAATGGATCAGCCCACTCAGGCCGTCGAGCGAGTGCTTGTGGTCGATGACGAGGCCGATATTGTCGCGCTCGTAGCCTATCACCTCGCCAAAGCGGGGTTCCGGGTATCCACCGCCACGAGTGGAACAGAAGCTCTCGAGCAGGCCCGCCGTGAGCTCCCTTCACTGATAGTTCTCGATCTCATGCTTCCCGGCATGTCCGGATTCGATGTCCTGGAAGCCATCAGGCGTAACGATGCAACGCGGTCGATCGGCGTGCTCATGCTGACTGCAAAACACGAGGAGCCGGAGCGTCTTCGCGGCCTGTCCCTCGGCGCTGACGATTATCTAACAAAACCGTTCAGCCCCGCTGAGCTCGTTCTCCGCGTCAAGGCGATCCTGCGTCGAATGAGTTCGCCCGCCTCGAGGGACGATCTGCTTCGGATCGGCGAGATCACAGTCAACAGGTCTGCGCATTCAGTGCAGGTCGGCGGGCAACCGGTTGACTTGACGCCAACGGAATATCGACTGCTGATTCTCCTCGCCGAACGACGCGGCAGAGTGCAGGCTCGTTCGAATCTCCTGCAGGCAGTATGGGATGCAGCTCCGGATATCCAGACACGCACTGTCGATATGCACGTGCAGCGGCTCAGGACGAAACTCGGACCTGCCGGGGATGCCATCGAAACCGTGAGAGGGTTCGGGTACAGGATGAAGCCTGAGGCATCAGACGCGTGACGCTTCGCGCGCGGCTCCAGCTGCATTCGGTCGCCGTCGTGGTGCTGGTCGTTATCTTCGTTTCCGTTTCCGACAACGATACGAGTGTTGGTGAAATGCTGCTGCCAGCAGCGGCCGCAACGCTTGTCGTCGTGATTCTTTCGTGGCTCGTTACAAGGCGGTTGACGAACACCATCGCCGAGATGGCGGACGTTGCCCGGTCGCTTGCCCGCGGCGACATGTCGGCACGCGCACCACTCACCGCCCCGGGAGAACTTGCGGCGCTCGCTACCGCGCTCGGCAGATTAGGCGAACATCTCGCGTCACGCATCACCGATTTGAGGCACGAGGAAGCGCTACTCGGCAACTTGGTTGAGGCTCTCGATGAGGGCGTTATCACCGTGAACGCGCGGCGTGAAGTCACCCGTATGAACGCTGCAGCGCAAACCATCTTCGGTGCGACGAGGCCCGTCCCTTTCGGGTTCGATATGCTCCCTCGATCGAGAGAGCTGAGGCACGCGATGGAGTCAGCCCTCGCGGGGATAGCGACGGACCCGGTGGAGGCCGACATCGGGGGTCGAAACGTCTCGCTCGTCGCGCGCCCGCTGCCCGGAAATCGCGGTATCGTGCTCGCCTTGTTTGACCTCACGCGAATGCGGCGGCTGGAGAATGTCAGGCGCGACTTCGTCGCGAATGTCTCGCATGAGTTGAGGACACCGCTCACCGTGATCACCGGATTCGCCGAGACTCTCGCGGACGACGATATTCCTGCGGAGATGCGGCAGCAGTTTGCTGCGACAATCCGCGCTCACGCTGAGCGTATGCGACGAATTGTCGATGATCTGCTTGACCTGTCGCGACTGGAATCCGGCAACTGGTCACCACAGCCAGCAGAGATAGATCTCGCGGAGCTCGCACAGGAAGTAGCAGCAACTTTCCGCGATGCTGCCGCCACCAGAGGGCTCTTGATGACTGTCGATGTGGACGCGACCGGTCTCAAGGCTGACAGGACTGCGGTCCGGCAGGTTCTCTCGAACTACGTCGACAACGCCATCCGGTATAGCGAGGCCGGCAGCGTCACGATCTTCGGAACGCGCGATCTGAACGGAACGACGATCGGGGTGCAGGACACCGGGCCGGGAATCGCGCAGGCACATCTGTCGAGAGTTTTTGAGCGCTTCTACCGTGTCGATGCCGGACGCGCGCGCAAGAGTGGTGGAACCGGCCTGGGACTCGCTATCGTGAAGCACCTCGTCGAGGCGCACGGGGGGACGGTCAAGGCTGAAAGTGAGTTGGGCCACGGAACGACAATGACCGCCTTCTTTCCTGATCAAGTAGCCGGTGCGGTAACGAGCGCGTAACGGGGATCGAACCTGAGTAGACCACCGCGGACCTCTCGGGGATATTTCGGCCGTCCATTCATGCGAGACAGAGAGTGAAAGCCATACACGGAGCCATAGTCGCGCTCGTAGCTTTTTCAGGCGCAGCTTCCGGCCAGTCAGCACCACCTCGTGACAGCACAGCCACACGTCCCCCATCGATCGACTTCTCGGGCGTTGTGTTCGCCAACTACCAATATCGGCTGGAATCGGCAGCGCGTTCAGCCAACAAGTTCGACGTCGAGCGCGCCTATCTCACCTTTCGGATGCCGGCTGGCGAGCGTGCAAGCGTCAGGATCACGACAGACCTTTACCAGCAGACATCGTCGGGGAGCGATTCGTACTATCGCGGATGGTCTCTTCGAGCGAAGTATGCGTATCTCCAGTACAACTACCTGACCGGAAGCTCATGGGGCGGTTCAGCGCGGCTCGGTCTCCTGCACAACGTGTTCACCGAGCACGACGAGTCGTTCTGGCCCCGATGGATTTCGCAGAGCCCGACTGATCGCGGAGGATTCTTTTCGTCAGCCGATGCCGGACTTGCGAACACAATCACATTTCCAGGCGGGACAGGCGAGATCTACTCGACGATCACCAACGGCCCCGGCTACACATCGCGCGAGATCGACCGCTTCAAGGACTTCGCAACGCGCGTAACGTTGCGTCCGTGGCGCAATGATTCGTCGAGCGTTCTGCGAGGTGTTGCGTTGAGCGCGTGGGGCTACAAGGGCGCGATCGCCAGCCGGTTCGTCAATGGAGGCACGGGACAAACAGGAACGATTGGGGACGCGTTGAAGCGGGACAGGTGGGGGATTCACGCTGCCTCATCTTCCGCGCGTTTTGTCGGTGCAGTCCAGTACGCAAGTAGAAGCGATGAAGGCGAGAACGGCCTCAACACACAGGGATCACCGAGGGCGATCGTCGACAGCACAGGCACACTGATCTCCGCTTACGTTGTCGCGCGGCCGCTTGAACGCAAAAGCAAATCGAGTCCACACCCGCTTTCACTGCTGGCGCGTGTCGATCGAGTCACGACGAACACGGACAGTGACGAAGCCTACGACCTCGTCATCGGCGGAGTTCTGTGGGACCTGACAAGCCGCATGTCGGTCTCCCTCGATTATCAGGAAGCGAAGGTGCGCGAAGGGACGCCCCTGTCGCCGACGCGAACCTGGTATGCGCATTTCGTCGCCCGATTCTAAAGGGTGTGACCCGTGACACGTTCGTTACCGTGCCGCGACCTGCCGGTTGCACGACTGAAATACTTTCCGTGAAATCAAAGACTCAGTACATCAACTCAGTGAGATTCCCTTGAAACGTTTCGCGCTTGCGGTGATTGCGATCGCCGCCATCGGATGCAGTTCAGACTCGAAGGAAAGTTCCGCGAGCGCATCGCGCTCAGGTTCGGTCGACCTCACTGGAGCAGGGGCCACGTTCCCGTATCCGCTCTACTCCAAGTGGTTCGCCGATTACGCAGCACAAAAAGGCGTGAAGATCAACTACCAGTCAATCGGATCCGGCGGAGGAGTCAGGCAGGTCAGCGAAGGCACCGTCGACTTCGGCGCATCCGACGGCCCCATGAGCGACGATGAGATTGCGCGCGCAAAAGGCCCGATCATGCACTTCCCGACGGTCTTGGGCGCGGTGGCACTCATTTACAACGTCCCGGAAATCACTGGTCAGCTCAAGCTCTCGGGTGACCTGGTCGCCGACATTTTTGCCGGCAAAATCACCAGGTGGAACGACCCGCGCATCGCAGCAGTCAATCAGGGCACCGCACTTCCTGCGAGCGACATACTCGTGGTTCACCGTAGCGACGGAAGCGGAACGACGTTCGTGTTTACTGACTACCTGACAGCCGTGAGCCCGACGTGGGCGGCCGGCCCGGGCCGAGGCAAGGAAGTGCCCTGGCCTGTCGGGCTCGGTGGCAAAGGCAATGAGGGTGTGTCCGGACAGGTCAAACAAACGCCAGGCGCGATCGGATACGTCGAGCTGGCCTACGCGAAGCAGAACAATCTCAGCACTGCTTCCATTCGAAACGCGGCAGGCAATTTCGTCGCACCGACTCCGGCCGGCATGACGGCAGCCGCCGCTGGTGTTGCTGCAAATCTTCCGGGTAACACTGACTACCGCTTGTCGATCGTGAACGCCGCCGGTCCGGATGCATATCCGATTTCTTCCTTCACCTGGCTGCTCGTGTATCAGAATCAGACTGACGCCGTGAAGGGTGGGAAGCTCAAGGATTTCCTCAGATGGGCTCTTACCGAAGGTGAGAAGCAGGCCGAGGCGCTCGACTACGCTCCCCTTCCGGAATCGATGGCAACGCGGCTTGTGGCCCGGCTCGATTCCATAAAGGTCGGCGCTACGCAGTGACCGAGGTAACGGTAACCCTGCCGGCCGACCCGATTCACGGTCGGCCGGCAGCTCGCTCCATGAAATCCTCGCAACGCGGTGACAGGTTCTTTCAGATCCTGATCACCGCGTTTGCGGCGTGCATACCGCTTTTGCTTCTCGTAATCGCAGTTGCGATTCTGCTTGCTGCATGGCCGGCGCTCTCGAAAGCGGGACTGTCGTTTGTCACAGGGAGCCACTGGGACGTCGCGCGCGGAGAGTTCGGCGCGGCGCCGGCAATTTATGGTACGCTCGTTTCGTCGTTCCTCGCTCTGCTGATTGCGACCCCGCTGGCGCTGGGGGTGTCGATTTTCCTTTCCGAGATTGCTCCGAAGTGGTTGCGCCAGCCGGTCGGATTCCTCGTCGACCTGCTTGCGGCCATTCCGAGCGTCGTGTACGGACTCTGGGGAATATTCGTCCTGATCCCATTGTTGCGCGACCCCGTCGCGCCGTTCATCAAGGATACTCTCAAGCTTGGCGGCACTCCGCTTTTCAGCGGACCGAACTACGGATACAGCATGCTAGCGGCGGGGGTGATCCTCGCGATAATGATTCTCCCTTTTATATCCGCTGTCACTCGCGAAGTGCTGATGGCCGTCCCGCAATCGCAGCGCGATGCAGCGCTCGCTCTCGGCGCGACCCGCTGGGAAATGATCAGGGATGCTGTGCTGCCCTATGCGAAGTCCGGAATCATCGGTGGAGTAATCCTCGGACTTGGCCGTGCTCTCGGCGAGACGATGGCGGTCACGATGCTGATCGGTAACCGGCCGGAAATTTCGGCATCTCTCTTCGCGCCCGGTTACACCATGGCGTCGCTCATTGCAAATGAGTTCAGCGAGGCGACGAGCGACATGCACCTCTCTGCCCTGATGGCCGTTGGCGCCGTGCTGTTCGGCATTACACTCATCGTGAACGCTGTGGCTCGTTGGCTGGTATGGCGCGTGACGAAGGGCGGCGTGCGATGAGTCGCCGTTCACGTCAGGTCAAAAGCGGGGTGATGCTCGGCATGACCTATGTCGCAGCGGTTGTCGCGACGCTCCCGCTCCTCTTCATCCTGTTCTACCTGATAAGCCGGGGCGCTAGCTCGATTGGACCCGCTTTCTTTACAGAAATGCCGAAGCCCGTTGGAGAAGAGGGCGGAGGAATGGCGAACGCGATAGTAGGTACGCTGATACTGGTTGGGGTGGCGTCAGCAATCGGGCTACCGGTTGGAGTGGGCGCAGGATTGTATCTGGCCGACAAGCGGTCGGCTCCCTTCGCCACGATCGTCAGGTTCCTGTCTGACGTACTGAATGGTCTGCCATCGATCGTGCTCGGAATATTTGCGTGGGAGTTTCTGGTCCGCCCATTCGGCGGCTTTTCGGCACTCGCAGGCGGCGTGGCGCTTGGGGCGATGATGATCCCTCTTGTCACCCGCACGACCGAAGAAATGATCAGGCTCGTACCGCTGTCCCTGAAAGAGGCGGCGCTCGCGCTTGGATACACTCGATGGCGAACGTCGGTTACCATCGTGCTCCGGACTGCGCTCCCCGGAATCGTGACTGGTGCCCTCGTTGCGATAGCACGAATTGCCGGCGAGACCGCTCCGCTGCTGTTTACAGCGCTTGGCAACCAGTTCTGGTCAACTTCGCTTGACGAGCCGATTGCAGCGCTGCCGCTTCAGATTTTCACATACGCGATAAGTCCGTACGAGACCGCCCATGCGCAGGCCTGGGCGGGCGCGATGGTGCTGATTCTCATCGTGCTCATCATCAGCCTGATTGCGAGATATGCAACCCGGAGGAAATTTGCCGGCGGCGGGGACTGATATGGGGACGGGGGTGGGAGTTTCGGTCAACCTTCTGGATCCCGGTGAACACAAGGAACTGGCACCGTCAGCGCCCCGGATCGTGACACGGAGGCTGAATGCTTTCTTCGGCGACTTGCGCGCTGTCAGGAATGTAAGCCTCGAAGTGGCAGACAAGTCTGTGACGGCAGTCATCGGACCGTCGGGTTGCGGCAAATCGACGATGCTTAGATGCCTCAACCGGATGCACGAGACAGTCGCCGGCGCGTGTATCGAAGGTGATGTGCTTCTCGACGGTGTCAGCATCTACAAGGGTGGTCCGAATCCCATCGCGGTCAGGCGGCACATCGGCATGGTGTTTCAGCGCCCGACGCCGTTTCCGACAATGTCCATCAAGGACAACGTTGCGGCTGGACTTCGGCTCAAGATGACTTCACGCCCGTCGCGAAAGGAAACCGACGAAATAGTCGAGTCTGCATTGGTGCGTGCAGGGCTCTGGAATGAAGTGAAAGACAGATTACGTGAAAGTGCGACTGCGTTATCCGGCGGGCAGCAGCAGCGCCTTTGCATTGCACGGGCGCTCGCGACCAGACCCGAAGTGCTTCTGCTCGATGAACCGACTGCTTCGCTGGACCCTCTCAGCACGCAGACGATCGAAGAGCTCGTGTATGAGCTCAGGAAGTCCATCGCGGTGGTCATCGTGACGCACAACATGCAGCAGGCTGCGCGCGTCAGCGACCGGACAGCCTTCATGCTCGCAGGAGAGATGATCGAGTTCGACGCTACAGATACAATCTTCACGCGACCGCGGGATTCGCGAACGGAAGCTTATGTCACAGGACGGTTCGGATGACCCAAACAGTTCATGGAGTCGAAGCGAAGAATTTTTCATTCTGGTACGGTGAGAAGCAGGCTTTGTTCGATATAAGTGCCGGCCTGCCTTCCAAGTCGATCACAGCTCTCATCGGGCCTTCAGGCTGTGGCAAATCGACGTTTCTGCGGTCGATCAACCGGATGAACGACACTATCATCGGGGTCCGCCATGAAGGCGACATGCTGCTGGCCGGAGAGGACGTCTATGCGAAGGACATGGATGTCGAAGAGCTCCGGTCGCGGGTTGGAATGGTCTTCCAGAGATCCAATCCTTTCCCGAAATCGATTTACGACAACGTTGCCTACGGACCGCGGATCAATCGCAATCTTTCAAGCCGCGAGATCGATGAGCTCGTGGAGCAATCGTTGCGGCGGGCAGCACTGTGGGACGAAGTACGCGACAGACTGAAATCGAGCGCACTTGGGCTTTCGGGCGGTCAACAGCAGCGCCTTTGCATTGCGCGCGCGCTCGCGAACGAGCCATCGATACTGCTTCTCGACGAACCCGCAAGCGCACTCGATCCGGCGGCGACCCAGCGGATAGAGGAGCTGCTCATTGAACTGAAGCAAGAGCTCACGATCGTCATCGTAACCCACAACCTGCAGCAAGCCGGACGGCTGTCCGACGTCACAGCATTCTTCTATCTTGGAAAGCTGGTGGAGATGGACCGCTCGGACGTGATTTTCACGCGCCCGCGTGAAGAACGTACAGAGGCATACATCACCGGGAGATTCGGATGACGGCATCACCGCAGGCGACGGGCTTTCGCCACTTTCACGAGCAGCTTGCCGAGCTCAAGCGAAAGCTCCTGGAAATGTCCGGACACGCTGAGCGGCTGGTCGAGCTTTCGATCACTGCGCTTCTCGATGGCGACCGGGCTATGGCAGAGGAAGTCATCGCCGGGGACAAGGCGCTCAACATTCTCGAGGTCGAAGTCGAGCAGCTTGCCGTATCGCTGCTTGCACTTCAGCAGCCGATGGCGCGCGATCTCCGGTTTCTCGTTGCGACCATCAAGGCCTCCAGCGACCTCGAGCGGGTAGGCGATCACGCTGTCAACATCGCTGAGTCTGCGATTCACCTCTCCGATCAGGGTGGCAAGCTCGCGGCCACTCCCGAGCTTGAAGACATGGCACGGCGGGCCCGCGAGATGCTCAGCAACGCACTCGACGCGTTTACGCGGCCCGATGGCGCCCTTGGCCGCGAAGTATGCAAGGCCGACGATGCGGTGGACGCATTACACGACTCGGTATTCCGGATTGTTCTAACCCACATGATGGAAGACGCAAGAACGATCGGGAACTCGCTCGAAATGCTTCTCGTCAGCCGAAATCTCGAAAGAGTTGCCGACCTTGCCACGAACATCGCCGAAGACGCTGTGTACGTCGCAGAAGGCAAGCAGATCAAACATCACTTTGAAGACTGAGGCGATTTGATATCCGAAGGTCAGCCCCAGAGTCTTCATACCGTGGACCAGGCTAAGAACCGCGGCGCCCCGGTGAGAATTGCGGCGATCGATATCGGATCCAACTCGATTCGACAGATAGTGGCCGATGTTTCCCCATCGGGCGCGATCAAGGTCGTCGATGAAATGAAGGCGGCACCACGACTGGGTGCCGGACTGCAGCTGAGCGGCAGACTCAGTGACGAGGCGCAGGATGCTGCGATCGAAATACTCGGGCGGATGTCCGAGCTTGCGACCCAGCTCGGCGCAAAGCGGCGCCGCGTCGTAGCGACGAGCGCTGTTCGCGATGCCGCAAACGGTGCGGAATGGGTGGCCCGCGTGAAGCAAGAAACCGGGCTTACGGTCTCGATGCTCACTGGCCAGGACGAAGCGCGCCTCTGTTTCAGGAGCGCGCAGGCCCATTTCGACATCGGTTCGGGCCGAGCGGCAATTATGGATATCGGCGGTGGGTCGCTCGAGCTCGCGCTCAGCGCCAGCGGCCTCATCGAGCATCTGACGTCGTTTCCATTCGGCGCGATCCGCCTCACCGAAAAATATTTCAGCAAGGGCAGCACTCCCGCCGCGATGAAAAAGTTGAGGCGCTTCGTCAGGAAACAGCTGCGTGACGACCTTTCCGCGCGGGACTGGCGCGGCGCGAGGATCATCGGGTCGGGCGGGACGTTCACCAATCTCGCGGGGATGATTCTCGCGCGCCAAGGCATGCTTGCTGCGCGAACAGTTCACGGCACGGTGGTGACGCGTGCTGAACTCGAACACCTCGTCGACAACCTCGCTGCGCTGTCGGCAACCGAGCGGCTCGCCGTTCAGGGCCTGAACGCCGCGAGATCGGATATCATCGTCGCCGGCCTCGCAGTGATCGCAGAAGTGATGGGCCGGATCGAGGCGCGGGAGCTGACAGTGTCCAGCTACGGCATTCGCGAAGGCATCCTTCTGGACCTCGCTCGCGTCAAGCCCGAATCGGCAGACCACGGCGATGCCCGGGAGCGTTCAGTCCAGGAACTGGCGAGGCGGACGCATTTCGAAGCTCCGCATGCGAGCCACGTGCAGAAACTCGCGCTTCGCCTGTTCGACTCAATCGGAACCCGCATCGGGTGTGCACAGGAAGACAGACAGACTCTGTCGGATGCTGCGCTGCTCCACGATATCGGCTACCACATCAGCTACGACAAGCACCACAAGCATTCATACCACCTCATCACACACGCGGACCTGCTCGGCATGACGCCGGCGGAGCAGGTGGTGATTGCCAATGTCGCGCGTTACCACCGTGGTGCGGAACCGCGAAAAACCCACCGCAACTTCAGCCAGCTTGCTGGCGCCACACGAGAGCGGGTGTTGCGGCTTTCTGCGATTCTCCGGGTTGCCGATGGTTTCGACCGGGGGCACACAGGCGCCGTCGGGGACATCCGTGTCCGCTGGCTCGCGCGGGCGCTAAGGCTCATCGCCGTACCTGCGTCGAAGGAATCCCCTATCCGACTCGAGCTCTGGGGTGCGAGCCGGAAGTCAGGGCTGCTGTCGACCGTTGCAGACACTGCCGTGGAGATAGTTGGTCCGTACGGGGTGACGCTGACGGCTGACGGAGATGGCAGCGGCTCGGACTGAATATCTGGAGGCGTCCGCGTCCGGGAACTGCGAACGACTTTAGCGCGAAGGACACGAAGGGGCGCTAAAAGCTCTTCTGCAGTTCGCATCAGATCCCTGCCATTCCCGGAATTCCTCGACGAGCCCAAAGAGCGGGCAGCAGGTGGGCTACTGTTTTCCTTTATTGTAGTTTCAGGACGGACTCTGACTACCCTGGTGGGCGACCTGGTTCGACTGCTCGATCGGGCCGTGAGCAGCGCCGGTAAGCTCTCCCCAGCTTTGCCGCAGGAACACAGCCTGCGACACGTACTCGGGATTTCCATCAGGTTGCCGCTGAACATAGGAACCGTCAGACATCAGTTCCCAGGCCTGAGTGTTATCGGCCAGGCATGTATGCAGCAGTGACTCGAGCCTCTGCTGAAGCTCTTTGCCCTCCACTGGCGCGACAGCCTCGACACGCCGGTCGAAATTGCGCGGCATCCAGTCCGCCGAGCCGAAATAGTATTCCTCCTCGCCTGCGTTCGCGAAGTAGAATATTCTCGAATGCTCGAGGAACCGGCCGACGATGCTGATCACGCGGATTCTGTCGCTGGTCCCGGGAATTCCGGGCCGCAGGCAGCAGATGCCACGCACAATGAGGTCGATTTCAACGCCTGCCTGCGACGCGGCGTAGAGATTCTCGATCATGTCAGTGTCAACGAGTGCATTCATCTTCGCGATGATCCGCCCTCCCCTTCCCTGCTCAGCGTGCTCACGCTCGCGCGCGATCATCTCGAAGAACCGCTGTCGCATGTCCCCTGGCGCAACGATCAGCTTTCGATAAAGGCGCTGGCGTGAAAATCCCGTGAGTGCATTGAACAGATCGCTGAGGTCGGCGCCGATCGAGGGATTGCAGGTGAACAGCCCGATATCTGTGTAGATGCGCGCAGTCTTTGAATTGTAGTTGCCGCTGCCGACGTGCGCGTAGCGCCGGATACCATCTCCCTCGCGCCGTACTACGAGCGTCGTTTTCGTGTGGGTCTTGAGCCCCCCGAGTCCGTATGCGACGTGAACACCAAAACTCTCGAGTGTGCGCGCGAAAGTGATGTTGTTCGCCTCGTCGAATCTGGCCTGAAGTTCGATCAGCACCACTACCTGCTTTCCAAGTTGCGCTGCGTCCGTCAGGGCGCGCACAATTGCCGTGTCGCCAGACGTGCGATAGAGCGTCATCTTGATCGCGAGCACATTCTCATCGTGCGCCGCGGATGTGACGAAATGTTCAACCGACGCTGAAAACGAGTCGTACGGGTGATGGACGAGGATGTCTCCCTCGCGGATCACGTCGAAGATAGAGCGCGTTGAGTCACGCAGCTCTTTGGGCACGGTGGGTGTGAGCGGCGCATCGCGAGCACCGGGAATCTCGAGCATCGCCAGCGACATCAGGTCCCCAAGCGCGAGCACGGAGCCCGTCTCGACGAGATCGATGTCGGGGAGCGACGGAATGTCGTCCTCCTGATCTTCACGAAGTTCGTCGAGCAGAAGCTTCTGCAGTTCGGGAGGCGTACCGGATTCAATCTCGACCCGAACGACTTCTGCAAATCGGCGACGGAAAACCTGTTCCTCGATGAGCGCCATCAGGTCTTCCGGCTCTTCGGAATGCGTGAGCTCGAGATCCGAATAACGCGTTACGCGGAAAACGTTCGACCCAGCGACTTCCATTCCCGGGAAAAGCGCGGAAAGATTGCCGGTTATGAGTTGCTCGAGCGGAACGAAACGGTGATCGACACCCGTAGGAACCCACCGTGGCAGGCTCCGGGGCACTTTTACCCGTGCGAACTCCTCCGCCCCAGTCTCCGGGTGCCTGAGCTGCACCGCGAGCGACAACGAGAGATTCGAGATGTACGGGAATGGATGACTCGGGTCGACTGCAAGGGGAGTCAACACAGGAAACACCTGCGACTCGAAAAACGCGTCGATGGCCTGATATTCGTCCGCCGAAAGCTCATCCATGTGGACGAGCTTTACGCCAAGCTGATCGAGCGCAGGAAGCAGCTGCTGGTGCAGGCAGTTCTGCTGCCGCTCTATCAAGCCGGCGACACGCTCCTTGATCGCGTCGAGCTGCTGCTGAGGTGACAATCCGTCGGGCGCTGGCGCCTGCATTCCGGCGGCAAGCTGCCGCCGAAGACCCGCCACGCGCACCATGTAGAATTCGTCGAGGTTGGTGCTGAAGATCGAAAGGAACTTGAGCCGCTCGAGCAGCGGGTTTCGCTGGTCGAAAGCCTCACACAGCACCCGCGCGTTGAATTCGAGCCAGCTCAGCTCGCGGTTGATGTACAACGATGGATCGAGACTTCCAGCGTCGCTCATGCGCCCACGAATGTCCGAAGAAGCCAGTACGACACAGCAGCAATGACTCCCGCTGCGGGAATCGTGAGGAGCCACGCCCATACGATACTCCCGGCAACTCCCCACCTGACTGCCGAGAATCTGTTGGTCGCACCAACGCCGACAATCGCACCTGTAATCGTGTGCGTCGTGCTCACCGGAATTCCGGCAGTCGTCGCGAGGATGATTGCGACAGCACCGGCACCTTCAGCGGCAAAGCCACCGATCGGGCGAAGCTTGGTGATACGCGACCCCATGGTGTGCACGATACGCCACCCACCGAAGAGAGTTCCAAGTGCGATTGCCGCGTGCGCGCTCATGATCACCCAGGTCGGAATCGTATCGGTGTCCGGGACGTAGAGATGGCTCAACCAGCCGGTTTCCTGCGCAAGCAACGGTTCCACCGACACAAGAAGCCCGACGATGATTCCCATCGTCTTCTGCGCGTCATTGCCACCATGAGCGAGGGAGAACAACGCCGAGCTGAAGAGCTGCCCCTTTCGAAAGAAACGATTGACCGGCGCGGGCATGGAGTTCCTGAACGTCCAGAACAGCGCGAGCATTATCAGGAAGCCCAGCAGCATTCCGAACAGGGGAGAAATCACGATGAACGCCAGCGTTACCATCCATTTCTTGCCCCAGAGCAGCGCGCTCCATCCAGCCTTGGCCAGTGCAGCGCCCGCGTATCCGCCGATCAGGGCATGGGAGGAGCTCGATGGAATTCCATAGAACCACGTGATCAGGTTCCAGATGATCGCACCGAGCAGACCCGCCAGAATCACGTTCGGCGTGACGATGTTGAGGTCGACGAGCCCGCTTCCAATTGCTTTGGCAACGGCCGTCGTAAAAACAAACGCAGCTATGAAATTGAAAAACGCAGCCCAGACGACCGCGGCCAGCGGGTTGAGCACCCTGGTGCCGACAATCGTAGCAATCGAGTTAGCGGAATCGTGGAACCCGTTGATGAAATCGAATATCAGGGCGACGATTACGATTCCAAGTACATAGTAAAGCACGATCAGCCGTTCTTGAGGGCGATGCTCTGAAGAGTGTTGCCGACATCCTCACACTGGTCAATCGCATCCTCGAGCTTATCGTAGAGCTCCTTCCACTTCATTACCTCGATCGCATCAGTGGTGGACCTGAACAGCAGCTCGACTGCCTCGTGATACATCGCGTCGCCCTCTTCCTCCAGCATCTTGAGCTGCCTGTTTGCACCAGACACCGTTTTCGGATCTTTCATCTTCTTGACGGTGTCCTCGATGCAGATAGTCGCGCGGAGCAGCACCTCTGAGAGGATCACCCCATGCTCGCGCGATTCCTTGATGTGAAAAATCGAAACCCTGCGGGCGCAGCCGTCGATCAGGTCAACCACCTCGTCGAGATGCCCGGCCAGCGCATGAATGTCCTCGCGATCGAACGGCGTGACGAACGTACGGTCGATCCTGTCTATTGTGTCGTGAGTCAGGTTGTCGGCTTCGTGCTCGAGCGTCTTTATCGCCGCCACATGCTGCTCGATCTTGGACGGATCCTTGAATAGCTCATGGAGGAGATTCGCCGATCCGGACATCCGGCTGGCGACCTGGGCGAAAAGATCGTAGAACTCTGCGTCGCGGGGAATGAGCTGCAAGCTTGCTCCGTTACGGAAACGTGGGGAATGCCAATCGGCGCTGCGCATTGAATTTATGCAAGCACCTCTCCCAGAGCCACAAAAACAGGCGCTAATCGCACAATCTCATTGACCAGCCGCCGCAACCCTCTCTAATGTATGTCCGTGGAATCAAACCCTGTTTCTGACCGAATACTGATAGTTGACGATGAGCCCGAGATCGTGGCACTTGTCGCATATCACCTGGCGGCCGCCGGTTATCGCACCCTTAGCGCCTCCTCAGGCAGGCAAGCGATCGACGCGGCACTGGGGAATGGAATCTCCCTTCTGATCCTCGACCTGCTTCTCCCGGACATGTCGGGCTTCGAGGTCCTGTCGACCATCCGATCGAATCCTGCGCCCCAGAACGCTCCCTGCCTCATGCTCTCCGCCCTCCGTGACGACACCGACCGGATCAAGGGATTGTCAGAGGGCGCTGACGACTATCTGACAAAACCCTTCAATCCCGACGAGCTCGTACTTCGCGTTGCGGCGATTCTTCGCCGTTCCAGGGGATTGAGGATGCAGGGGGACGTCGAAAGCATCGGCGCGATCTCGATTGACAGGGGTGGCCGGCGAGTCATGGTGGACGGCACAGACATCGGCCTCACCCCGACGGAATACCGACTCCTCCTGCTCCTTGCAACCAACCCAGGCCTTGCTCAGGGGCGCGACCAGCTGCTTCAAGTGGTCTGGGGCGCTGAGCCGGACATGCAAACTCGAACTGTCGACGTGCACATCCAGAGGCTTCGCACAAAGCTTGGGCCGGCCGGCGACATGATCGAGACCGTCCGCGGTTTCGGCTACCGCCTCGCAAGCGAGACACCCGCGCCGGGATGAAGCTCGTTTACAGACTCCTGATTTTTGCTTTGGGAGTCATCATGGTCTTCACCACCGTGACTGTGCTTCTGGTGGACAGAAGGCTCAGGGAACGGGTCATGGCCGAGCGCGCGAACATGCTCGGTCGCGATGCCCGCCTCATCTCGGCCCAGTGGTCGTCCGGCATGAAGCCGCAGGAAATCGCTGAGCGAACCGCCGAATCTCTCAAGGGCCGCGTCACCCTCATTGATGCACGTGGCGTGATCGTTGGCGACGCCGCCAATGGCAGCCTCGAAGCAAGCCCAGTCGGGCGACGTGAGCGCCGGCCCGAAGTGAGTGAAGCGCTGGAAGGAAGGGTTGGCATTGCTCGGGACGAGAGAGGCGATGACGTCCAGGGTACGCTGTTTGTCGCGGTGCCGAGTGAGAATGGCGTTGTTCGGGTTGGCGTAGTGCTCGGGCCGCTCAACGAAATTTTCGATGTCGCAAGGCGCGACATGATCAGCGCCGGATTTCTGGCCATGATTGCCGTTGCGCTCTTCTCGCTGCTCTTTGCGCGCTACGTATCCAAGCCCGTCATTCAGCTCCGCGACATGGCGCGATCACTGAGCCGACGCGAGTTCGGCCATCACCCGTCGATCGTCGCACCGGGTGAAGTCGGAGATCTCGCAGAATCACTGACTCAGCTCTCATGGCAGTTGCAAAATCTCGACGGCGTTCGCCGCGACTTCGTGGCCAACGTGTCTCACGAGCTCTGCTCGCCACTCACGATCGCAAGCGGTTTCGCTGCGACGCTTGCGCGACACGATCCGCCACAGGAAGAGCGCAAACAGTTCGCGCGAGCCATTCTCTCGAGCACCAACCGGATGCAGCGGATCATCGACGACATGCTGGATCTCACGCGCATCGAGTCGGGCGGATGGATACCGCGACCGGAGACGATCACGCTGTTCGATGTGACCGACGACGTTCTCGATTCGCTCCGCCCTGCCGCGTCGCGAAACGGAGTTGCACTGCTTTGTGAGTTCGCGCCGGGCGCAAGAGTGATTCAGGCCGACAAGACCGCCATTCGCCAGACCATCGCCAATCTTTCGGAAAACGCAATCCGCCATACGCCGACAGGCTCGATTACAGTTTTCTCGGAGCTTTCCAGCGAAGGCGTCTGGCTGGGAGTACGGGACACCGGCGAAGGAATTTCACCCGATCATCTTCCTCGCATCTTCGAGCGGCTTTATCGCGTCGACAGCGGCCGGGCTCGCCGCTGGGGCGGCAGCGGACTTGGTCTCGCAATCGTCAAGCACATGGCCGAGGCGCACGGCGGCCGGGTGGAGGCAAGAAGCGCGGTTGGTCTCGGAACAACGATTCGCGCCCTGTATCCGCAGCCGATTGGCCGGCGCCGGATGCCGACTCCGGCGAAGCCGATGATGGCCCAGGCCTGATCAGCGCTCTCCGGGGACAGCCCGAAGGGCGACCAGCGAGGGCTTCTCGAAGAGTTTTACGAGCACAAGGCCGGCGATGAAACCTCCGATGTGCGCCCAGAATGCGACACCGCTCGAAACCTCTGGACGCATCGTGGTGAGCTCCGGCAATCCACTCAATATCTGCCCGCCGATCCAGAGAAGAAGTACGACCCACGCCCTTACACGAAAGATGAACAAGGGCGGAAAGAACATCTTGACGTTTATACGCGGGTAAAGGATCAGATACGCGCCCATGATGCCGGATATGGCGCCCGAAGCTCCGACAGTTGGGATTGGCGACCCTGGACCGACCATGACATGAGCCGCCGCAGCCACAAGTCCGCAGATCAGATAGAACGCGAGGAAACGAATCCGGCCCATGCTGTCTTCGATGTTGTTACCGAAAACCCAGAAGTACAACAGGTTGAAGATCAGATGCGCCCAGCTGCCATGCAGGAACATCGACGTGAGAGGCGTGAAGGTGTTGATGGCCTCACCGTCGATGACGCAAGCCATCCCGTCGCCCAGCGGCACCCCGGTCCCGATCTGGGCCATCCGGGTTATCTCGCCGGGAACCATTCCGTAATTGCAGACGCTGGCTGCAAGCACCGGCTCATTCATCCCCGCGCCCTGGACGAGCACCCAGGATGCAATGTTCGCAGCGATTATCGCGTACGTCATCACGGGCGGCCGAATGGTGCGGTGATCGTCACTTAGCGGGATCATCTGTGTCCTGGCTTGCGGTTTTACGGCTGAACGGCGTTTCTGACACAAAAAGAGTGCCGGATAGGCCAATCTGGCAGAAAAAACGGGCTCATACTTTGCCCTTCAACGTGCGCGACTCTTCAGCATCAACTATTCAGAGGCTCAAATGGCAGACAAAGTAATCGGAATCGACCTTGGAACCACCAACTCCGTAGTGTCGGTGATGGAGGGAGGCGACCCGGTCGTCATACCGAATGCCGAGGGCGGGCGTACCACCCCGTCGGTAGTCGGATTCACGAAGGATGGGGAGCGTCTTGTCGGGCAGATCGCCAAGCGACAGGCGGTCACCAACCCGCAGAACACGGTCTTCTCGATCAAGCGCTTCATGGGCCGCAAGATGTCCGAGGTTCAGGCTGAGACAGCGCGGGTTCCCTACAAGGTTCAGGGCGGCACCAACGACGTCTCGACAGTAGAGGTTCAGGGAAAGCGATTTACCCCGCCCGAAGTCTCGGCGATGATTCTTCAGAAAATGAAACAGACCGCCGAAGACTACCTCGGATACAAGGTCGAGAAGGCAGTCATCACGGTGCCTGCTTACTTCAACGATTCGCAGCGTCAGGCAACGAAGGATGCCGGCAAGATTGCCGGACTCGACGTGCTCCGCATTATCAATGAGCCGACGGCCGCGGCGCTTGCATATGGCCTCGACAAGAAGAAGGACGAGAAGGTCGCCGTCTTCGATCTTGGTGGCGGTACTTACGACATCTCGGTTCTCGAGCTTTACGACGTAGAGGGTTCGCGCCAGTTCGAAGTGAAGTCGACGAACGGCGACACTCACCTCGGCGGCGACGATTTCGACCAGCGCGTTATCGACTGGCTCGTTACGGAATTCAAGAAGGACCAGGCGATTGACCTCTCCAAGGATCCGATGGCGCTTCAGCGCCTGAAGGAAGCGGCAGAGAAGGCGAAGATGGAGCTGTCGACGACGCAGACCACCGACATCAACCTGCCCTTCATCACTGCTGACCAGAGCGGCCCGAAGCACCTCAACTATCAGCTCACGAGAGCGAAGTTCGAGCAGCTCGTGGACGATCTCATTCAGCGTACGCTGCCGCCGATGGAGCAGGCGCTCAAGGATGCGGGGATCAAGCCGAACGAGATCGACGAAGTGATTCTCGTCGGTGGATCGACGCGTATTCCGAAGATCCAGGAGATCGTCAAGAAGTTCTTCGGCAAGGAGCCGAACAAGGGAGTAAATCCCGACGAAGTCGTGGCGATTGGTGCCGCGATTCAGGGTGCCGTGCTGACCGGTGAGCAGAAGGACGTTCTGCTGCTCGACGTCACGCCGCTGTCGCTCGGTATCGAGACGCTGGGCGGAGTCACGACTGTTCTCATTCCGCGGAACACGACGATACCGACCAAGAAGAGCGAGACTTTCTCGACTGCCGATGACAACCAGACGACGGTAGAGATTCACGTTCTTCAGGGAGAGCGTGAGCTTGCGACTTACAACAAGACCATCGGCAAGTTCCAGCTCACTGGTATTCCGCCCGCACAGCGTGGCATGCCGCAGGTCGAGGTGACATTCGACATCGACGCCAACGGAATTCTGCATGTCACGGCGCGCGACAAGGCGACCGGGAAGGAGCAGAAGATCAGGATTGAAGCGTCGAGCGGGCTCTCGGAGACCGAGATCGATCGCATGGTGAAAGATGCCGAGCAGAACGCGGCGTCTGACAAGACGCAGCGCGAGTCGATTGACGCGCGGAACCGCCTCGACTCCATGACTTATGAAGTCGAGAAGAACGTGAAGGAGTGGGGCGAAAAGGTGAGCCCGGAGATCAAGGGGCGCATCGACGCGTCAATCGAGCGGTCGCGCAAGGCACTTCGCGGCGATGACATGACCGAAATCCGCGCCGCGCAGGAGGAGCTGACGAAGGTGTTCAGCGAGGCGGGACAGTCGTTCTACCAGCAGCAGGCCGCGGAGTCTCAACCGCAGGGTGAGGCCGGTACGGATGGCGCTCCGGCGGGCGAGGCGACTGGTACTCCGCCGGCTGATGACGTGGTCGAGGCTGACTACGAGATCGTCGACGACAAAAAGTAAGCAACTCGTAAAAGCGCCGGCCGCAACCTACAGGGTGCGGCCGGTGTCTTAGTATTAGGGAATCAACAAAGAGGGAAAAAGGAACTATGTCTTCACTGTCATCACGTGCGCGGTGGGGCGTCGCGGTTGTGGGCGCATTTCTCGGAGGCCTCATCATAGCTTCCGGCGGACTCGATCTCTCGCGACTGGGCTTCGCTCAAGGCAAGCCCGATGCTGGCTCGGTAGCGCCGCTCGTACAGGCAAGCAATGCGTTCGTTGAGATCGCCGACCATGTAACACCTGCGGTCGTTTCGATCTCAGTCGAGAGCAGGCCAACGACTGATACCCAGAGACGCCGTCAGAGCCAGGGGCAGATCCCGCCTGGCTTCGAGGATTTCTTCAATCAGGGTCAGCCGCGCGCTCCGCAGGTTGAGACCGGCTCTGGTTCCGGGTTCATCGTTTCGAAGGACGGATACATTCTCACGAACAACCATGTCGTGACGATGAGCGACCGCACGACGATCGCCGATCGCGTGACGGTCCAGATGCTCAACAACCGCACATACGTCGCGCGCGTGGTCGGCAACGATCCGACGACAGATGTCGCTGTCATCAAGATCGACGGCAATGACTTCCCGACGCTTGCGCTTGGCAACGACGTCAACAGCCGCGTCGGCGAATGGGTACTGGCGATTGGAAACCCGCTCGGCTTCGACTTCACGGTAACCGCGGGAATCATCAGCGCCAAGGGTCGGAGCCTCCCGGGACTGTTGAACCGCCGTGGTGATACCAACAACAACTATTCCATCAGTGACCTGATTCAGACTGACGCAGCAATCAACCGTGGTAATTCAGGCGGCCCGCTGGTCAATCAGCGCGGAGAAGTAATCGGCATCACCAGCGCGATCGCGAGTGAGACAGGAATGAACGCGGGTTATGGCTTCGCCATTCCGATCACGCTTGCGAAGAAGGTGATGGACGACATCGTCAAGCACGGAAAGGTACGGGTTGGAGTGCTGGGCATTCTCATTCGTGAGGTGACCCCGGAAGATGCAGGTGTTGCCGGCATGAAGGACATTCGTGGCGCGAAGGTGGACGGCTTCAATCCCGCAAGCGGCAGCGGAGCAGAGCGTGCCGGAATGCAGGCAGGTGACATCATCATCACCGCCGACGGCAAGCCAGTCGAGCGCGTGAGCACGCTTCAGCGCATCGTTCGTAATCACGAGCCGGGCGAAAACGTCGAGCTCGAGGTGATGCGCTACGGGCAGAAGAAGTCTTTCAGCGTGAAGCTGACAGAGCTTGCTGAGCCTGCGAGAACTGCGGCAGCGACTTCCCGGTCAGGAGAGCGGCCTGCGGCCAACACGAGCCCGGCCACGATAAAGAATGACGCGCTGGGAATTTCACTCGGCGCAGTACCGGCCGAGCTGGCGACGCGGGCGAATCTCGCGGCGAACCGGCGTGGAGTGATGGTGACCGACGTGATTCCGCTTGGCCCGTCGTATAACAAACTGGTTGAGCAGGACGTGATATTCGAGGTGCTGTATCCTGCGCCGCGGAGGCCGATCAAGACCAGCGCTGAGCTTCAGTCGATTCTCGGCGGGTTGAAGAATGGCGACTACATCAGCCTCAACGTTCACGCACTTGGTCAGGGTGCCGGTGCGGATCGGGTGGTTAATATACGCCTCGGGAACTAGAGTTCGCAGAGCGCTCCGCGAACTCGGAGGGCGCAGAAAGAAGCGCACAGAGGCCGGAGTTCGGAGGAGTGAAGCAGCATTCACGTGAGCGAATTGAACGGAAGGCCCCGCCGATTTGGCGGGGCCTTGCTGTTTCCGGACGTGTTGTATTTTCACATTGTATGCGCAGCGGTGGGGTGATTCCGCCAGGTGTGCCGGGCGTCTAAGTTCCTTCGTAGTTGCGAGAGTGGCGGAACTGGTAGACGCGCTGGACTTAGGATCCAGTGGAGCAATCCGTGGGGGTTCGAGTCCCCCCTTTCGCATTTTATTTCAGGGCAACGACTTACGGCCCAATGTCGGGCCAAGATTAGCCCGCTGGCTGGCGCACTGGTAGTCACTTCGGTAGTCATGCACACTTCGACTGAGGGGAAAACGATGAGCGCGTATGAATTGAAGCTACATGTCGGGAAGGATTCTTTCGGCGGTGTTCACACACACATTTCGGTCCGCGATCCATTCTGGCCCGAGAAGGAAACGCTGGCGATCTCGCCTGATTGTGTCAGCGAGGTAGAAATCAATTATGAGATCGACCGACTGAAGAAAGCACTGGATGAGGCTGGCAAGGCAGCGAAGCGCCATTTTGCGGCGGTAAGACGGGAGCGCCAGACCGCGACATCCTGAGGTCATTTCGCCGACTGAGTGTCGTGCTCAGAGGCCCAGGACGTCCCGGCGTGTAGTGCGTTCCTCAAGTTCCGGCTTGAACTTCGCATAAACCTGCACCACCATGGCCACGCTGTTGCCGAGCTGTTCGGCAATCGCCTCGAAGGTCTCGCCTCGTTTCCGAGCTCTTACCGCCCACGAATGGCGGCTATCTCGCAACGTGTAGTCATCGATATTCAATGCGACGCAGGTTGCCTGATGGTGCCTGTGCGCCTGATACCGATCAATCGTCGGCCATAGCGGGACATTTCCGATCGCGGACCGACAGTGATCGCGGAGGTATGACATTGCCCACTGTTCAATGATGACGTCCTTGCGATTGCGCTTCGCGTTTTTCGTCCCATGAACGTGCGCAAGCCCTAGCGCGATATCTATATCGTTTCTGGTTGATCCCAGGGCAGCGGAGACTTCGGCACCAGTCGCCTTGATGAATGCAAAGAGTGATCGGTACTCCGGCATCGCAGCCTCAACAATTCGCTGGTCGGTTGCTTGTGTCTCCCATCGCTCGCGAGGGTCATTCTTCTTCGGCGACTTCACGCCCGAGGTCGGATCGACCTCAATGATCTCTCTTTCTAGAAGGTACCGGACGAAGCTCTTTAGCGCCGCGAGATACTTTCGCTTTGTTCCCGTGGTGACGTCCTGCAATCCAGAAAGCCATTCACTGATTGTCTTACGGCTGAAATTTGAGAGGGGAAACCCGGGTGAAATCAATGTCGTGACTTGTGCGCGGTATGTGTCCACGGTCTGGCGGCGCTGGCCGTTCCCGAGAACCCACGCCACCCAAGGGTCAAGGTGGCCAGAAAGGATGACGTCATTGATTCTGGCACGTAATTCCGGCACGCGGTTCATCGTCCACGCCGAATAAATCTCTGGCAGGGTAAACACTCCCGATCTAATTGCGTCGAGTAGCTGCCAGTCTTGTTCGTCTTTGAGCTGCAAGACCATTCGCTGAATTCGGCCAGCTAAGACGCGATCTGAAGTTCGTGTAGAGACTTGGGTTCGCCCGACGATTCCGGGAACCCAGAGCTGGTACTTGCCGTGTTTAGTCCATCCCTTCTTCTTCATGTTCGATCAAATCCTGTGTGAACGCTGCGCCGCCACGTAGGCCAGTAGGTCTGACCGAAGAAATACCAGGTTGCCTCCGAGCCGACATCTTGGGACGTCGGACTTTTGAAGCCAAGATGGCGACACGGTTAGGAAAGTTGCGGCAGTTTCAATTCGCATTATTTCGGCATTGAGTGCGAGCTGTGTATCGTGGCCATTTTCGCGATCTGGAGTTGCCCCGTTTCGGTGGACACTTGGCGGCTTGAGAATCAAGCTGCCTCTGTGACCAGCTTTTCGTAGCTGATCGGTGATTTGTTACCCAGCGCGGAGTGCCGCCGGTGTGGGTTGTACCAGCCTTCGATGAAACGGAATATGGCGTGGCGTGCCTCGACTTGA
>JBBREF010000027.1:0-32048 GCA_038203205.1 Gemmatimonadales bacterium | reverse complement strand
ATGATGTCGCCCCGCAGTTCCGAACGCGGCAGCAAATCTTTGCAACTGGTATTTTTCCACTGCTTACGAGACGTGACTCAACAGAGAGAGACTTGATGCATGTAGGAGTGCCGAAGGAACTGGTGCCCGGAGAAAAGCGCGTTGCCCTGGTGCCCGACGTGATTGCCCAGATCGTCAAGCTTGGACACACAGTGGTCGTCGAGGCAGGTGCTGGTGAACGAGCCGGCTTCACAGATGAAGCATTCGCCGCCGCAGGAGCGACTATAACCCCGGATGGATCTGCCACATACGCGGGAACTGAACTCATACTCAAGGTTCAGAGACCCACCGCGGACGAGATCGCGATCATGGAACCCGGTGCGGCTCTCATTGCGCTGCTGCAGCCCGCAGGTGACCCGCAGATATTCAGCGAGCTCGCAAAGGCCGGCGTCGTCGCGTGCAGCATGGAGCTCGTGCCGCGCACGACCCGCGCACAGATGATGGATGCACTGTCCTCACAAAGCACAGTCGCCGGCTACAAGGCTGTCCTCATTGCTGCGAACGCACTGCAGAAGTTTTTTCCGATGCTCATGACCGCCGCCGGGACTGTCCGTCCAGCGCGCGTTCTGGTGATCGGAGCAGGAGTGGCTGGGCTTCAGGCAATTGCAACCGCGAGAAGGATCGGCGCAGTTGTCGAGGCGTTCGACACACGCCCCGTGGTGAAGGAGCAAGTGCAAAGTCTCGGCGCAACGTTCGTCGAGCTGGAGCTCGGGACTCACGACGCGCAGGATGCCGGAGGCTACGCGCGGGAACTTGCAGAAGAGCACATCCGCAAGGAGAAGGAGCTGATCCACGAACACGCGAAGAACGCCGACGTCGTGATCACAACCGCGCTGGTTCCAGGCAGGCGCGCACCCCTGCTGGTAACCGCGGAAACAGTGATGGCCATGAAACCCGGATCGGTGATCGTCGACCTTGCCGGCGAGCAGGGCGGAAACTGTGAGCTCACCGAGCCTGGTGCGACCGTCGAACGCCATGGTGTTCTCATAATTTCGCCGCTGCACATCTCGAGCGAGCTCGCCTACCACGCAAGCCAGATGTACGCAAAGAACATTGCCGCACTCGTCGCGCTGATGGCGCCCGAGGGAACTCTCAGGCTCGACTTGTCAGACGACATCATCGCCGCCGTCTGCGTCACCGATTCTACCGGAATACGAAACGCTGCGATCAATCAGAAACTTTCGGAGGCTGCATCATGAGCGTTGAGCTCATTCTCGGGATATATGTCTTCATCCTCGCGATGTTTGTCGGGTTCGAGGTGATATCCCGCGTGCCATCGGTGCTGCACACGCCACTCATGTCGGCAACCAATGCGATTCACGGCATCGTCGTGCTCGGCGCAATGCTCGTGGCCGGATCTGCTGACACGCTGCTGCTGCAGGTGCTCGGATTCATCGCGGTTGTTTTCGGTGCAGCAAATGTCTTCGGCGGCTTCGTTGTGACGGACCGGATGCTCGAGATGTTCAAGAAGCGGGAAAAGCCAGATGCTTGATGCGCGCGAATCGCTGATCTCCGGCGCGTACATTGTCGCTGCGATCCTTTTCATCTTCGGACTGAAACGGCTGAGCTCCCCTGCGACCGCACGCTGGGGAAACCAGCTGGCAGCGCTTGGTATGGGGCTCGCTCTCGCAGCCACGCTACTCGATCGCCAGATACTTTCGTTCTGGATCATCGGCTCGGGAACACTGCTCGGCGCAGCGATCGGGACCTACTTCGCCCGCACCGTGCAGATGACTGCAATGCCACAGATGGTGGCGCTGTTCAATGGTATGGGCGGCGCAACCGCCGCGCTCGTGTCGATCGCCGAATACATCAGGCTCGCCCGGATCGGTGATACTGCGGGCGCCGGGGAATCCACCTCGATCGTGCTGGGAACGATAATCGGAGCTGTTTCCTTCACCGGAAGTCTCATCGCTTTCGGAAAGCTCCAGGAAGTACTGTCAGGCAAGCCACTCCAGTTCCCGCTTCAGCGGCTCGTAAATGCCCTGCTCCTTCTTTCGCTTTTTGCCATCGGTACGGCGATCGTGCTCGGCGCAGCTGGAACCACCGCGTTGTGGGGTCTGTTTGCCCTCGCGCTGATTCTTGGTGCGATGTTCGTGCTCCCGATCGGTGGCGGCGACATGCCGGTTGTTATTTCCATTCTCAACTCGCTCACCGGGCTTGCCGCAGCACTCACGGGATTTGTGCTGCACAACCAGATGCTGGTTGTCGCCGGTGTTCTCGTCGGAGCATCGGGCACTCTGCTCACGCTGCTCATGAGCAGAGCGATGAATCGCTCGGTTGGAAACGTTCTCTTCGGTGCGTTCGGCGCCGCATCTGCCGCCGAGGCGGCCTCCGACGACGGAATACAGCGGTCGATTCGTCAGACGACCGCAGAAGACACTGCGATCGCGCTGGCGTATGCACGAAGCGTCGTGATCGTGCCAGGATACGGTCTCGCCGTTGCTGAGGCGCAACATACCGTTCGCGAGCTCGCGACAGACCTCGAGAAGCGCGGCGTCGACGTGAAGTATGCGATTCACCCCGTCGCCGGCCGCATGCCGGGTCACATGAACGTGCTTCTCGCCGAAGCCAATGTTCCGTATGACCAGCTCCTGGAGATGGAGCAGGTCAACGGTGAATTCGCGCAGACCGATGTGGTTCTCGTGGTCGGCGCCAACGACGTCGTCAATCCTGCGGCGCGGGACGACCCGTCGAGCCCGATTTACGGAATGCCGATTCTCGACGTCGACAAGGCTCGGAACATCATCGTTCTGAAGCGTAGCATGGGACACGGCTTTGCCGGCATCGAGAATGCGCTCTTCCATCACGAGAAAACGCGCATGCTCTTCGGCGACGCCAGAAAATCACTGACTCAGGTTGCCGAAGCACTTAAGACCGCCTGACGAAGGTGTCAGTTTTCGAAGGGCTCCATGTGCACGAGGACGCCCGCGACCTCCGGTAGCCTGGCTTTGATCGCGCTCTTCACTGCACCGCTCAGCTCGTGCGAGTCGTGCAGTGACATCGACGGATCTGCCTGTACGTGGATGTCAACGTAGTACACCATCCCTGCTTTCCTCGCGGAAAGTTTTTCCACGGCCAGCACGCTCGCCACAGATGAAGCGGCCGCCCTGACCGTGCCTGTGATGTCGCCTTCCGGCATCTTGTCCATCAGGTCGTGCAACGCAGGGCGCATCAGCAGCACCCCGTTGTAGAAGATCACCAGCGACGCAAAAAGAGCGGCCCAGTCATCCGCCTCCTCCCAGCCGGGGCCGCCCCAGAGCGCGATCGAGATACCTGTGAATGCGGCTGCAGATGTGATCGCATCGCTCGCATGGTGCCAGGCATCAGCCTGCACGGCAGTGCTGTGCGCCTCCTCTCCGATGGATTTTACGCGACGGAACATTGTGAACTTCACAATCAGCACACCGACGAGTACGAGGAGAGTCCATGGCGCCGGAGTTTTATGGGGGGTTCGGATTTCCCTCACCGCCTCGAATCCGATTCCCACCGCCGCGGCGAGGAGCATCATCGACACGACGACAGCAGCAACTGATTCTGCCTTGCCATATCCGAACGGATAATTCTCATCGGGGTCGCGGCTGGCAACGCGAAGCCCTCCCCATACAACAAGCGACGCGAAGATGTCTGCCGTCGACTCAACAGCATCAGCAACGAGCGCGTAAGTGTTTCCGACAAGACCGGCGACGAGTTTCACGATCGCCAGCCCGGCGTTGACTATCATGCCAACTTGGGCCGACTTGATGGCGCGGGACGAGTGATTCACTCCGATGCAACTCCGTAACGAAGCCAGCGCTCGCCGGCGAATTCCCAAAAGTATCGGGTAAGCGCGACAGGAGCGCCAATGTCGCACGTTTCGGGGAGTCGCGCCCGCAGGTAGATTGAGCGTCTTCCACATGCCGCGCCGCAACCGCGAGGTACCCACGATTGGACGCAGACAGCCACCCGCCTGAATTCAAAGCGCCGACACCCGTCCGACGCACGCCCTTGCCCTCATCGGCGATCAAGGATGCAACTGCGCCGAAAGAGCGGAGCGCGATAGTCAGATATCTCATCGCTGTTGGCCTCAGCTCCGGAGCGTTCGCAGTATCGCTCGTTCTTCTCCCCTGGCTTGGAAGCACCGTCTTTCTTGCCTTCTGGCCAGCGGCATTCGCAGCCGCGTGGTTCGGTGGATTCGGGCCCGCAGTACTCGCTTCCCTTCTGTCCGTGATTTACGTGCTCTCGCCGGCACTCCCGACCTTAGGCGTTGGGAGAGACGCTGCCCAGACGATGGTAGCGGTCGGAGGATTCCTTCTCGGCTCGATTCTCTCCAGTTGGGCTTTTGCCAGTGTGAGGAGGGAGAGGTTCAAGGCGGCAAACGCTGCACAGGTCAATGCCGAGCTCGCCAAGAAGCTGGATGACTCGGGCACAGAGCTGGCGCAGCAACTCGAAGAATCCCAGTCGATGCAGGAAGAGATTGAGGCATCGACTGAAGAGCTGGCCGAGCGAACCCATGAGGCCGAAAGTGCAGAGCGATTTACGCGGGGGATTCTGGAGAGCATCTCCGAC
The DNA here is from genome assembly GCA_038203205.1 of Gemmatimonadales bacterium. Classification (GTDB taxonomy): domain Bacteria; phylum Gemmatimonadota; class Gemmatimonadetes; order Gemmatimonadales; family Gemmatimonadaceae; genus UBA4720. Next base: position 27,461 of record JBBREF010000027.1, on the reverse strand, counting down.
CCCTTCGTCGTCTATGACTCGGACTGGCGCTTCAGGTACATCAACGAGGCTGCGCGCAAAGTCTTCTCTGTTTCGCCAAACCGGGAAAAAGAACTCATCGGCCGAAGTGTGTGGGAAATGTGGCCCGAGCTCGAAGGCTCTGAGGTCAAGGGCAAGATGCTCGAAGCGGCGGAGAAAAGGTCACCTGTTTCGTTCGAGGTCAACACCGCCGAGTCGGGCACCTGGTCGGAGCTGCACTGTTATCCCCTTCCCGACGCAGGCCTCGGAACGCAATGGAAGGACATCACTCAGCGCAAGCGCGCCGAGGAGTCGACTCATTACCTCTCGGAAGCCAGCAAGGTTCTGGCTTCGTCGCTCAACTATGAAAAGACTTTGACCGAGGTCGCGCACCTCATCGTTCCGCATTTTGGCGACTGGTGCTCGGTGACCATTCTCGATTCGTCAGGAGAGCCCACGCAGCTCGCGGTGGCACACGTGAATCCGGAGAAGGTCCAATGGGCGCATGAGTTGAACCGCCGGTATCCGCCCGACTACTCGGCGAGCTCAGGAGTGGGACAGGTGCTCAGGACAAATCAGCCTGAGCTCTATTCCGACATCCCCGACGAGCTTCTCGCCGCCGGTGCGGTCGATGAAGAACACCTTCGCATCACCCGCGAGCTCGGACTGAAATCAGTAATAATCGTCCCTCTCTCGACGCTCGACAGTACCTTGGGAGCGATAACAATCGTCTCGGCGGAATCTGGTCGGCGATATACAGACCAGGATCTCGATTTTGCAATGGAGCTTGCGCGGCGAGCAGCCTTCGCCGTCGACAATGCAATGCATCACAAGGCAGAGCTCGAGGCAAGGCAAGTGGCCGAGGGTGCGAACGAGGCGAAGACTCAATTTCTTGCAGTCATGAGTCACGAGCTCCGCACGCCGCTGAACGCGATCGGTGGATACTCGGAGCTGATCCTGATGGGGCTTCGCGGACCGTTGACCCCAGACCAGCGCGCGGATCTAGAGCGGATTCAGCGCAGCCAGAGAAACCTGCTCTCTCTGATCAATGACATCCTGAACTACGCGAAGCTCGACGCAGGGCGTGTGGAATTCTCGATGGCCTATGTGCAGCTGCATCCGATCCTGCTCGAGCTGGAGCCGCTGGTCACGCCCCAGCTACGCGCTCGCAAGCTCTCGTATGAATATCAGGGGTGCGACGCGACGCTCGCTGTCTGGGCCGATCCGGAGAAGGTGCGCCAGATCCTGTTAAACCTGCTCTCAAATGCAATCAAGTTCACTGACGCAGGCGGGCGTATTACCATCGACTGCACAGTCGAAGGGAACACTGCGGAAGTAGTAGTCACCGATACGGGCCTTGGCATTCCCGATGACAAGCTCGTGTCGATCTTTGAACCGTTCGTTCAGCTCGAAAGAAAGCTCACGAGCAGCAATCACGAAGGCACTGGCCTGGGGCTGGCAATCAGCCGCGACCTGGCTCGCGGTATGGGCGGCGAGTTGTCGGTCGAAAGCAAGGTCGGCGACGGATCCGTATTCCGCCTGAACCTTCCCCGGGAAAAATCCACGGCGCGCGAACAGCAGCTTACGTAACGGACAGGGTGGGATTCGAACCCACGGTACGCTATGAACGTACACACACTTTCCAGGCGTGCGCCTTAAACCACTCGGCCACCTGTCCTTACATCGTAAACCCCCGCCACCAAGCAAAAGAGCCCGGTGACTCGGGCCCTCCTGGTCGGCAACGAACGGACAGGGAGAGATTCGAACTCTCGATACCCTTGCGGGTACGCCGGTTTTCGAGACCGGTGCCTTCAACCACTCGGCCACCTGTCCAACAGCTTGGAAAGCTAAAACGAAAGACGCCTTGTTTGAAGCGGCGCCCTGCGAATCAGAGCCCCAGCCAGCGGGATATGATGTTGCGCTGAATGTCAGAGGTTCCAGAGTAAGTGGTGGCTGCCACAGCATCCCTGAGCGCACGCTCAGCTTCCCTCTCCACCAGCACCCCGGCTCCGCCGAGGTTGCGCACGGCGTCCGAAGCAGACGCGAGCAGTGACTCGCTGGCGAACAATTTCACAATAGACGCGGACAGACCGCTCTCTCTTGTTTGGCCAAGTGTCGTTGCTGCTCGGTAGACAAGATTGCGGGTGGCTTCAAGACGCACCTTCATGTCCGCAATTCTGTGTGCGACAGCCTGAAATTTTCCAATTGCCCGGCCAGATGCGGTTCGCGCTCGGGCGTGAGCGACGGCCTCCTCGAGAATCCGCTCCATCGCGCCCACGTGCAGCGCGACGAGGCAGACGCGCTCCCACTCCATCGACTCCGCGAAAATCGGAGCACCCCCGCCGACCTTCCCGAGCACCGAGCCCTCCGGCAAATGCGCGTCATTGAAGGAAACGTCGCTCATGAGGCAGCTCCTGAGCGCCATCTTCTCGAGGGGCGGCCCGGCGCTGACGCCGTCTGTTGCCGCCGGGACAAGGAAGCACGTGATGCCACCATGGAATCCCTTCGTTGCATCGGTCGCCATGTAGGTGACGAAGAGATCAGCGACCGGTCCGTTCGATACGAATGTCTTGGTGCCGTCGAGTCGAAACCCGCCGGTTACCGCTTCCGCACGCGAGCTCAGAGCGAATGCATCTGATCCTGTTGCTGGCTCTGACATCGCATTGGCGGCAATGACCTCCCCATTCGCCATACCGGGAAGCCACCGGCGCTTCTGCTCATCCGTCCCGTGTCGCATGATCGGCACTGCACAGGCGAGCATGTGCGCGCATATCGCGAACGACAGGCCACCATCCGTGCAGCCGTAGCCAAGCGACTCAATTGCCAGTGTTGCAGCGAGCGGCGTAAGTCCGCGGCCGCCATACTCCTCCGGAATGAGCAAGCCCTGCAGTCGCAGCTCGCCGCACCTGAGCCATAACTCTCGTGAGAAGCGCTGCTCCCTGTCCCGCTCTATGGCGCCAGCATTGATGCGCTCCTGGGCGAACGCGATGATCTCCGCACGTAACGCTTTCTCACCGGAACTGAGTGCGAAGTCGAGATTCATTTACGCCGACAGCTTGGAAAGCACGAGGCTCGCGATGTCGTCGAGGGTATTGATCATGTCGACTCCCATCTCATGTGCCTCGACCTCGATTCCATATTTCTCCTCGAGAAAGGAAACGAGTCTCACCGTTCCGATAGAATCGAGAATCCCGCTCGTGATGAGTGGTGTTGATACCCCGAGCGAGTCGGGGGATTCGCCCTGCAGGAATTCGTCGATGATGTGGGCGTGAATCCCGACGGTGATCTGTTCTCTTGTGAGAGTCATCTTGCGGTACGGGGTGATGGTGAAGTAATCGAATCGTTCGTCGGGACTGAGCCAAGTCCGAGCTCGAAAGCGTGGGACAGGATTTCGGTGTAAAGGCGGTCGGCAATTACCTGGTGGCCCACGTGGTTAGGGTGTACATCGTCCCTGCGACCGAGCATGAATTCGGACCGTGGGCGTCCGTCGTACACACCCCGCAGGTCCAGAACCGGCATGCCGGCCGCTTTTGCATCCGCAGACATCTCATCGAATCCGGGTGGGTAGTCATCGCTCTCAAGCCGGGGAATGTACATGAAAACGGGAATGACTCCGGCGGCACGACAGCGATCAGCAATTCGCCTGTAGGCCCACGCGCGGATTTTGCCGAGTGTGTTTCCTGTCTTGAGCTTTCGTGTGATCTCGACGATTCCAGCGGACTTGCCGATGCCGGCGTCGGCAAGGATCGCCGCCAGCTCAGGATCGAGTCGAATCCGCTTTGACGCAAGCTCGGCGATCCCTCTTTGCGAGACCCCATGGTCCCCGGCGAGCGCGCCGATCAGCAGGACGTCGGGCTGGTACTTCAGTGCTCTTTTTTCAGTGACTGCGACGAATTGCTGAAAGCCGTAACCTGCGACTGCAAAGTTGAGTATCTCGTATTTGGAGTGAGATGTCGACGGTGGCTCCCGATTCAATCGAGCCTCCGTCAAAGCTTCAAAGCTCAACGATTGATCCGCCCCCGATGCCATGATTACGGAAGCACCGATAAGTGCGATCCTGTAGGTGCCGGGCGGCTTGACCTGCGAATACTCTTTATCGCGAATGCCGAATGAGTTGGCCACGAGATCGCTGCCGCGATTCCTCGTCGTGCGCGAGGGCAGCAACTCATAGATCATGTCGTCGCCGGTGAGCCGCACGGCATTCGAGCTCCTGATAGGTACAAAATCCGGGCCTTCGTCACCGCGCCGGTCGAATGTCACGTTAGTCGGCTGATCATTCGTGATCAGCGCCTCGTAGTACGCGCGGTCCTCGATCGCCGCATCTCGTGCGTTGAGCCTCTCACGCTCGAGCGAGGACACCAGATATTTACCGGGACCGAGTCGCTGCTGAACCTCGGGTCGACTGAGTGCGAGGAGCAGCAATGCTCCCGTCAGCGTCAACGCTACAGAGCGCCGGAAGGGAATAACTGACTCGCCGATGTACAATGTCCATCCGCGGCTCGCTGCATAGTGCGCCAGCAGCCCTGCGACGAAGACCGCGGTTACAATGCCGAAAAAGAGAGCTATGGCTGTTGGTCGACTCTCTCCCACGGACCGCACGAGATAGAGCCAGGTCGCTGGGTCCCGCGTGCTCCACCATGAAAACATGGCACTCATGAGCGTGAACATTCCCATGACTTTGAGCACGTGAGTCGATGCCTGGCTCAGTCTCCAGCCCGTCTGTCTGCCGGCATTCGTCCGTGGCCGCCACCGCAGTTGAATAACTGTGTTGATCACTACCAGCGTGCCCAGCACGCCCCAGAAGACAGCATCGACAGCCGTCAGGGAAAATCGACCAAGGAGCCAGAACCACTGGTAGGAATGGAGCAGCCAGGTTGCAACAAAAACAATGGCTGTGGCCGAGATCATCGATGTCGTCATGCTGACCTTTCGCTTCTGGAGTGCCTTGTAAGACGGCAGATAGAAGATCTTCAGCATGAAATCCTTCCAGTAGACGTTCACCCGGCGCCAGAGATCATTTGGGCTGGTTGCCAGAAAGTACAGGCGATTCGTCTCGGGAAGGTTGTATCCGAACAGGCAGTGGACGCCTGCAATCAAGTGGAACAAGCCTGACACATGGAGGTAGACCAGCCACGCTGAAGCGAAGTAGATCGCAACGGTGCGGATTCCATAGACCGCATCAGGCGACATCGAGAGATGATAATAGACGTACCGATAGAGCAGCAGGTGGACCGCACCGCGAAGGATGAGGCGTACGCCACGCTGATAAATCTCAACCGGCGGGCTGTCGTAGTAGTTCCGTCGAAAGGCGCCGTAATCAACCACGGGATAGAACGGAAAGACGGCGTTTAGCGGAAGGAAGAAGTAGGACAGGCGGGTCCAGACAGGTGAAGGTGTCCGCTCGTGCCTCAGGTCGTACATGTAGATGATGAGACGGAACATGAACATCGAAGCCAGCACGGCAATCGAGCCGCGCCCGCGACCTGAGCTCACCCCGGGGATGCCCCGCACCATCACTACAGCGATCACGATTCCGGCGAGCATCTGCAGTGTCACACGCTTGCTGAATGCGATCGGAAGGTGACAGATGGAAATCAGCGCGAGCCCGGCCGCAGTCACAGCCAGCGCGGCAGGTCCAAGCGCGACTCCGAATGCAGCGAGGCTGAGGACGAAAAAGAATGGCGTTCGGTACACCGGCGCTAGCGCGGCGTGAATTATGAATCCAGCGACAATTAGCGCCGTAAGCGAATGCAGGCCGCTCGAGCGCTCGAGATCGAACTCGTGGAAAACCGAGAAGACCAGCGCGAGCTGAAGCGCCACTACGCCGTGCGAGGCGACCGATTCGATGCGATCGGAGTTTGCGGTAGTTGTCAAAGAAGCTGTTCCCGCAAGCGCTGATAATCGATCTTGCCGGTGGACGTCTGCGGTATTGTTTCGTAAAAAGTGAATCGGTCGGGAACCATGTAGAGCGGCAGCGCTCCAGCACAGAACTGTTTCAGCTCCACCACTGAGGGCCTTGCGCCGATGCTGCTGACGACGACCGCTTCGATGCGGACCCCACTTTCGTCATCGGCAGATGAGGTTACCGCGCAATGTGCGACCGAAGGATGAAGGGAAAGCGCGGCTTCGATCTCACCGAGCTCAACTCGGAACCCGCGGCGCTTGACCATCCGGTCCCGCCTTCCGATAAAAATAAAACCGTCTGCTGCTGATTCCCTGACTACGTCACCAGTGCGATACCAGCGCTCGCCGTCGGAGTCCGCAAATGCGTCGAGCGTGCGGTCCGCAAGATTCCAGTATTCACGCATCACGGTCGGCCCGGCTATCAGCAGCTCGCCCTCCTCACCAGCGGACACCTCATCTCCCGAGCCATCGACGACTCTCGCGCGGTCGCCTGCACAGACGTGGCCGATCGGATATGGAGTCGAGCGCGCGTCAACTTCATCGGGGAGCATGAAGCAGGTGCATACGTTCGTCTCAGTTGGGCCATAGAGGTTGAAATACTTTGGCTCGGGCCACTGACTTCTCAGAGCACGCAAAGCGCTGACTGGAAATACTTCGCCCGCAAAAAGCACGAGCCGCAGCGACGAATGGTCGTGACGCTCGATTTTTCCGTAGCCAGCGAGGAGCCGCAGCGCCGAGGGCGTGCTGTACCAGACAGTGATCTTCCGGTCTTCGATCACCGACGCCAGACGAAGCGGCTGCTTACCGATCTCGTCGTCGATGAGCACGACTGCCCCGCCGCATGCGACAGACACATAGAGGTCAAGAATCGACAGGTCGAAATGGAACGGCGCGTGCGACGAAAATTTATCTGCCTCCGAGGGTGCAAACGTCTCGACACACCAGTCTGTAAAAGCGCGGGCGCTCGCGTGCGTGTGAACGACACCTTTGGGCTTTCCGGTCGAGCCAGACGTGTAGAGGATGTAGGCCAGGTCATCCGGTCCGACGTGTGAGCGCTCACGGCCGTCCCCCCTCTCGTCGGCACGTACACGAGTCACCACCTTTAGTCCGTCATCTAACCCGGCTACGGCCTCGAGGCAGGGGAAGCCCGCGGCGGAGATCGCATCAACCAATTCCGCTGATGCAATGATTGCTGCGGCTTGGCAGTCGGCGAAGATTCCAGCGTTTCGCGCCGGTGGTGAAGCAGAGTCCACGGGAACGTACGCAGCGCCCGCTCCAAGTATGCCGTGAAGCGCCGCGACCGCCGTCACGGACTTGGGTGCACATACGCCAACTCTGTCACCAGCCTTCACGCCCGCGGCTGCAAGGGCCGCCGCCACGCTGTCGGCCCGCGAGCCAAGCTCGGAGTATGTCAGCGAGGCCCCGGTGCGCGGATCTTCGACTGCTGTTCGTCCGGCGTATTCGCGACGGGAGTGATCCAGCAATTCGGATAGTGTGCCGCGCATCTCAGGCCAAATTACGCTGGCCCGGTCGAGCCATCAACCGGTCAGCCGGCGCGACTCGAAGAATTCAGTGAGCATCGCGGCACACTCATCCTCCAACAATCCTCCCTGCACCTCAGGCGAATGATTCAATCGAGGATGGCGCAACAGGTCGCCGACAGACCCGACCATGCCGGCCTTCGTGTCCCACGCGCCAAATACGACACGCTTGACACGCGCGAGGACGATCGCGCCCGCGCACATCGCGCACGGCTCGAGTGTGACGTAGAGCGTGCAGTCGTCGAGGCGCCAACGGTCGAGCTCAGCACACGCCTCGCGGATGGCGAGCAACTCGGCGTGAGCGGTTGCATCCTGGTCGCGCACGGTGCGGTTGTTGGCGCCGGCGATGATCGACGTCCCCTGAACGATCAACGCTCCGATTGGCACCTCGTTCTGGCGGGTGGCATCATGCGCAATGGCGATCGCATTGCGCATGAACTGCTCGTCGACCGCAAATCTTGCGAGGTCGCCCGCGCCCGAGAACAGGTCCAAGCGACTATCTCGCTGCGCCCGAACGCGCATCGAACTCTGCGACCGGCCCGGTGCCGTTGACGCCTGGCGGCGCAGCCGATGACTTGATGAAGGTCAGGTGTCCAGCGTCATCAACATCGACAACGATCGTGTCGCCCTCGAGAAAACGTCCCTCGAGTACGGCAAGCGCGAGCGGATTCTGCAGCAGCCGCTGAATCGCTCTCTTCAAGGGACGCGCCCCGAACGCCTGATCGTAACCTTCGGTAGCGAGCAGATGCCTTGCCGAGGGTGTCAGCGCGATCCTGAGTTTCCGCTCAGCGAGCAGGTCGTCGAGACGTAAGAGCTGAAGTCCGATTATGTGCTCGATCTGCTCCTGCCCCAGCGGCTTGAAGATGATTATGTCATCGACGCGGTTGAGAAACTCGGGCCGGAAATGCTGGCGCAATGACGCGGTCACCTGCGTCTCGACGAGAGCCCAGTCCTCGGTGCCATGCTCGAGAATGAACGCACTACCGATGTTCGACGTCATGATGATGACGGCGTTTCGGAAATCCACCGTGCGGCCCTGAGAGTCAGTCAGCCGGCCGTCGTCGAGAATCTGGAGAAGAATGTTAAACACATCCGAGTGCGCCTTCTCGATCTCGTCAAAGAGAATCACCGCGTAGGGACGGCGCCGCACCGCTTCAGTCAGCTGCCCTCCCTCCTCATAACCTACATATCCCGGAGGTGCGCCAATCAAGCGCGCAACTGCATGCTTCTCCATGTACTCGGACATGTCGATGCGCACCATCGCGTGCTCGTCGTCGAACAGAAATTCCGCGAGAGCCCGCGCCGTTTCGGTCTTTCCAACACCGGTCGGGCCCAGGAATATGAACGAGCCGATCGGGCGATTCGGATCCTGAAGTCCGGCACGCGAGCGGCGCACGGCATTCGCAACCGCCCTGACCGCTTCCGTTTGCCCCACCACGCGTTCACTGAGCAGTGACTCGAGACGCGTGAGACGCTCACGCTCACCTTCCATCATTCGCGAGACCGGAATGCCTGTCCACTTGGCAACTATCTCAGCGACGTCATCCGCACCGACTTCTTCCTTCAGGAACTGTCGGCCACCTTCCTGCTTGCTCGCGAGCTGCGTCTCCGTGTGACGCAGCTGATCTTCGAGTTCAGGGATCGTGCCGTAGGTTATTTCCGCAGCCCGCCCGAGATCGCCGCTCCGCGTAGCCTGATCTGCCTGCAGGCGAGCTTCCTCCATCTGCTGCTTGATCTTCCCGACGCTGCCGAGCGTTTCCTTTTCGTTCTGCCACTGGGTTTTCATTGCGTTTGACTTTTCGCGCAGCTCAGCGAGCTCGCGTTCGAGCGCATCCCGCCTCTCTACAGAAGCCTTGTCCTTCTCCTTCTGCAGTGCCTGCCGTTCGATCTCGAGCTGAGTTATGCGTCGCTCGACCTCGTCGATCTCCTGCGGCATTGAATCGATCTCGATGCGCAGGCGCGATGCGGCTTCGTCTATCAGATCGATCGCCTTGTCGGGGAGGAAACGATCGCCGATGTAACGGTTGGATAGAGTAGCCGCTGCGACAATTGCGCCGTCAGTTATCCGCACGCCGTGATGCACTTCATAGCGCTCCTTCAATCCGCGCAGAATCGCAATCGTGCTCTCCACACTTGGCTCGCCGACATACACCTGCTGAAACCGGCGCTCGAACGCCGGATCTTTCTCGATGTGCTTGCGATATTCATCGAGGGTGGTCGCACCGACCATTCGCAGCTCGCCCCGGGCGAGCAGCGGCTTGAGCATGTTGCCCGCATCCATCGAACCTTCAGCTTTGCCCGCCCCGACGAGGGTGTGCATCTCATCGATGAAGATCACGAACTTCCCTTCTGCTTCCGTGATTTCCTTCAGGACTGCCTTGAGGCGCTCCTCGAACTCGCCGCGAAACTTCGCTCCGGCGATGAGCGCCCCCAGATCGAGCGACAGGAGTCGCTTGTCCTTGAGACTCTCCGGCACATCGCCGTGCATGATGCGTTGAGCCAGCCCTTCAGCGATTGCAGTCTTTCCCACGCCCGGCTCGCCGATCAACACCGGATTGTTTTTTGTGCGCCGCGACAACACCTGAATCACGCGACGAATTTCTTCGTCCCGGCCGATTACCGGGTCGAGCTTTCCCTTTCGTGCCGCTTCCGTGAGATCGCGGGTGTATCGCTGAAGCGCCTGATACTGGTTCTCGGGATTCTGGTCCGCTACGCGATGGCTTCCACGAACCTGCTCGAGCGCCTGCAACAGATCGTCGCGTGTAGCGGCAGCTTCATTCAACAGTCGCTTCGAGTCAGTGCCTTTGACCTCGGCAAGCGCGAGAAGCAGATGCTCCGTCGAAACAAAGTCGTCGCCGAGGTCCTTTGCTTCTTTCTCGGCGCGATCGAATACCTGATTCAGCTCACGTGAGAGATTTGGCTGCGCGTCAGATTGTTTCGGGTAACGCGACGCTTCCTGCTCGCACTTTTCCTTGAGCGCAGCGACGCTCACTCCGAGCTTCTGGAGGACTGGCACCACTATGCCTTCGTCCTGCCCAAGCAGCGCGAGGAGCAGGTGCAAATCGTAGATGACCGGATTGCCTGCGCGCCGGGCGATGCCTACGGCTTCGTTGAGTGCTTCACCTGACTTTACTGTCAGCCTGTCGGGATTGATCATGCGGACACCGCGTGCAATGTGAGTGCCTCATATAACTGCCAATCTGGCGCGGTGACAGGGCGTGATTCAGGCCCTGGTCAGATACGGAAACGAAAAAGGGAGCCTGGCGACTTCACCACGCTCCCTATTTCGACACAAGCATCTTTTTTACCAGCGGCTTGCCGTCAACCTCGAGTCGATACAAATAGACGCCTGATGCAACTTCCTGCTGCGTCTTCGCATCGCGTCCGTCCCAATAAGCGGTGTACTGCCCACAAGTAAGGAACAAGCGGTCGATCGGTTCCCCCCCAGCAACATTCCCGGCTCCGCCCTGCAGCACCGGCACAGACACTGGCTGCGCCAACACATTATAGATCCGCAAGCTTACGCGGTACAACCGGCTCGGATCACTGCACCCAGCGCCGTCTCCGACCCTGAATGGGATCCTCGTTTCCGGATTGAAAGGATTCGGGTAATTCTGTCCGAGCTCCAATCCGGAGCCATTTGCTCTACCGGATTGGGTTGTTACTCCCTGGGCCGACAGATCGCCTGGCATGAACGCGCTGAGGGCAAGCACCATCAGTGCTACCCACAGGTGTTTCATTTTTGCTCCACTGCTGACAAAGAAAGTTTAGAAGAATACCCCTCGGAAAACTGGTTGTACGTATGTTCTCATCGGCCAACCTACGGTCACTCTGGCATGGAGTCAAGCTGACCGGGACGATCCGCGCATCATCTGAAACCCCACAGACCTCTCGAAGCTCCACGAGGACCGTTCATAACTGCCGTCCGGCCCCAGATCTTTAGACGACGCAGCATGTTTCCGCGTTTCCAGACTGCCAATGAGACACTGCCCGGGACCAGATGGTTTCCCCCTCAGGACGTGGTCCAGCCGCCCTTTTCCCAGACCCGGTACGCCTTGAGCTCCTGGCCGCCGCCAAGGTGTTCCAGAAAGAACTCGCGGAACAGCCGCTGGTGTGCCCTTCCCTGATCCGGGGACAGCGGCGGCACGGCCTCCGAAGACGTCCATGCCCGGATGGCGGCGCGCGCTTCAGGGGGAACCACCCTGGCGCCGACCGCCAGGGGACCACACCGCTGACACAGTGCGCCACCTGCCGCATTGGAAAATGGAACGCGTGCTTCGGGATCGATGTGGGCGTGACAATTCGCGCACTGGTCGAGCGCTGGCATGAACCCAAGGGTTGCGATGATGTGCCACGCTCCGGCAAGGGCGGCTTCGACGGTCGACTCGGGCGCGGCTCGGGCCAGTCGATCGAGAGCAGCCTCGATCGAATCGAACAATCCGGGAGCCGGCTCATCGCTCGATGTGCGAAGTGCGAGCTCGGTAATCATCGAGGCGGCGGTAAAACGTCCAACATCCATGGCGAGCTGTGGTCTCGCCTGGCTCACCTCCATCGACGAGAGCGACTGAAGCTCCCGATTCGGCCGCATCTCGATCTCGACGGTACCCTGGGCAAAAAGATCGATTGCACTGCCGAATCGCTTTCTCGAATTCCGCGCACCGCGTGCAAGGACCGATTGAATTCCCGCATCACGCGTCATCAGACGCACGATGCGGGATGTTTCGAGATAGTCGAATGCGTGGAGGACTATCGCTTCGGTAACCAGCGTCGCCATCCGCGCAATCTACAGAGAGCCTGAATACCGCGCCCCGAGGAGAATAGTCCGACGCGGAGAGGCAAAGTTCAGAACGTCCTCGTAGCGTTTGTCGAACAGATTCTCCACGCGGACCGTGAGACCGAACGTATGAGTTGACGACGTGAAGACATCCTTGCTTCCAGCTACGTCGAACCTGAAGTATGGCGACAGTTTTACTGTCGGCGCAGGAAACTGCGAAAAATCCTTATCGGAGCGTTCACCGGAATACGTCACGTTTGCGGAAAGCGAGGCAATACTCTTTCGTGACCAGGAGAGCGCCGCGTTCGCCGAGTGCTCAGGTCGACGAAGCAGTGCCTCGCCGGCCACGAGATCGCCTGAATAATCACTCGACACACGCTTCACTCGCGGCCTCGCCATCGCGTAACTCCCCCATGCCGACCACTCACTCATCGGAGTCAGTCTCGCCTCGAGCTCGAATCCATTCGACTCCGCCTCAGTGAGGTTGTCAAAGCTCCCAAGGAAATCAGGAGGCCCGCCACTGACGTACTGAATCATGTCCTTGAAGCTTTGATTGAAATAACTGGCCGCGACAGTGACGGCGCCGGCAGCGAGTGACTGTTCGCCCCCTATTTCCCACGAAACCCCACTCTCCGGATCGAGGTTGGGGCTGGCGGATGTATAAAGCGTCGGTCGGATCTGGTTGAACGCAGGCGCATTGAACGCAGTGCTGAACGATGCGTGCAGCCTCGTCGTCGTCCCCAGCGGCGCTGTCGCTCCGGCCTTGTAAGTGATGAAGGGCTCATAGTCGCTGTTGTCGTCGAGCCGGGCAGCGAACGTATAGGAAAGACGAGACATAACGGTTCCAAGAAGCTCTGCGTACATCGCCCGGTTTCGGCGGCTGGCGGAGAATGAAGATGACGGGGCTGATGCACCCCCCACGGGCCCTTCTTCGTTTACACTTTTCTCGCTCTCGGCCATGTACTCGCTACCAAAGTTTAAAGTTGCTGCAAGTGGAAGCGCGATTGTCAGCCCCAGCTCACCGCTTCGCCTCTTGTTACGCGACATGAGCGACGACGCGAGCGCGTCAGTAGAGCCGAACGGCACGCCGATATCCTCGGTGAGATCCGACACTTCATTGGTTCCGAGTTTTATTCTCGTGGAAACCGCATGGCTCACACGCGTGGACGCATCAATGCCAACAGTCAGCCTGTGCTGCACCCGGTAGCTGTTCGAGTCCACTGGCAGGCCTGTGAAATCTGTTGGGTAGTGAAATTCCGCCGCTGAGTACCTCGAGGTCAGAAGGACATCGGAGCCGGCCTTCGGTGAATATCCTGCAGACCCGCTGAGAGTGCCGTTGTAATACTGATTGTTGAACGAGTACACGCCATCAGTTCGCTGCGCGCCGCCGCCGATCGAATATCGTCCCCTGCCAGTCGCACCATCAGCGCTGACACCAACTTCCCTCGATCCGCGGCTGCCGCCCCTCGCGTGCGCACTCGCGCTCAACGGACCTCTTCCCTGCCGCGTGAATATCTGCACAATTCCGGACATGGCGTCGGCTCCGTGAACCACCCCCGCCGGTCCGCGTACAACCTCGATCCGATCGATGTTGTCGGTAGTCAGGTGACTGAAGTCAAAGAACCCTCCTGGCGCGTTCACAGCCACTCCGTCGATGAGCACCTTGGTGTAGCGGCTCTCACCTCCGCGGAGAAATAGAGTGCTCACCGAGCCAGTCGACCCGTTCTGCGCAATCGCAACACCGGGAACTGTGCGCAACGCGTCTGACACTCGCGCGATGCCCTGCGCGCGCAGCTCGGCACCTGTGATCACCGTGACCGGTTGCGTTAACGATGATCGCTCTGCCGGTGTTTTAGTTGCCGATACCACGACTGTCGCGAGCGTCGCAGTGTCAGGCTGCTGAGCCGCCGCGGTCGTCGCAGTGAAAACAAGGCCTGCCACTAACAATCTGATTTTCATTGATACCTCCGGGTATTCATGAATTGCGTCAATTGCGCGACGATCTTCTGCGCAGCGGAACAAGGGACAGCGATCCAACCGCCGGATCGCGGGTAACCACCAGCGGCCAGTCGTAAACTCTCTCCAGCAGGCTTGCCTGCATCACGTCTTCAGGTGAGCCTGAGGCGATGACTTTTCCGTGATGCAGCAGCACAATCTCTGTCGCGAAGCGCGCCACGAGATTCAGCTGGTGACTCACGATTAGCACCGCCATTCCATCAGCAGCGAGGGAATGAATCAGCTCGAAGAGCGACATCTCGTGCGCGAGATCGAGAAACGTCGTTGGCTCGTCCAGAACGAGCGCCTGGGTGTCCTGCGACAAAGCGCGCGCAATTCTGACACGCTGCCATTCTCCACCCGACAGCTCATCTGTACGCCGCTCCGCAAACTCGGCGACACCCGCACGTTCGAGGGCTGCACCGACCGCGACCGAGTCAGGTTGCGCTGCGCTTCGCCAGAGGCCGAGCTTCGGATAGCGGCCCAGCGAAACGTATTCCGCGACTCGCATTGGGAACGCCGGCTCTTCACGTTGAACCGTAACGGCAACACTCTGCGCCACATCGCGAGTCGATATCGATGAGATGTCGTCGCTGTCCAGTAAAATCCTGCCTCCCTCGAGAGGAAGTCTGCGCAAGAGGGCGCGGACCAGCGTCGACTTTCCGCTGCCGTTGGGACCGGCAACGGCAGTGACTCTTCCGTTCTCTGCACTCAGCGATACACCGTCGAGCGCGCGACCGGCCGCGCCCGAATAGCGAACAGAGACATCGTCGAACCTGATCACCTCGCACGCCTCAGTTGCGCGAGAAAGAATGGCACGCCAAGGACTGCAGTGACTGCGCCGAGCGGGAGTTCGCCAGGAGGGCGCACGGTGCGAGCGACGAGATCCGCGGCGATGACCAGCGTCGCACCGATGATGGCAGCGGCTACCAGAAGCGGGCGATGATGCCGGATGCCTGCAGCACGCGCAATGTGTGGAACGATCAGTCCGACGAAACCGACTAGTCCGGCCGCGGCCACCGTTGCAGCCGCAAGAAGCGCAGCGAGCAGGTACATGCGCCTTGTCGCCGCCTCAACGTTCACACCGAGGCTCGCGGCCGCTTCATCGCCCAGGGCGAGGACATCAACTTCGCGCGCCCAGTATAGCAGCGCTCCGCCTCCGGCGACCACATAGACCGCGAGCCACGTGATCGCACTCCACGACCCGTCAGCGACCGAGCCCATCATCCACCAGAGTGCGCCACGGATCGTATTCGGCGGCGCATTCGCCAGCGCAATCATGATGATCGCGTTGGCGAAAGCTCCGATCACAACTCCTGCCATCAACAGTGTGCGCGGATCTCCGCGGCCAATCGAGCCTGCGGCGCGAGCGACTAGAAGGGCGAGCAGTACAGCGGTAGTCGCTCCAATGAACGCAGCTAGTGCAACAATGCCGTTGCCCGCGGCGTTCAGCGCGAGCGCGATGACCGCACCAACTGCCGCGCCACCTGAAACGCCAAGCAGGTAGGGTTCAGCCAGCCCATTGCGCAGTGTACCCTGCAATGCCCCTCCGCTCATGCCAAGGCCAGCGCCAACGAGAGCGGCAAGCAGGACGCGCGGCACCCGGAGATGCCTCACGATCGAGATCGTCGCGGGATCTCCAGCGCCCTGTAGAGCGGCGATCACTTCTCCGCCGGGAATGCTGATCGCACCAGTGCCAATGGCGATAACGGCAAGCACAATCAGAATGCCCGTCATCACGAACCAATGCCATCGGCGGTGATCGATCAACGAATCGACTCCGGGTGCAGCAGCCGCGCTAGCGATTCCGCGGCCTCTCCGAGTCTCACGGACGGACGACCAACGAGCAGCGTGTCGGCGACGAGCACGCGTCCCGCTTTTACGGCAGGTGCTTCAGCCCAGCGTGGATCTTCACCGATCTTTTTCGCACCCTGTGGTCCGGTAATTATGAATTCCGGGTTGCGCTTGAGCACATCCTCGATCGACACCATTGGCGACGCATCTTTCATGTGAGCGTAGATGTTCGCCCCACCGGCGATCTCGATCAGCTCGTTCATGTAGCTGCCGCCGGCAATCGTGATGAGTGGCGCATCCCAGATATGCCAGAATACAGTTGGCCGCCGGAGCGACGCAGTGGATGCCCGAACGCGTTCAAGGGTCCGCTTCACCGAGTCCGAGACGATGATACCGCGTGCGCCATCCCCGATAAGCCGGCCGATCAGCCTCGCGGCTCGATGAAACTCAGCGATCGAGTCGATCTTCAGCGAAAGCGTGTTGACGCCGGCGTTGCGCAGTTCCGCAGCTGCCGCGCGGTTGTCGTTGCTGGCGTAGAGCAGTACGAGGTCAGGGCGCACGCCGAGCACAGCCTCGACGTTCGGCCTTATTCCCGATCCAAGGTCGGGCACCGCCTTGGCAGTTTCCGGATACACATCCCAGTGGGTTCTGCCAACGAGACGGTCGCCGGCGCCAAGCGCGAAGATGAGGTCAGTCGTCGCGGGCGTTAGCGAGACAATCCGCTTTGGCGGTGTCTCGACGACGATTGCATCTCCGAAGTCATCGGTCGCGGCGCTGTGGGGCTGTTCCTGTCTCGCACATGCGATCGGAATCAGGCAGAGGGCAGCAAAATGTCTGAGGCGCAAAAAAGGCATTCTCCCGGGGAGAATGCCTGCAACGCCGACACGCCTTTTAACTGCAGACGCCTCGTACGCCACCAGCCCCTCCCCCGAGGTTCTGAAACGTGGCGCGAGCTGAAGTCGTCTCCTGGCTCCGGGCCGCGGCGCTCACCTTCCCGGCTGACTGGCCAGTGGTGCTACGAGCGCGCGTTGTGTTGCCCGATACAGTGGTGGGGCCGCACCGGCATCAAACCGGTTTCCGTGGCTCCGTCTCGCGAATCAATTGTGGCTGAAGCTTACTGCCGCCGAAGTGCGCGGGCAAGCGCGAATGTCATCGCGCCGCCGATTACGATTGTGAGTCCGACGAGGTAGCGAGGGTCCAGGTTGCGGCGGGTCGTCGAACGTGGAAGGTCGATGACAACACTCTCATTCTCAGGGACATCAGCAGCCAGAAACCGCCTGAAGCTTCGCTGTTCGAGGGCAACCGGCGCGACTTCCTTGAGGTTCGCCCCCGTCGCACTTCCCTTTTCTTCCTCAATGAGTATCTCGAACACCTGCGTCGTGCGCGCGAGCGGAAATGTGAGTGGGAACGCGGCGGCGGGGATCGAATATGTGAATGCGATCTGCTTGAGACCGGGGGCAATTGGCGCGAGAACCAGCGCACGTCCATTCTCGAACCTCACAGCGGACGCAGGCACGTCGCCCTGCGACACCTGAAATCCACTCGCCCGCTGCGGAAACGTCGTGCTCCACACCCACGCATCTGCCGATGAGCCCAGTATCTGGGTGACTGACGAGTCGTTTGCGATCTCGAAAACTTCGGTGACACTTCTTACCGCATTTGCGTCGACTGCCGAGATGATCACGTGATGGCCGCGGATACTTATGGGAACCGTGGCGGACGTCGTGTCGAAGACAGCAATCTCCGCCTCCTCTCCGATGACCGTCGAGTGAACGAAGGGCGGAGTGAAGTATGCGACTCCACCATAACTGGCGGATACGAAGTAGATCGCTTGCTGGTCGCCGCTACGCGTGAACGCAAACGAGTAACCTCCACGCGAATCAGATTTGACGGAGTCGAGCGGCGCCTGGGCGTCAGATCCCACCCTGTGCAGAGTCACCCATATGCCTGGGACAGGCAGCATCGCCTCCAGTCCCGGGCGAACGACCTGCCCCTGCACTTTCTGCGGCCCGGTGAGCACGTGCCCGGTGTCGGATGGGGGCTGGAAATCCTGCGCGGTCGCAACACTCGCGACCGTCAACAGGAGAATGGCGCTAAATGTTGAACTTCCCAAAATCTTCAGGGCGCAAATTCTCGAGATAGCTCTTGAGCTGTTCAGGTGTCATCTCGTCGGACGAAGGCGCTTCCGCCGGATTCGGCGATGACCACGACTCCGTTTCGTCAGGAGCATCTTCGAAGACGAGTGAGGTGAGGAGCGATTCCTGCGCGAACACGGGCGCCTCGAATCTCAGGGCAATTGCGATTGAGTCAGACGGACGCGCGTCGATGTTGATCACCTGCTCGTCTCGCCTGATCTGCAGTTCAGCAAAGTAGGTACGGTTCTCGACCTTGGTGATCTGTACGCGCCGGAGCGTACCGCCAAGACCGGTGATCAGGGTTTTGCAGAGATCGTGTGTAAGCGGCCGCTCGCGCGTCAGCTTGCTCATCTCGATCACTATCGACTCGGCCTCGGCTTGCCCGATCCATATTGGCAGGAGGCGGTCGCCTTCCTTTTCCTTGAGGATGACTACGTAGGAATTGTTGGAGCGATCGAGCCCCAGCCGCATTACTTCCACTTCGACAAGCTGCATTTCTGAATGTAATTGACGGAAACGCTTGCGGGTAAGGATGACGAACAACGTAAACCCAGGGGTTGGCGGATTGTGCGGATGCCGCGGATCGGGCCGATTGATCGCTGTGTTGGACAGACGCGCTGCGGGGAAGCTGGGTGGCCGGCCGGTGCTGGTTTCTCTGCGCTAATCAAAATGACAACGGCCGCTATCCCTGATGGGAGTCACGGCCGTCCGA
This sequence comes from Gemmatimonadales bacterium, assembly GCA_038203205.1. Lineage (GTDB taxonomy): Bacteria > Gemmatimonadota > Gemmatimonadetes > Gemmatimonadales > Gemmatimonadaceae > UBA4720. The sequence goes on along the minus strand of JBBREF010000027.1, from coordinate 8,609 downwards.
AAGGTCATCGTCCTTCAACCGCTCTATCGGCTAAATCCGCGAAATCGGCCACATCCGCTCTCCACTGGGTTTGGCCTGACGGAGGAACGAATCAGGTCTTCACAGCCTTGATGAGCTGCTTCACCCTGTCGGTCCTCTCCCACGTGAAGAGAGTCCGCCCCGACTTGCCGCTGCCAATCTTCTCGGGCTTGCGCCCGAAATGCCCGTAGGCTGCGGTCTTTTCGTAAATCGGCTTACGCAGCTCGAGGTCGACCATGATGCCGCGCGGAGTGAGGTCGAATACCTTCGAGACCGCACGCATGATTGCCGCTTCGGGGACGGTATTGGTGCCAAACGTGTCGACCATCACTGAGACTGGCTGCGACACACCGATTGCGTAGGCGAGCTGTACTTCGCAGCGGCGCGCGAGCTTCGCAGCGACGATGTTCTTCGCGACCCAGCGCGCCGCGTAGCTTGCACTGCGATCGACCTTGGAGGGATCCTTTCCGCTGAATGCGCCGCCGCCGTGACGGCCCATTCCACCGTAGGTATCGACAATGATCTTCCGACCGGTAAGGCCGGCATCGCCTTGTGGCCCGCCGATCACAAACCGCCCGGTCGGGTTAATGTGATAGGTGATGCCCTTCGGCCTAAGTTCCTTGGGGATAACAGCTTCGATTACGTCAGATGTTATCGCTTGTGCAAGCTTCTTGTTGCTGATCTTGTCGTCGTGCTGGGTCGAGATTACGACCGTGTCGACCGCCATCGGCACACCGTCTTCGTAGACGACAGTGACCTGAGACTTGCCATCCGGCCGCAGCCACGTGCTGCCATTGCGGCGTTCATCGGCCAGGCGCTGAGTCAGCTTGTGTGCGAGGACGATCGGGAGCGGCATCAACTCCGCGGTCTCATCTGACGCGTAGCCAAACATCATTCCCTGATCGCCTGCCCCGCCGGTATCGACACCCATCTTGATGTCGGGCGACTGGCGGCCGATCGTGCTGATAACCGCGCAGGTCTTGGAATCGAAGCCGTAGTTCGCATCAGTGTATCCAATCCGGTCGATCGTGGCACGCACGATGTCGGCGAACGGAACATAGGTGTCGGTGGTGATCTCACCCGCGATGCACGCGAGACCGGTTGTAACGAGAGTCTCGCATGCTACTCGCGCGACAGGATCGTCGGTGAGAATGGCGTCGAGAATGGCGTCAGAGATCTGGTCGGCTACCTTGTCGGGGTGACCCTCGGTAACTGACTCAGAGGTAAATAAATGTCGATCTAGCACGATATTCCCTGGGGTTGGGACTGGGAGTAGCAGACTGCGGGCACGCCGTACGATTCGTGCCGGCATTGGACTTACGGTCCGCTGATTCCCTCAAACGTATTCCCGTCGAGGTCATCGGGCAACCCGTCGCGCAGGAACTCCGCATCCCCGAAAGCATCCAGCAGCCGTTGTCTCAGCGCTCTTTCGGCATCGCGCGCCGTATGCGCAGCTACTGCCGCGAGAGCCGCCTCTGCCGCGACCTCGGCGCTCACCCCTCTGACGATTCGCTTGACGATCGCCACCGATCGCGCCGCGACGCTCAACTGCCTGACGCCAAGACCGATCAACGCAAACGCCATGACCGGCTGCGAGGCCATTTCACCGCAGACGCTGACGTCGAGACCGTGTGAGTGACCAACTTCGACCGTCCGTTGAATCAGCCTCAGCACCGCAGGGTGAAGCGGCGTAAACCGCTCCGCGAGATTCGCATTCCCGCGGTCCACAGCCAGCGTGTACTGCACAAGGTCGTTCGTTCCAATGCTGAAAAACGCGACATCGTTGACGAGCGTGTCCGCCGCGACCGCCGCCGCTGGCGTCTCCACCATTACGCCAAGCGGAAGATCGTGCCTGTAGTCAACGCCTCTCGCATCCAGCTCTGCGGCGGCTTCAGCGAGAAGCTCACGGGCCTGTCGAACCTCATCGACGCTGACGATGAGCGGCAGCATGATACGGACATCGCCGTGCATCGCGGCGCGAAGCAACGCGCGCAACTGCGTTTTGAAAAGCTCAGGCTCGTCGAGGCACATGCGGATCGCGCGCCACCCAAGAAACGGGTTCGGCTCGACCGGATGTCCACCGACCGGCAGCTTGTCGCCGCCAACGTCGAAGGTCCTGATTACGACGGGCATGTCGCCAAACGCCGACACTACCTTCGCGTAGGCCTTGTACTGCTCCTCTTCATCGGGCATGGTCGCCCGGCCTACCACCAGGAATTCAGTCCTCATGAGCCCGACACCTTCAGCACCTGAATGCGCCGCGGCTTCGGCTTCCTCCGGCAGATCCACGTTTGCGCGCAACGTGATGCGCACACCGTCCAGGGTGACCGGCTCCGCCATCGCGAGCGCCTGAAGTTCCGCTGTGTCCGACGCTTCGCGCGATGCCCGCGCCGCATACGCCGCTATCTGGGCCTGCGTCGGATTCGGGATCAGCACGCCTGACGACCCGTCGAGAATAATCTCGCTTCCCGCTTTCAACTTCAGGGTGGCATCACGCAATCCCACCACGGCAGGCAACCCCAGCGATCGCGCGAGGATGGCGACGTGCGATGTCCGGGTGCCGGCATCGGTAGCTATTGCGGAAATTGCGTCCCGATCGAGCTGCACGGTAAGGCTCGGGGTCAGATCATGGGTCACCAGGATCGCGTTCGATCCCTTCGTCACATCGACCGGATCGTGATCCGGCAGGCCCAGGAGAATTGAGAGGACCCTGATGTGAACATCGGTGAGATCACCGACCCTCTCCCGGATCATCGGCAGCGCATGTTTGGCAAAATTCTGGCGCCATTCCAGCAACACGAGGTCGAATGCTTTCTCCGCCCCAATGTTCTGCCTGATGAGCGCTTCAACGCTGCCCGTCAATTCCTGGTCGGACAGGATGGCGATCTGCACCTCGAAGATAGCCGCTTCTTCTTCTCCTGCGTGTTTCTCAGCGCGGTGCCTGACTCTCAGCAGCCGCTGCCTTGCCTCATCGAGCGCCTCGTGAAATATCTCGAGTTCGCGTGGTATGGCCTCATCGGAGATGATGCGCTGCGGAACATCCGGCACCTCCCATAGCAGTAGGTGCACCGGCCCGATCACAATGCCCGGCGAAGCAGGCATGCCTATCAGCCTGTTGTCAGACGACTGGCGATCAGGATTCACTATTCTCCAAATCCGTTCGCGACGAGCACTGCGAGCGCATCGAGGGCGGCGTCTGCATCATCCCCTTCAGCGCGAAGCAGGATCGTCGCTCCGCACTCGGCGGCAAGCATCATGACTCCCATGATGCTCTTGCCGTTCACTTCCATGTCGTCGCGAATGATCGTGATGCTGCTCCTGAACCGAGCCGACAGTTTCACGATCTCCGCGGCAGGGCGGGCGTGGACTCCAAGCTTGTTGACGATCTGCACGCTGCGTTCGGGCATTAAACGATTACCGAGAAGAGAACGAAAAGTCCGAGAAAAACGAGCGAGAGACGCCATCCTTCGATTCTGTCTCCGAATCGCGATAGCAGCAGGCCACCTGCAATCGCGAGCAGAATTATCTCCGCCGCGAGGAAGCGTCCGCCGCCAATCACCTCCCGCGCTGCCAGCGGTATAGCTATCCCGGCCAGAAGCGCCGCGGCACTTCCGAGATACTGAGGTCCGCGGCGCAGCACGGGATGAGCGAGCGCATCGGCAACGCGAAGGCCGCGCTCGAATCCCACGCGCAATGCCCATGCGCGCAGAGCGAAGTGGCCGACATTGTACGTCACGAGGAAAATACCGATGACAGTTACCGGGCGCGCCCCGGCGCCAAACGCGGCAAGCGCGAGAAGCGAACACAACGGAAGCCAGCTCGCCCACACCAGACGATCTCCAACGCTTCCCAGCGGGCCGCCTAGCGCAGTGCGGAATCGCTCGATCAGCTGCGGGGAGACATTGTCGAGCTCGGCGCGTGCGAGTGCGCCAACAGCGACGCCCGCAAAATACGGATGCGCGTTGAAGTACCGGGCCTGGCGCACCATCGCCTCCTTGTACCGGTCGCCCTTCATACCGCCCGGAAGCAGTCTGAGCGCAGGTTCGGTACAGAAACCGATACCGTTGCCAAGCATCGTCTCATAGTTCCACGCTCCCTGCACCGCAAAAAGACGCAGATACATTCGCATCCATATTCCGAACGGAAGCTTCGCCGGAGCGTGATCATGGCTCGCGGTCATCCTGCCACCAGCATTGCTGCGCCGACGGCGAGACCGGTGATGAACAGCAGCCGGGCTTGCGGAACACTATGAAATATTTTCCAGATCGCGCCGGCTGACACCGCCGCGCAAACTGCGACTACGACCCCGCGGGAAATGCGACCGTCAACTCCCCATGAGCCGACAATTGACGGCGTCAGCGCGGAGAAGAGCACCATTGCGAGGAGCGTCACCAGAAATCCGCGTATGAGATCGCCGGTGAGACCGAACAGCTGCAGCTTGGTGACGGCCGAACTGGATCCGCGTTCGAGTTCGGCGCGCAGCCCAGTCGCACGTGTCGCATTGAGCCGGCGAAGCCACACCATGCTCTTCCCGCTCAGCATGGCGGTCGCAAGGGCAGCGAGCAGTGCCACAACCAGAGCCCCGGCGGGATCCCCGAACTGAGATGCGTACAATGCCCCGCCTACGACGCTCGCCGAGCCCCATTCGGGATACCGCGAGGCGCCGAACGGAAGCATCTCCAGAGCGAGCAGCTCCAGCAAGGCTCCCATGATGAGCCCTGCCGGCGCATTGCCGATGAACGCTCCGGCGACTGTAGCCGCGACTATCGGCCGCGAGATCATCGCCTGCGGGAATGTCACCACGTCCAGGCCCAGTACCGCGCCGAGCAGGGCGATGGGCAGCAGGTCGACGACGATCACTGCTCGTCCACTCCACCCTCAGAGCCGAGCACCTCGACCATCGGCACGGGTCGCGCGCCCGGAACATCCTGCGCAGTCACCTTGACGCCACCGTCCATGAGGAGCCTGAGCTGCGCCTCTTCGGCAGGCGCGAGGAACACGTAGCGAAGCTTCTGGGTGCGTCCCGCGCGATGGTGAATTCCGCCCACGTTGACCTCACTAACACTTCCCGCGCCCGTGACGAATCGCTGCATCGTCGCAATATCCGGCGTCACGATAATGCCGAGCCTCGGATCTGAGATGAACTGCTCGTGCATGCGGACTGCGTCGTCGACATTCGCGAAGAGGATGTCCATCTCCGGCGGCACGCCCATGCGGTAGAGATCCTGCTCCCAGTCGCACGTCGCGACGTTGTCGTCGACGAGCACGATGAATCCGATGTCGAGTGGCTGCCCCCAACCGACAACGACCTGTCCGTGAATGAGCCTGTCGTCGATCCGGTAAAGAGCAACCGCCATCAGCTTCCGCCGTGCGTCATCAGGGCGGCGCGACCTTTGTCAGCAGCCTGCCGGGCAGCAGCAACGGGGTCGTCGCCGCTGTTGAACGCGAACTCCAGCAGCGTTGCAACGTTGGCACCTGTGATGAGTACGATGGAGCTGTTGAGGCGCATCATCCGGCGAACTGCGAGAGTTGCACTTCCGCCCGGAAGGTCGGTGAAGAAAACCTTGATGTCATCAGGAGCGGCAGCCGCTCGAAAAACCTCCTCGATGTCGTCTCCACACAGGCCTTTGTTCGACACCGCTATGAAAAGGCCGCCGGCACCGGAAATCTGATCTACCGCGCTTATGACTCCCTCCGGGAATGCCCCGTGTCCGGCGACGATCGCCCGCGGAATTACGCGCTCCGCCGCGGCTTCGTCGCTATTCGTCATCTTCCTGCAGATACTCGCGCACGTTCCCGGCAGCAGCATGCCGCATCTTGCCGATGAGGCGCTCGTTGAACACCTCCGCCGGATTCACCCCGGAGTATCGCAGCAGGTGATTGAGGGCGATGACTTCAGCGATCACCGTGATGTTCTTTCCGGGATTGAGCGGAACGGTTATCAGCGGAATCGCTACTCCGAGGATCGACGTCGTTTCGGTGTCGAGACCGGTACGATCCACGATTCCATTCTGGTCCCACTCCTCGAGCCTGACGACTACTTCGATGCGTTTCTGCTGCCTGACCGCACGGATTCCGAAGATCGATGGAATGTCGATGAGGCCTACGCCGCGAATCTCCATGTGGTGGCGCTGCAATTCATGACCCCGGCCGATGAGCACGTCGTTCCCTCGCCGGCTGGTGATCACGAGATCGTCCGCTACGAGGCGATGTCCACGCTCGACGAGATCGAGCACGCATTCCGACTTGCCGATTCCGCTCTGGCCGGTGAAAAACAGTCCAACTCCAAAAACGTCCGCAAGCGACCCATGAAGCGTCGTGCTCTCGGCAAATTCAGACTCGAGCGCAGGCTTGATGCGCCGATAGAATTCGGCGGTCTTGAGATCGGTGCAGAGGAGAGCGATCCCGTTCTCAGCCGCTGCCGAACTCAACTCGGGCGGTGGCGTTTGCGACTTCGTGACGATGACCGCCGGCATCGCGAACGAGAAAAACCTGTCGAGGATTCGCTTTCGCTCGGCCGCAGGGAGAGAGTTGAGATATGTGATCTCAGTCTCTCCCAGCACCTGCAGTCTTTCAGCTACGAAGCGGTCGACATAACCCGCCAGGGCCAGGCCCGGACTCGAGATGTCCGAATTCGGAATTGCCGTCTCGAGACCAACGCCATCGCCGATGTCGCGAAGGCTCAATGTGTCGCCAGTACGCTCAAGGAACTGCGCGACACTGAGCGATTTTTTCACGCGCTGGCGACCTTCCGCAAACCACGCGCTCGTTCTGCCCGCCTGCGTTCCGCGGTGACGGCGCGTATCTGGTTCAGCAGCTTGTCGACTGCCGCCGAGAGGGCCGGACCATAATAGCTCCCTTCCCCGCGGGCGATGAGCTTCCGCTGACGGGGTGCATGCAGGACAATCTCGACGCGCTTCACGCGTCCATCTTGCTCAAAGCGGATGATTGCGTCAACCGCGCGACTGAGGCGCATGGCGGCGCGACGGACTGCGTCTTCCGCACGCTTGCGCATGCGCTCAGAGATATTGGCGTGATGTTCGTGAAAGATTATTTCCACTTCGTTGTGCCTCCGTGCACCACTCGCTCGAGGTGCGCTACAGTGTCTGTTGCCGACTTATCCCACGTAAAGCGCTCGGCAAAGCGCCTGCCAGCGATTCCCATCGTGGTCACTAACTCCCTTGATTCCGCAAACTTTCGCATCGCTCCAGCAAGTGCATCCCTGTCGCCATGCCTTACCAGCAGTCCCGTCTCACCGTGAATCACCGACTCACGCAGGCCAGGCGAGTCGCTGGCGACTACCGGCGTTCCGCAGGCCGCTGTCTCGATGCTCGTAATCCCCCATCCCTCCTTTGGCGATGCAGTGACGCCTGCCCAGGCCTTCCTCAAAAGGTCTCGCTTCTCCTCTGCCGAGATGAAACCGAGAAATCGAACGCGGGTGGCGATCCCAAGTGCGTCCGTCAGCCGCTCCAGATCCTCCCGATAGTCCCCTGCCCCTGCAATTTCCAGTCGCGCGTCCGGAATGTTGAGTTTTGCGAACGCCTGAAGCACGAGGTCGACGCCCTTGTATTTTTTGAGCCGCCCCACGTAAACGAACAGCGGAGCGGCGGATCTCATGACCGCGGAAGGAGTGAAAAATTCTGTGTCGATTCCGTTGTATATCACCGTGATCGCTTCCCGCCGGATCCCCCGGGCAACGAGATCGTCGGCTGTGCTTTCGCTCACCGCCTCGAACTTCGTATTCCTGTAAGCGATCGGAATGCCACGCTCGGCCAGCCAGACGGCGGCCGCCATTGGAACCGGTGCCTCGCGGAATATTGTGGCGCCGAAGAGGTGGTGGACGAGTCCAACCACCGGAGGTCCTCCCCAGCGAGGCGTATACAGCGGAATCTTGTTGAGATCCTCTACCAGCACGTCATAGCCCGACGACTTGAGCCGATCGCGGAAATACCCGCGCGCCTTGAACTGGAAACTGTACCGCGAGCCGACGCGATGCACGTCGATTCCATCGAGGAACGCACGCGGCACGCTTCCCTCCCAACCACTGGCAAGCAGGTCCACGCGATGACCTCTCGAGGCGAGGCGGCCGAATATCTCGTGGAGATGAACTTCAGCCCCTCCGCCGTGCGGATTCTCCCTGTCGTTCCAGTTGACGACGAGGATACGCACTAAAGAACACCGGCTCGCCTGGCGTATGCGTCGAGCACGCCGTTGACGAACCTCGCGCTCGCGGCGCTGCCGAACCGTTCTGCAAGCCGCACCGCCTCCTGGATCACAACGCGCGGCGGAGCCTCACCACGGGCAAGCTCGGCGGCGCCAAGCCGCAACACCGACCTCTCGATCGCGCCGATTCGCTCGAGACGCCAGTTGTCGGTCACCGCCATGAGATCCGCGTCGACTTCTGCCTGGGAACCAGCGAAAGTCCTGACGATGCCGCCTGCGAATTTCCTTTCTTCCGGCGAGACCGCAAGATCATCCCAGACTCTCACAGCGACGCGAGTGAGATCCTCGCCCGTGCGCATATCCCATGCGTAGAGCGCCTGAAGCGCGCGCGCACGACCGCGTGACTCAACTCTCATCGGGACTCATCT
>JBBREF010000026.1:0-32446 GCA_038203205.1 Gemmatimonadales bacterium | reverse complement strand
CAAGAAGGAGATCGCCCAGGTCGGCGCAATCTCCGCCAACAACGACAAGGAAATCGGCGATCTGATCGCCGAGGCGATGGAGAAGGTCGGCAAGGACGGCGTCATCACAGTTGAGGAGGCAAAGGGCCTCGAGACGACGCTCGAGACGGTCGAGGGAATGCAGTTCGACCGCGGTTACCTCTCGCCGTACTTCGTCACCGATCCAGAGAAGATGGAAGTAGTTCTCGAGGACGCGATGATCCTGATTCACGACAAGAAGATCTCGTCGATGAAGGATCTTCTCCCGATCCTCGAGAAGGTCGCCCAGCTCGGCAAGCCGCTGCTCATCATTGCAGAGGACATCGAGGGCGAGGCGCTCGCGACTCTCGTCGTCAACAAGCTTCGTGGAACGCTTCGCGTTGCTGCGGTCAAGGCACCTGGTTTCGGCGATCGCCGCAAGGCGATGCTGCAGGACGTTGCAGTCCTGACGAATGGTCAGGTCATCAGCGAAGAAGTCGGCTTCAAGCTCGAGAACGCGGTCGTCACCGACCTCGGCCGTGCGAAGCGTATTGTGGTCGACAAGGACAACACCACGCTGATCGATGGCGGCGGAGACGATGACAAGATTCAGGGTCGCATCAAGGAGATCAAGGCAGCGATCGAGAAGACGACCTCTGATTACGACAAGGAGAAGCTGCAGGAGCGCCTCGCGAAGATCGCGGGCGGTGTTGCGGTGATCAATGTCGGCGCAGCGACCGAGAGCGAGATGAAGGAGAAGAAGGCTCGCGTCGAGGATGCACTGCACGCAACGCGCGCCGCGGTGGAAGAGGGAATCGTCCCCGGTGGCGGTGTTGCATTCGTTCGCGCCCAGAAGGCGCTCAAGTCGCTCAAGCTCGAGGATTCTGACGAGCAGATCGGCGTGGGCATCATCAGCCGCGCAATCGAGGAGCCGATCCGCATGATCGTTCAGAACGCCGGTGGAGAAGGTTCCATCGTCGTCGAGAAGGTTCGCAACTCGAAGGAAGCGAACTACGGCTACAACGCTCTGACTGACGAGTACGAGAACCTGGTTGAGGCCGGTGTCATCGACCCGACGAAGGTTACGCGTACCGCTCTTCAGAACGCCGCGTCGATCGCGGGACTTCTGCTTACGACCGAAGCATTGATCGTCGAGAAGAAGGAAGAGAAGAACGGCGGTGGTGGCCAGGGTGGCCCGCCGGGCGGAATGGGCGGAATGTACTAATAGCTATTAGCTATTGGCTGTTAGCGAAGACGAGAGCTGTCCAATTGGGCAGCTCTCTTTTTGTTGGACGCAGAGTTGATGGCGGACTGCGGACGCATTGCGGACGGCGGTCTGCGGACTCAAGCCGCAATCAGCTCAGTCCGGATTCCGCAGCCCGAAATACGTCCGCAGTCCGCCATCAGCTCAGTCCGCTATCCGCATTCCGCAAGACCTCCGCAGTGCACCACCCTATCTCGACAGCTGGGCGCTCAATTGTGCGTTTGCCGGGTATGACCACTATGGTCCACTTTCGACGCGCGGCAAGCTCGTCATTTTTTCTGATCGCGGCTGCTTGTTCGGGTGCAGATGCGCGCACCGAGTCTTCTGCGGTCGCGAAGTCGCCGATGCGTACCACCTTCGACTCGGCGGCTCTCAATCGCGCTTTCGCTCGTGCATCGGAACTCCCACGTCTGCGGTCGCTGGTGATCCAATGGAAGGACAGCACCATTGGCGAGAAATACTACGGCAGCGCTGGTCCAAATCGACGTACCAACATCAAGAGTGCCTCGAAGAGCGTAATCTCGGCGCTGACCGGAATCGCAATCGCGCAGCGAAAGATTCGGGGCGGGACCAGACAATTGGCGAGCTGCTGCCCGCGGAGACACGAGGCCTGGATTCAGTAAAACGTTCGATAACCGTCGGCCAGCTTTTGTCGATGCGAGCGGGTCTTCAGCCAACAAGCTTCGGTAACTACGGTGCCTGGGTGACGAGTTCCAACTGGGTGCGTAATGCACTCAGTCGTCCGCTCGTCGATGAGCCGGGTGGGCGAATGTTATACAGCACAGGCAGCACGCACCTGCTGTCGGCGATCCTTACTCGTGCGACAGGTACCAGCACATTCAGCTTCGCGAATCAGAATCTCGCTCGTCCGCTTGGGATTACTCTGCGCCCGTGGCAACGCGATCCGCAGGGAATTTTTTTCGGCGGGAACGACATGTACCTGACGCCACGCGAGATGCTGCGGTTCGGGAACTTGTATCTCCGTCGCGGACAGCGTGACGGAAAGCAGATAATCCCGGCAAGCTGGATCGATAGCTCGTTCGTCGCCCGCACAACCTCTCCGTTCAACGGAAATAGCTACGGCTACGGGTGGTGGAAGCGAAGTGCACAGGGCCACGATATTCACTACGCATGGGGCTACGGAGGGCAATTCATCTTCGTTGTGCCGAGCCGTCGAGCTGGTGGTTGTGATGACCAGCGATGCAGAGACAGCTCGTGACGGCGGGCATAACCGGGAGCTTCACCGGCTCCTTGAAGAGGAGCTGATTCCGGCTGTCATGAGCCGGTAAAACATCTGGTCCGTCGTTTGCATTCTGTGCCTGTTCAAATTGATCAAATCAAGGAAAGGTAAAGCGATGCAAAAGCTTGCAAACAAATCACTTAAGAGCGCCGCAGCACTGGCTGCCTTCGTTGTTCTGGGAGGGATGGCGGCAGGCGAAACCCTACTGCCGGCGCGGGCCGCCGAAGAGCCCGCAATGCGGCTCGTCGCGGATCTGTCTGACAAGATTCTCTACGTTTACGATGGCGACAGTGTCCTGACGATGTTCGATATCGCGGACGGCAAAGACCCGTACCCGACTCCGCGCGGGTCGTTCACGATCAAGAAGCTGACGTGGAACCCGAGCTGGCGACCGCCCGATTCAGAATGGGCCAGGAAAAAAACTGCCAAGGCGCCGGGCGATCCTGCCAACCCGATGAAAGTGGTGAAGATCTTCTTCAAGGAACCGGACTATTACATCCACGGCACGGGTGACATCGCGAGCCTTGGCTCAGCGGATTCGCACGGATGCCTGCGCATGGCTCCTGATGACGTCACTCAACTCGGCCGCTGGGTGATGGAGCACGGCGGAGGGTGGAAGGGAGAGAACTGGTTCATGCGAATACTGCATTCGCGTCGCCAGGAGAAGGTGATCTATCTCTCGACCCCGGTATCAATCTCGGTGGTTGAATAGATTATTCCGCATGAGCGGAACGAGTTTCCTTGAGCGGTCGAGTTACTATCTCGCCTACGAGTATCCGACTAAGATCCGCCTTGCCGTCGCACCGCTTCCACGTGAAGTGATCTGGCGACGGCCGGGTCCGGAGTCGAACAGCGTCGGAAATCTTCTGCTTCACCTCGCCGGCAACATTCGACAGTGGGTGGTATGCGGCATCGGTGGAGCGCCTGACGTGCGAGATCGTTCGTCAGAGTTCGCGGCTGTGGACGGGGCTCCGGCAGCAGAGCTCCTCGCTCTTCTTGAATCTGCAGTCAAGGATGCGGACGCGATATTTTCGACCCTGTCGGAATCCGACCTTGCGCGCCGCGTTTACATCCAGGGCAGGGACACCTCAGTACTGGGCGCGATCTACCACGTGGTCGAGCATTTTTCCACCCACACGGGACAGATACTGCTCCTGGTGAAGATGTACGCACCTGGGCACGTAAGATTCTATGAGGACGCCGGCGGGCTTGCCGTTCCGTTGTGGAGCGGGAAGGATGGATCGGGCAGCAGTTAGTTGCGTCCCGCTGCGCATGGCGACACTATGCTGCTTCTGAACCACTCGCCAACCCTCAGGTCCGGTCATGTCAGCAAGCAAATTTTTAATCGCGTGTTTCTTCGCGGTCGCAACGACCGTTGACGCTCAGGTGGCATCGGTGTCAGGCACGTTCGTATCGATGCTTGGGTCCGACACCGTTGCGATCGAGCGCTACACGCGTACCGCCAACAGGCTCGAGGGTGACATACTCTCTCGCTATCCGCAGGTGCAGGTGATTCACTATGTAGCAGACCTCAGTGCGGGAAGGTTCAGGGGAATGTCCGTCTCGACGCGTCGCCCGGGTGCGGATCCGACGGCCCCGCCGGCGTCTTCAGCCGTGACGCTTATCCGGGATTCGACCGCAACAATCGAGATCCAGCGCGGTGGACGTCCCGACACCGTGAGTTCCAGGACTCGTGCGTTTTCGGGGCTGGCTGTCCCGGGAGTACCAACGTTTCCGGCAGCCGCTGGTTTATACGAACAGATTCTGCAGCTTCACTCTCCATTGAGCGACAGCCTCAAATTGTCGACACCTGGGGCGGCCTTCGGCGATAACTCCACCATCTCCCTGTTTCGGCGCTCTCGCGATACCGTCGTTTTCGCGAGTAGCTACCCGGGCGGTTGGATCGAGATAGCCACGGTTGATGCAGAGGGGAAGATCAATGCAATCGACGCAACTGCGACAACAATAAAGACGCGAACCCATCGCGCTTCGGGAATTGACTTCGACGCTCGAGTCCAGAGTTGGGCCGCGGCCGAGACTGCTCGCGGACGCGCCGGCCGGATGTCACCACGCGATACTGTGAAGGCGCAGATTGGAACTGCCGCAGTCGAGGTCGTGTACAGCCGGCCGTCGAAACGCGGACGCGAAATCTGGGGCAACATCGTCAAGTGGGGCGAGCCGTGGCGCACGGGCGCTGACGGCGCCACCGGATTCACGACGACAGCGGAACTCGTGTTCGGCACAACGGTGATTCCCGCAGGGAAGTACACGCTGTGGTCGCTGCCAACTGCGACCGGGACCAAGCTCATTATCAATTTGCAGACAGGACAGTGGGGAACCCAGTACGACGCTGCGCGCGATGTAGTGCGTCTCGACATGATGCAGTCTGCTCTGGCCCAGCCTGTCGAGCAGTTTACCATAAGCGTGCTGTCATCGGGAACGGGCGGAGTCCTCAAGCTTGCGTGGGATAATCGCGAGTACTCCATCCCGTTTCGCGCCAGATAGTCTTGCCGGTGGGGCCTGAGGTACCTGCAGAAGCATCGGTTGCCGCATTGGATCGCTCACCTCTTGATCTCGACTTCGAGACGATGCAGCGACTCGGTCATCAGGTGACCGACCTCGTAGCTCGCCACTTGTCGAACATCCGGGAAGAGCCGGTCATCGCGTCGATTCCACGCTCCAGGCTGAACGAGTTGCTGATGGCTCCGGCACCCCGTGGGCCAACTGATTTCGATTCAATCGTGGCGACGCTTCGAGAAAGCGTGTTTCCATATCATGCGCGCGAGCCGCATCCTGGCTTTATGGCGTATGTGCCGAGCTGCCCGACGTTTCCTGCGCTGCTCGGTGACTGGATCGCGACCGGATACAACTTTTACGCGGGTGTGTGGCCAGTTGCAGCCGGTCCGAACCAGATCGAGATGGTGGTTCTCGAATGGATCCGAAGCTGGGTCGGAATGCCCGAAGGGTCGACAGGACTACTGACATCGGGCGGCTCTGCAGCCAATCTCACAGCGATGGTTGCAGCTCGGCACCGGTCAAGCGAGAACGGAGCGGAAATATCCAACCTCACAGTCTACGCATCCGCTCAGGCACACTCGTCGGTACTGCGCGCAGCATGGGTCGCCGGGTTGAAGCGTGAGAATATCCGCATTGTCCCCGTGGATGAGCTCTTCAGGATCGACACGCGGCAACTCGCGTATCTGATTGAGACTGACCGTGATGCCGGAATGACGCCATGTATGGTGGTCGCAAGCGCTGGCACCACGAATACCGGATCAGTCGACGATCTGCACGCTGTTGCCGACAAATGCGAAGCGGAGAAAATCTGGCTTCACATCGATGCAGCATATGGTGGCTTCGCCGTTCTCACTGATGAAGGCAAGAGGCTGCTGAGCGGTATGGAGCGCGCCGACAGCGTCACGCTTGATCCTCACAAGTGGCTTTTCGTTCCTTTCGAATGCGGCTGTCTCATGGTTCGTGATGCAGCAACACTTACATCAGCGTTCCGCATCTGGCCCGAGTATCTGAAGGACGTCGAACCGGGCGGAGAGGAAGTGACTTTTGCCGACCGCGGAGTGCAGCTCACACGCTATTCCCGCGCGATGAAGATATGGACGTCGGTGAAATATTTCGGGACCGACGTCATTGCAGGGGCAATCGAGGATGCGATCGAGCGTGCACGGCTCATGGAATCGCTCGTAGGGGCCTCGCGTGACTTCGAGATATTGTGTCCCGCGCAATTCGGTATTCTGTGCTTCCGCGCGCACCCGGCGGGTTTGACGGAGGCAGAGCTCGACGCTATCAACGAGCGCATCAACGCGAGAGTAGTCGCCGGTGGGCGGTTCCTTATTTCCTCGACGAAACTGGCGGGGAAGTTCTCGCTTCGCATGTGCACGCTCGGCTTCAGGACGAACGAGGGCGACATCATGGAACTCTTCGCTACGATCCGGCGCGAGTTCGACGCGGAGCTCGGAGCCGGCGTTTCGCAGTAGCAGGAAGCCGAAGGTCAACCGGATTGGCAGACGATGTGTGCAGGATCAGCATCATCGGGTCTCTTTTGGAAACCGCGGAACGGCGTAGGCGGGAGTCCATTCTGGTTGTCACCCCAGACAAAGAACTTTGAGGCATCGGAATCCACTGCGTTGCACGCCGGCATCCCCTTCAAAAACTCCTGGGACTTCAAGAACTCCTTTCCCCGTGTAGTTCCAGCATGTCTACGTGTAGAACGAGGCCGGCGGTACACGGGGAAAGCAGTTTTAGAAGTGCCCGGAGTTGGAGAGGGCACCTTCCGGGCGGACCCTGGCTTGCACTTTATCGCCGCCCTCAGCGAGCGATCGCTGTCTCTCTCCCTGATTCGAGTAACTCCCCAGGCCTGCGTATCAGCAGGGAATCGTCAGCGGGCATTTCGGCGATGCCCTGCACGGCCCTGGTTTCACGATTTCGCCGTATCCGATGCCGGATCTCATGGTTGCGCTTCCACTTCTCACGGTCCACGTACGGCCGCTCGTGATACAGGTGGAGGCACGGCGTCCGGTGTCGCACCTGCCGTCCTCGCACTCCTGCATTCATCAAGCGCTCGCCGAGAGCGCGATCGAGCCCGCCGTATCCCATGTCGAGGTCGAACCCGTTAGCTGCAACCACTGCATCCTTCCACGCCGATGAATTGTGGCCATTCCATGTGCGGCGCGTCGGCGTGATTACGTCGAGCAGCGAAGCAACCGGTTTCGCGCGGAGCAATCGGAGCGCGCGTTTGCCGGGATGCCAGCCGCGGTCGCGAAGCCACTCCGGTCGGGTCGCATCGCCAGACCTTACATCCGCCACAGTGATCCTGGCGCTTACGTCCCGCGGAAGTTTGAGATATCCGCCGGAGAGGAAGAAACCCGGTTCCGCGAGCCGCTCGTGGGTGGCAACGAAGTCGTCGCGGGGTATACAATCGCCATCAGAAAAAATCAGGTAAGGGGCGCGCGCGGCGACTATCGCACGATTGAGGATTTCAGTTTTTCTGAATCCGCGGTGTTCGTGCCAGATATGTTGAACGTCGAGACCGGCAGCTTGTGAAACCCTGTCTATGACTTCAGTCGTGGACAGGTCGGAGCCGTCATCCGCTACAATGAGCTCGAAGTCGGCGCCCATCTGGGCACCGTAGCCCCACAGCACCTTCTCGAGCTGCTCGGGCTGGTTGTACGTGGTGATGATGACGGATGCGCGCACGGCTGAAACTTATGGTGCACCCCGTTCCTGCGCGACGCTTTAGTGCGCCGCCCCCATTCAGATGCCGAGGGACAACTGGACTGCACTGAACGAGGTCGACCTGGTAGCGCCCACAACCGGTGACGGCGTGTCCTGGCGGGCTGCGACAACGCTGCCGGAAAAGGCCGTCCTCGACAGTGAGCGCCGCATCGCCTCGGTAGCGACGCGCGGAGTGTTGTTGGTCTCGCTCAAATGCGCGAGCACAACGTGCGATAACCCCCTGTGTGCGCATGTCGCTGCTGCGACACCCGCGGCGCGATTGCCGAGATGACCGTGGTTCCCTGCAATCCTGCGCTTGAGCATCAAGGGGTAGGGCCCGTTTCTGAGCATTTCACCGTCGTGATTCGACTCGATCACGAGGATATCGACGAGTTCGATAGCGCGCTGCACGCTTTCGGTGATAATACCGAGGTCGTAAACGATGGCCGCCCTGATACCGTTCGTCGCATCAGTAGCGATCACCGCAACGGGTTCTGTGGCGTCATGCGATATGGAGACAGGGCTGATCTCGATGTCGCCAATCCTGACCGGACGGTTGGCACTAAGCGTTTTCGCTCCAGACTCGGACAGTGACACGCATGCGGCCTGCGTTCCAGCAGTCGCGTAAACCTGCCAGCCCCAGCGTTTCGCGCCGGATTGCGCCCCCTTGATGTGGTCGGTGTGCTCGTGAGTGACTACGACAGCCTCGATCGACCCCGGATTTACGCCGACAGAGAGCAGGCGTTTCGCCATAGCGCGTGGACCGAAGCCCGCGTCGATGAGAATTCGGGTGTGGCCAGACTGCATGAGAACGGCGTTGCCACTGCTGCCGCTGCCAAGCACGCAGAGCTTCAAGCCGGGTCTCCGCTGAGCCGGTAAGCCGCCTCCAGCTGCGCCCTCGTTTTCCGCTCAAGATTCACGTGCCTCCGCTCCATCATTCTTTCAGTCACCTCGCAGAACCGTTCGAAATCATTGTGTGACCACGGCTCCCGCTCACCCCAGGCAAACGGCGGCACGACCTTCGGCGTCAAGTTGGCGCCGAAAACATTCGCGCCCGCTCCAACGACACATCCCGTGGTCAGCATGGTACCGATTCCAAGCTTCGCGTGATCCCCGATCAGGCTCCCGAGGAACTGGAGTCCGGTGTCACGGCTGCCGTCAGGTGTCCACAGCGCCACAGGTCCGTAGGTGTTCTTGAGATTGCTCGTAGTTGTTCCTGCACCAAGGTTCACCCACCGGCCAAGATAGCTGTTGCCAACGAATCCCGTGTGGCCTTTGTTGGAATGGCCGAGCATGACCGTCGACGAGATCTCGCCGCGCACCTTGCACACGTCGCCGATGGAGCATCCGCGAATCGAATCGCCTACGACTTGCGTGTCCTCGCCGATGAATGTCGGGCCGAAAATTCGCGTGAACGAAGCGATCGTCGCGCCGCGCCTGATAAGTATGGGCCCATCGGAGGCATCGAGCACCACGAAAGGCTCGATCTGCGCTCCCGTCTCCAGGTAAATGCTGTGCTTACCTATAACGGTGGCGTTCTCGATCGCCGCGCCTGACAGCAGTGATCCGATCAGCGGGATGTCTTCACCCAGCTGTGTTTGAAGATCGCCGACGAGGTTCCAGATTTCGCGAAGCCAGCGTCCGGGTAACTTGGTCGGTACCACATCCGGATTCAGGAAGCTCTCGAGATCCTGTGATCCATCGAGCAGGCCGCTGATATCTGCCGACTTGCTCAGCCTGACACCGCAGATCAAGCCGTCGGCGATGAAGGCGCCGCTCGTGTCGTCGAGTCGCGCATCGAGCGAGACCACGAATCTCGAGTTCACGATCACCGAGCCGGCAGGCGCTGTCGCGTCATTGCTTACCGCGGGCGGCGAGTCGAACTCGGCGAAATCCGCGAGGTGCGGAGAGCTGATGAAACCGTAGGCCTTGTTTGCCGCTGCCCGCTCCCATCGAAGCCTGATGAGCTCGGCCCCGGCGCGCAGCTCGGAAACCGGTCGCGTCAGCGCGAACGGGGCGAAGCTACGTGCCTTCAAATCATCGTAGAGGTATAGCCGCTTCACGTCAGGTCGCGGAGGTCGCTGGGAAGGGAATCGATGAGGGTCTTCAAATCTGTCGCCTTGTCTGCCGTCGTTACGAGTGTAAGTCCGCCTCGTGCTACAACGACGAGATCACTGACGCCGTAAAGCACGACGACGTTTCCTTCGCTATGTACGACGTTGCCGCTCGCCTCCAGTGCGAACACGCGTCCGCTTACGACGTTGCCGCTGTCGTCCTCAGGCTTGACGCGCCGGAGAGCAGTCCAGGTCCCAACGTCATCCCAGCCGAAATCACCTGCGACAACGCGAACGCGACTGCTGCGCTCGAGCACGCCGTTATCCACGGAAACCGGTGTGACCGCGTCGAAGAAAGCCGCAAGTCCATGTTCTGCCCTGGTAGCAAGAGCACCAGAGACCTCGGGTGTCAACGCGCGCACCTCATCCAGAAAATCGCCTACGCGCCACACGAAGATTCCCGAGTTCCACAGGTACCCTTCATGCAGCATCCATTCGGCGCGCGAACGCTCGGGTTTCTCTACGAACCTGATGACCTCGCGAGCGCCGCTCCCGGTTTCTGCACCAGGTTGGATGTACCCAAAGCCTGGATCAGGGCGGGTCGGGATTATTCCTACAGTAACGAGCGCATGTTCTTCCATCGCCACTCGTTCGGCGGCAATCAACGCAGCGCGAAAGCCCGCGTCGTCGGCGATCGCCCAGTCGGCATGTACGCAGATCATCGTCGACTCGCTGCCGCTCCGCCGTTCGATCTCGCGTGCAGCCCATGTCAGTGCCGCTGCCGTGCCAGCAGGCTTCGGCTCGGCGACGATGTTCTCGATGGGTATCGACGGGATCGCAGCGTGAATAGGCTCGACGAGGGTCGCATTCGTGAGAATCAACGTGCGATCAGCAGGCGCGACTTCCGCGAGTCGCTCCATCGTGTTTACGAGCAGTGGATTCTCATTGACGAGTGGCAGGAGCTGCTTGGGGCGGCTGGGCGTACTGAGGGGCCAGAACCGCGACCCAACTCCACCTGCCAGCACTACGACCCACCGATTCATCAATCCTCTCCGGCCGGTTCTTCGGTTTCGACCCCGGTCAGCTTTGCGATCTGGGCATAGAGCTTTTTCGGGCTGAAGGGTTTTGTGAGAAAACCTGTCGCACCGCCTTCACGCGCGTCGCGCTCGTATTCCTCCTGGCCTGCTGCGGTGAGAATGATGCATGGCAGGTCCTTCCATTTTTCGCTTGATCTTATGCGGTCAAGGACGTCCAGGCCGCTGAGCCTTGGCATCATCAGGTCGAGTACCACCAGGTCGATCGCTTCTTCCTGCTCGAGTGCGTCGAGGGCCTCCTGGCCGTCGAAGGCCAGCGTTACCCGAAACGGGCCCTGTTCCATCTTGATCTTGATGATACGGCCAATGTGTGCTTCGTCGTCGGCGACGAGTATGTGCTTTTCTTGCGTCTGCATCATTTGCCTAGAAGAGTCGCGCTATTGATTCACGGTGTCTCCGCACCTCGTATAACAGGCTGCCGAGGTCTGCAGAAGGAGTCGTAAGGACGCAGAGAAGCGCGTCGTCGCCGACAGATGAGACGATGGCGAACCCGTTCTCCTGCTCGATGAGCGCAATCCGCATCGGGCCCTTTCCGGTGGTCACGCCGATCTCATCGGCGGAGGCAACGATTCCGGGTACCCGCGCTGCCAAACCTTCAGCATCGAGATCTATTGTAGCCTGGCTGTCGATGAGGAGCCCATCGCGTCCGAGCACTACGACCGCCTCGATGCCGGGACGTCGTCTTATGGCGACAGTAAGGTCGCGAATGGTCGGCATCAGGCTCCCGTGAAAAGTGTTGCGAATCTGGACATCGCTGGAAATCTAGTCAAGCGTATTCGCTTGAACTGCCACGAGTTACAAGGTATTATCGAAACCGGGACGGCACTGTCGTCCCACTTCCTTCAATGCAGGTTATGACCTCTCGTAAACTCGCGCTGGCGCTGGTCGCCTGCGCCTCCATTCTCACTGCCTGCGACGATCCGAATTTGCTCGAGGCGCAGCTTCCTACCGTTGAGGACGTTTATGACGTCTTTGCGCTGACCGGGACGCCTGCGGCTTATCCAAGCGGCATCAATACCTATGTCCGGTCGACCGTAAGAGTAGACGGAAACGCCAATTTCGACGTTGCGTTCGACCTCGATGGGCAGGGCAAGGTGATCATCTATCCCGTGCAGAAGGTGGTGACGCTGATCAACTCAGCGCGCCGCGTGGGCCTGCGTAAGGTGCCGGGAGCGTTTGACGATCTCGACATCGCCCCCTCAGGTGTCTATGCCGACTCGGCCCTGGTTGTGTCCCCCGGGGAAGTCTTCGTTGCCCAGGCGATCCGCAACGGGGCTGGCGATGCCTGCCAGTTCAATATCTCACCGTATATCTACACGAAGCTCGTGGTCGACTCGATTGCGACGGAAAGCCGCGCGATGAGGGTAACCGCGGTGCTCGACCCCAACTGCGGTTTCAGGTCCTTCGAGTCCGGCATCCCGTCGCGCTGACATATGCACGACCTGCGCATGGTCCGGGAGCATGTCGAAGAGCTTCGTGACGGCATGCGCCGGCGTGGGAAGCTGGACACGCTTGCGCCGTATATAGATCGGGCGCAGCGCGTCGACGTCGATCGCCGGGCCCTGATTCAGGCCGTCGAGGAGCGGAAGGCCTCGCGAAATGCAATCACCCAGGAAGTTGCCAGGAGGAAGCGGGAGCGGGAAGACGCCGAGAGCCTGCTCGTCGAATCACGCGCTCTCGGTGAGGAGATTGCCGGACTGGAGGGTGAGCTTGGCGAGCTCGAATCCGAGCTCGAGCTTGCGTTGCTGGAAATTCCGAACGTGACGCTCGGCGACGTGCCCGAAGGCGGGGAAGAAAATAATCGCCACATCAGGTCATGGGGCACGCCGCGCGAAGATGCCGACGTCAAGCCTCACTGGGAAGTCGGGGTCAGCCTCGGACTGATTGATTTCGAGCGCGGGGCGAAGATCAGCGGCTCAGGCTTCATCGTGTTTCGAGGTGCTGGCGCGCGGCTGGTGCGCGCGCTGATGAATTTCATGCTCGATCTTCACACGACTCAGCATCACTACGAGGAAGTGTGGGTGCCGATCGTCGCCAATCGCGCCTCGATGACCGGCACGACGCAGTTACCGAAATTCGAGGACGACATGTACGGCATTGCGGGCGAGTCATTGTTTCTGATTCCTACCGCCGAAGTACCGCTTACCAACCTGCATGCAGGCGAATTGCTCGCGGAATCAGACCTTCCAAAGGCAATGACCGCGTTCACTCCGTGTTTCAGGAAAGAAGCGGGCGCACACGGCAAGGATACTCGCGGCCTCATCAGAGTCCATGAATTCGACAAGGTCGAGCTGGTCAGGTATGCGCTCCCCGAAACATCTTTCGCTGAGCTGGAAGTCCTCACGCTTCAAGCGGAGAAAGTCCTCCAACTGCTCGGGCTTCCTTACCGTGTGACGTTGCTGGCTGCGGGAGATACGGGGTTCGGGAGCGCCAAGACCTACGACCTGGAAGTTTACGCGCCTGGCGCGAAAGCGTGGCTCGAGGTCTCTTCCTGCAGCTGCTTCACGGATTTTCAGGCGAGGCGAGCGAACATCCGGTATCGCCCGGCCGCGGGTGGCAAGCCGCGCTTCGTGCATACCCTGAACGGATCGGGCGTTGCATTCCCCCGGGTAATAGCAGCGATCCTGGAGCATTACCAGAATGCGGACGGCACAGTCGAAGTGCCAGAAGTACTGCGTCCGTACCTGGGCACAGACAAGCTGGGCTGATCGGTGCGCCGGCTCGCACCGGTTACTTTCGCATCAGTCTGCGTGGCGGCGCTGCTCGTCTGGTACGTCGTTTACACGCAGGGCATCGTTCGTGAGCTGAGACGTGAGGCGTCGCGCGTCGGCTTGATGCACGCGCGAGTCTACGACGGGCTCAACGACCCGAGCGCCGACGCAGCCAACACGGCATTGCTCGATCTCTCGCGTCACATTCGGGAATCGGGCGTCCCGCTCGTGATCACAGACGAAACCGGGCGTCCGACGGACACGGCGAACCTGCCGCGTGAGTTTCCGATCGATTCTCCCGAGATGCGTGAGTTCATCCGCGCGCTCGATCGGCAGAACAGGCCTATTGCGGAGGGGGATGCCGGCACCGTCCATTTCGGTAATACCTCGCTTGTGCGTGGGCTCAGGATCATCCCGCTGCTGCAGTCCCTGCTAATTGGAATGTTTCTCCTTGCGGGGGCTTACGCATTGAGAACCCGGGGGCGAGCAGACAGGGAGCAGATCTGGGCGGGCATGGCGCGCGAATCCGCTCATCAGCTTGGCACTCCAATTTCGAGCATGAGCGGCTGGATCGAGCTGCTGCGCGACGCGGGCGGCGACGAAATGACCGAGAGTGCCTTGAACCATATGGATGGGGACCTCGAGCGCCTGAAGCGCGTGGCCAACCGGTTCGAGAGAATCGGCCGCCCGCCAAGAAAGGAAAAGGTTGACCTTGGCGAGCTCGTCGAGACAGTCGGGACCTATTTCCGCGCTCGCGTGCCGACTCTCGCCCAGCGGGTGACGATAGTCTGCAAAAAGGAAGGCGACAATCTCACTGTCAGCGGCGACTCAGTGCTGCTCGAGTGGGCGATAGAGTCGCTGACGAAGAATGCAATCGACGCGCTTGCCGGTCGCGATGGGCAGGTAGAGATGTCGGCGACGGCATTGCCGGAGGGCCGCGTCCGGGTACGTGTCAGTGATGACGGCCCGGGTGTCCCGCGTGAGCTTGGGAAACGAATCTTCGAGGCTGGCTTCAGCACGAAGGCGCACGGATGGGGCATCGGACTTCCGCTCGCCCGCAGGATCGTCAGGGACAATCACGGCGGCGAATTGCTCCACACACCGTCTGAACGTGGAGCGACGTTCGATATTATCTTGAGTTGATGATTGAAACGATGGATGTCACCGGATCTTCCGCCTCTTCCGGTGACGCCGAGCAACTTGCTCGGCTCAACCCCGCACAGCGCGAAGCAGTACTGCACTATGAAGGCCCGCTCCTGATAATCGCAGGGGCCGGCTCAGGTAAGACACGCGTGTTGACGACGCGCATTGCGCGCCTCGTGCAGCATCACGGCGTGGACCCGTCGCGCATCCTCGCTGTCACGTTCACAAACAAGGCAGCAGGCGAGATGCGCCAGCGCATCGGGAAGCTGGTGAAAACGGACCTCAAGGGGATGTGGTGCGGAACGTTTCACGCGATCGGAGCGCGTATGCTTCGCAGCAGCGCGCAGTTCGTCGGCCGCACCCCGAACTTCACGATCTACGATGAAGATGATTCGCTCGGCGCCATCAAACGGGTGATGGATCGCGTCGGTGTTTCACCCAAGCAGTGGACGCCGAAATCGATATCCGCCGTTATCTCTGACGCGAAGAACGCTCTGGTCACGCCGGCCGAATTTCAGCAGGTTGCGCTCGATCCTTTATCCCGCGCTGCTTCCGCGGTGTACTCGGAGCTCGAGCCCGCACTTCGGTCCGCAAATGCGGTCAGCTTCGACGATCTCCTGACGCTGCCGGTTCAGGTACTTCGGCAGAATGAGCACGTGCTCGAGCGGTACCGCTCCAAATTTCAATTCATCCTTGTCGACGAATATCAGGACACCAACCGGGCGCAGTTTCAGTTCATCAAACTGCTCGGTGCGGGGCACGGAAACGTTGCGGTCGTTGGTGATGACGATCAGTCGATCTATGGATGGCGCGGCGCGGACATCCGGAACATCCTCGATTTCGAGAAGGAGTTTGCGAACGCGCGCGTTGTGAAGCTCGAAGAGAACTACCGATCGACGCCTTCGATTCTCGAGGTCGCAAACGTCGCGATCAGCGCGAACGAAGGGCGTCGTGGCAAGACTCTCCGCGCGACCAGGCCGGGCGGCGAACAGGTCACTCTTTATTCAACGCTCGACGAGCGTGATGAAGGCGACATGGTCATCGACGAGATTCGGTCGCGACAGGCAATGGAAAAACGCGAGCTCCGCGAGTTTGCCATTCTCTACCGCACCAACGCGCAAAGCCGGCCGCTCGAGGATGCGTTGCGCAAAGCGACTATCCCATACCGCCTCGTCGGCGGAGTCCGGTTTTATGATCGCAAGGAAATCCGTGATCTGATGAGCTATCTCAAACTCATCGCAAATCCATCCGACAACGAGGCATTTCGGCGCGCAGTGTCGGTGCCGCGGCGAAAGCTGGGCGACACGACTATCGAGGCTCTTGCCGGGATCGCTCGACAAGCTGGTGTCCCGATGCTCGAGGCCGCATCGCGACCTGATCTGCTGAGCGGGCTCAGGGGCGCAGCCCAGGCAGGGCTTGGTGAGTTTGCGTCACTGATCGCCGGCCTCAGCCGCCGCGCTGTCGAATCGAGTGTTGACGAGCTGCTTCGCGAGCTCGTCGATGCGATTCGTTATGGCGACTATCTGCAAGCCGACTCGCCGGAGACGGCGCGCGACCGTGCTGAGAACGTCGCTGCATTGATCGATGGCGCGACGGAAACGGTCATCGATGACGGGGGCGAAGTCGGGCTCACGCCGCTCGATCACTTCCTTCAGCGCGCGATGCTCATCGCCCAGGTGGATGCGCTCGACCCCAACGCAGACGCCGTGAGCCTGATGACACTTCACAACGCGAAAGGCCTCGAATACCCTGTCGTGTTCGTGACTGGCCTCGAGGATGGACTTTTTCCAACGCTGAACTCGATGGAAGATCCGGAAAAACTCGAGGAGGAACGTCGGCTGTTTTACGTGGGTATAACGCGTGCCGAGCGAAAGCTTTACATGTCGTTCGCGGAAAGCCGGCGAAGAAACGGGCAGGTGATGCAGTCACTGCGATCACGCTTCCTCTCGGACATACCGCAAGGGATGCTCGACGAGCGAAAGACCATCAAGGTTCGCGCGAGTGGCAGGATGATGTTTTCGCGCGACAGCCTTTCGCGAGACTCCGGCCGGGAGTCGATGTTCGGCCAGACTGCGTGGCGCGGTGGACCGACCCGGCGTTCGCACGAGGTGCCGGCATGGCGCGGCGGCAAGCCGGTCGTTGAAGAGTCATCACCTGCATATTCGAAAGGCGAGCGCATTCATCACAAGCTGTTCGGCTCCGGCCGCATCGAGGAAGTCTCCGGTAGCGGCCGCGATGTGAAGGCAGTCATTGAATTCGACGACGCCAACGTTGGCCGCAAGACTATCAAGCTTGCATACACCACTCTCGAGAAAGGTCAGCCCTGATGGCAGTAACGCACGATGATGTGCGGCATGTCGCCGAGCTTGCGCGGCTCGCTGTCGACGCCGAGCGCCTCGACGGCCTCGTTGTTGAGCTCAACGAAATACTCGGTCACATGGACGAGCTCGCGAAGGTGAATACCGCCGACATCGAAAAACACGTAGCGAAGCCGGTCGACAGCACTCCGCTTCGATCAGATTCGAGTGGACCGCTCGGGCTCACTCGTCCACGGGAGTCGTTTGCTCCGTCGATGCGCGACGGCCTGTTCATTGTGCCGCGACTGGCTTCGCACGAAGATGGCGGCGAAACAACGCCATGAACACCACAGACTTCACATCTCTCACTGCCACCGCGATCGCGGCTCGGGTTGGCTCAGGCGGGATCTCGCCCTCCGATGCAGTGAAGGCCAGCTTCGCGCGGGCCACTGAAGTTCGTGCGGGGAGCGATTCACTCAACGTGATCCTGTGGAGCGACGAAAAACTTTCCGTCCGCGACGCCGAATCTCTCGCTGCGGGAATCGCAAAGGCGGGGAAGGGCGGTGCGCTGGCCGGAGTGCCCGTCAGCGTGAAAGACAATATCGCGACTCTCGAGCTGCCGACGACGTGTGCGTCGAAAATTCTCGCGGGGTACGTGAGCCCGTATGAAGCGACCGCCGTAATGCGGCTGCGCGAAGCGGGCGCTATCGTCACGGCGAAGACGAACATGGACGAGTTCGCGATGGGTTCGTCAACTGAGAACAGCGCATACGGAGCGGCGCGAAACCCGCTCGACGTCACGCGGGTCACCGGCGGATCCTCCGGCGGATCGGCAGCAGCCGTCGCTGCAGGCATCACGCCGATTGCGCTCGGCTCCGAAACCGGTGGATCAGTACGGCAGCCTGCGTCTTTCTGTGGTGTTGTCGGGGTGAAGCCAACTTACGGCAGAGTCAGTCGTTATGGGCTCGTAGCGTTCGCATCGTCGCTCGATCAGATCGGCGCCATGGCTCGCAACGTTGACGACGCGGCGCTCGCGATGGAGATCATCTCGGGTGAAGATTCGAAGGACTCAACGAGCTCAGCGAACGTCGTGGGATCGTATCGCGATCAGTTCGTGTCGCAGGCAACATCGCCGGCCCCGCTCGCAGGGATGCGGATCGGCGTTCCTGAAGAATATTTCCCGGAAAATCTCGACGAGGGGATCAGGGACCTCTGCCTTCGATCGATAGACGCTCTCAAGTCACTCGGTGCAGAAATAGTTGACGTAAAGCTACCGCACACCCCGCTGGCGATTCCCGTGTACTACATCATCGCGCCGGCGGAAGCTTCGTCGAACCTGGCGAGATTCGATGGTGTCCGGTTCGGCACGCGCGCAGCGAGAAACGGAAGCCTCAGGGAAATGTTCGCTGAGACGCGCTCCGAGGGATTCGGCCCCGAGGTGACACGCCGGATTCTGCTCGGGACCTACGTGCTTTCGGCAGGATACTACGATGCGTACTACAAGAAGGCGCAGGCAGTGCGGGCCTTGATCGCGCGGGATTTCCAGAGCGTGTTCGGCAACGGCATCCACGCTCTCTTCACGCCAACGACCCCAAGCACGGCGTTTCCCATTGGCGCAGTGACAGATCCGTACGAGATGTACCTGAGCGACATTTTTACAGTTACCGCAAATCTCGCGGGCGTTCCTGCCATGTCACTCCCGATCGGCAGAGTGGCCGGACTGCCGGTCGGCGGCCAGATAATAGCCGGTCATTTCAATGAAGCGATGATGTTCCGTGTTGCGTACGCACTCGAAGAGGCACTCGGACCGGAGGCACACCAGTGAGCGCCGCCGAGTGGGAAATGGTCGTCGGTCTTGAAGTGCACGTGCAACTCAGGACGCGCAGCAAGGCGTTCTGTGGCTGCTCGACAGATTTCGGCGCGGCGCCGAACACCAACACGTGTCCGATATGCCTTGCGTTGCCGGGGGCTCTTCCGGTCCTCAACGAAAAAGCCGTCGAGCTTGCCGCGCGTGCTGCAATCGCGCTCGGCTGCGAGCTGCACCCTGTATCGATCTTTGCGAGAAAGAACTACTTCTATCCGGATCTTCCCAAGGGTTATCAGATCTCGCAGTTCGACCAGCCGCTGGCAACCGGTGGAAGCATCGACATAGTCACGGCAGACGGTGCGAAAAAAGTTGGAGTGACTCGCGTTCACATGGAGGAGGATGCCGGGAAGTCCCTCCATGACAGATTCCCCGGTGCTACCGCGATCGATCTCAACAGAGCGGGAGTGCCGCTCATCGAAATCGTCAGCGAGCCGGACATGCGATCTTCAGCAGAAGCCGGGGCCTACCTTCGAACGCTCAAGCAGATCCTGCAGTATCTCGCAGTGAGCGACGTGAGCATGGAAGAGGGCAGCCTGCGCGTCGATGCGAATGTCAGCGCGAGGCCCAAAGGTCAGACAGAGTTCGGTACTAAGACCGAAGTGAAGAACATGAACTCGTTTTCAGGAGTGGAGCGCGCTCTCGATTTCGAGTTTGCGCGGCAGTGCGCGCTGCTTGAGCGCGGTGAGCGTGTGGTTCAACAGACTTTGCTCTGGGATGCGACGCGCAACGAAGCAAGAGTGAGTCGCACCAAGGAAGGAAGTCATGACTATCGATATTTCCCCGAACCGGATCTTGGACCGCTGGTCCTTCACGCCGAATGGCTGGCGTCAATAAAGGCGGAAGTGCCCGAGCTGCCGGCGGACAAGAAGATTCGGTTTGCGGAGGAGTACGGGATTTCGGCAGATGAGATTGAGCAGGTCACGTCAGACCTGAGCATCGCCTCGTATTACGAAGGGACTGCGCGCCAGAGCGGGGAGCCCAAGGCGGCTGCGAACTGGGTGATGGGCGAGGTTCAGGCAGCGCTCAACGCAACCGGTTCAACACCGGATGACCTTCGGGTAAGGCCAACCGATCTTGCCCAGCTCATCAAGATGATTCGCGATGGACTGGTCAGCCACGCGGCCGGCAAGAAGATCTTCGCGGTGATGCTCGAGAAGGGTAAGCCGGCTCCGCAGGTTGCAATGGAAGAAGGCCTGCTGCAGGTCGGCGACGATGGCGCTCTTACCGTCTGGCTGGATGAAGTGATCGCTGAGCATCCCGAGGAAGCCAGGCGCTACTTCGCCGGCGAGAAGAAACTGCAGGGAGTGCTTGTCGGCTTCGTAATGAAAAAGTCAGCCGGGAAAGCGGACCCGAAAAAACTGAATCAGTTGTTGCTGGCGCGCGCGGGCGCGGGATAAATCGGCTCGCCGAGATTCATTGCGTACGCGAGAGTGGTTGACGGCATTCCGAAATACGCTCTCGCCTTGTCCGCTATAATCGCTTCGTCGCCTGCACGAAGCGCCGCACGCCTGACACGCTTCGCTTCGCGAAGCGCCTGAAGTCCGGAGGGATCGAGCAGATATGGCTCTGAAGAGTCGAACCTGTTGAACAGATCGACGATGAAGTCATATGACCTGACCATATATGCTCCGACCTCATGAGTCGGAAGGTCCCACCGGCTCTTCTCAGACACCATCTGAAAAATTCGCTGCCACGACTCGGTGTCGGTCACGTAAACCATGCCGCGGAATATTCGCCGGTTGGTTGGCGTAGAAAAAATCGTCGGGCTGAGAATCCTGTCGAGGTGACCGTCAGACGCGGAATGGTCGAGGAGGATTATCTCCCTGGCGCGCCGCGCGAAGCGCTCGCCTACATGGGTATCGATCCGGCTTTCCCAGTAACTATGCCCGAGCGCGGCGGTAGTCGACGTGATCGCAAGCTGGTGGGGAACGAAATAATTATGCGCGACGGTGTCGGCGGCGAGATGCGCAAGATATCCGAGGCCGAACGCGCGCATTGGTTCCGCTTTCGCCTCTTCGTAGATCTCCAGGCCGACGTTCCAGGAGTGACAGTGGCGTCCGGCAGCCGCGTACTTCTTGGCAATACTGGTGTCGGCAGCGATGCTGCCGTACAGGAAATCGTACGGGAATGCGGCGATGATCTGGGCGATGTTAGCGGGGAGGAGCGACAGCGAGCGCAGTATCGCTTCGCCGAGGAAGATATGAGTCCCCGGGGTCCACGCGTATGCGGTCGCCGGCGTGAGGGCGATTGCGACGAACGCAATCGCCACCAGGCAGAGTGCTCCCATCAGAGGCTGCCCCGGGGACAGCCGGGGCCGACTAGATACCGATCCGCTTCCGCTGACGACGGACTGCTTTGCGGAGGTCGTTCATCTCAGCGCGCACCACGTCGTTGATCGCCTCGCGAGCGCCTTCGACGTATTCGCGAACCGAGTCGGCAATGTCGTCTACAGGAATTGCATCGGCGAGATCCTCGCCCCGGTCGCGAGCGGCTTTGTAGCCGCGGGCAGCCCGTTCCCCAGCCCATCGTGCACCGTCGCGGCCATGCTCTGCGGCCCAGCGTGCGCCAGGTGCAGCACGGTCGCCAGCCCAGCGCGCGCCTTCGAGTCCTGCAAGCGCGGCCCACTTCGCGCCCTTGCCGGTCGCGCTCAGCATCGGGGCGATCGGGCGACGCCCGCTCGGCCCAGTGCGGAAAATAAGAGTGATGACCGCTCCGGCTGCTGCCCCCAGAAGGGCTGCGGTCAGAAGGTCGAACTGCTGTTCACGCTCATCTTCCTGATTCGTCTCGCGGACGGACGCGCGGGCGCGGCTTCTCCCATTCGGTGCCGTCTTCAATGTATCTGCCATCCAGGTCATCCTCCTTTTCGAATGCTTCATGAATACCGGTGCGCACACCGCGCAGCGTCGATGCCGTCGTGACGAACGCGCCTTCCGCTTCTTCCTGCACTACGGCGAGCAGCGCGTTGAGCTCCTTGATGCGATCCTCCGCCGTCGCAACAGACGCAGCGAGCTTCTGGTTCGCCGAGGCGATCGTCTGGCTCACCTGCTGCACGTCCACCCGCACCGACGTCGTGATGTAGTTCACGTTGTCGGCGATCGTGCTCGCGTGGCGCATGAGCGGGTTGATATCGCCGTAGATCCGATCCAGCATGTTGCTTATCTTCGCATAGCTCTTGCGGAAATTCCACGCCGCAGGAACGAGCGCGATTGCCAGCACAAGAAGTGCGACCGACGCCAGACCGCTCGCGTATGTCGTTATCTTCTCGAAGGTGGTGGCTTCAGGCTGGACCACTCTCGTGTAGATAGTGTCGGGAAGCGTCGCAGCTGCCTGAAGCAGCCAGTCAGATCCCATCGTCAGCCATGCCGTCATGCGCGTAATCTGTGCAAGGGTAGGGCCAGCCTCATATGAGTGTTTGTGTGACGGTACGAAGAGTGCTATGCGCGATATATTAGCGCAACTGCGTCTAAAGTTAGCAAGCTGACGCATTTGCAGTCCTGAATCCTCCCGGTAACAATGAGAGAGATGCCAGCAGTCCAGTATGTCGTCGAGGGAGGGCGCACCCTCCATGGTACCATCCGCCCTTCGGGCAACAAGAACGCGGCCCTGCCGATTGTGGCGGCGGCGTTGATATCCGAGAACGTCGTCCATCTCGAGAATGTCCCGCACATCCGGGACATCGAGACCTTGATGGAGCTCATTCGCTCCGTGGGTGCGAGCATCGAATGGACCGGCCCGAACGCACTTCGGATTTCAGCGGCGCACATCACTGCGAAGGATCTTGATCCCGCGCTTTGCGCGAAGATCCGCGCGTCGATCCTGCTCGCTGCGCCCCTGCTCGCGCGATGCGGCGAAATCACTTTGCCCCCTCCGGGGGGCGATGTCATCGGGCGCCGCCGGCTCGATACACACTTCCTCGCGCTGCAGCAGCTTGGTGCCGACGTGTCGTTCGAGAACGGACTGCTAAGGCTTTCCGTCAAGGCTTTTCGTGGAGCCGACGTTTTCCTCGACGAGCCCAGCGTTACGGCGACGGAAAATGCGCTCGTTGCAGCATGCGCGGCATCAGGGAAAACTGTCCTCAGAAATGCTGCAAGCGAGCCGCACGTCCAGGACCTTGCGATGTTTCTCACCGCGCTCGGCGGGCAGATCGAGGGTGTCGGGACAAACTGCATCACTATTCATGGCGGCAGACCACTCGGCAAGTCGGAGGTCACGCACAGAATCGGGCCTGACCATATTGAAGTCGGCTCGTTTATCGGACTCGCTGCTGTCACGCATTCAGAGCTTCGCATCAAGGACGCCGGGATCGAACATCTCCGATCGACGCGCATGGGATTCGCGCGGCTGGGAATCATCTGCGAGGAAGACGGCGATGACCTCATCGTCCCCGCGAAGCAGACGCTGAAAATCCAGGCCGACATGGGTGACCATGTTCCCAAGCTGGAGGATCAGCCGTGGCCGGCGTTCCCCGCTGACACGATGTCGATCGCAATTGTGACCGCGACCCAGTGTGAAGGGCTCATCATGATGCACGAGAAGATGTTCGAGTCCCGGCTCTTCTTCGTCGACAAGTTGATTGCCATGGGCGCGAAGATCGTCCTTTGTGATCCGCACCGTGCGCTCGTTGCTGGTCCGTCGCGGCTGCGTGGAGCGGTGCTCGACTCACCTGATATCCGGGCCGGTATGGCGCTGCTCATTGCGGCCCTTTGCGCGGAAGGGCGAAGCATCATCAACAACGTGGGCCAGATCGAGCGTGGCTATGAGCGAATCGACCACCGGCTTCGCGAGCTTGGCGCTTCTGTCGAGCGCGTGGAAGACCGGCGGAAGTGACGGCGGCAGCTGAGCTGACTCCGAGGGAAGAAGTCGAAGGCTTTGCAACGTTCGGCATCCGCGCATTCACCACCACGCGCGATGCCGGGACGTTCAGCCTCTCGAGCGATGAACCGGTTGGTGAAGTCATGTCACGGTGGAGTCGCCTCCAGGACGATCTCTCCGGCAAATCGCGACGTATCGTGATCGGACGACAGGTTCACGGCTCAACTGTCCTGACCCACAGTGGCGGATGGGAGGGACTGCTCCGAACAGGCGAGGCAGACGGACATGTCGCGGCCGAGCGTGGAATTGCGCTCGCGGTGTCCGTTGCCGACTGTGTGCCCATCTTCATGGCCCACCACTCAGGTGTCGTGGGACTGCTCCACTCCGGATGGAAAGGGACTTCTGCCCGGATAATCGACGCCGGTCTGAACGCATTCGCGCGGCTCGGTATTGCACCGGATGAGATCAAGGTTCACCTGGGGCCCTCTATCTGTGGGCGTTGCTACGAGGTGAGCGCTGATGTGCGAGAGCAACTTACTGGTCAACCGGTGAACCGAGGGGGCAATGTCGATCTTCGCTCTCTGATTGCCGAGCATGCGCGCGAAACCGGCGTGACAGATTTGACTGTCAGCTCCGACTGCACCAAGTGCGACAACGATCGGTACTTCTCGCACCGCGCCGGTGATTCTGGCCGACAGCTTGGTGTAATCGTCGCCGGCATTCTCTAAGAGCCGCATCTCGACGTACGGGAAAAGCGTTGACGGGAGTTTCGACGAGGAACTGCCGAGTTAACTGAGTGATCGCTCGATTGCTAACAGGGTACCGGATTTTCAGCTTTACTGATCTGGGGTTAAGAGCGGAACGACAGTGACATGCAGGTTGTCGTTGCGTAGTTACCCCAAACGGGAAATGTCCGAAATCCGCACCAGCGCCCGTATTCGAGAGAGCACTCACGTAACTCAGCAGTTCCCCTCACCCAACTCCCGGCAGAGCTGTTCACGTAGTCCTCGGTGGCGAAGCGCAACGCTGTACGTCGATTGCTAACAGTGTACCGGATTTTCAGCTTTACTGATCTGGGGTTAAGAGCGGAACGACAGTGACATGCAGATTGTCGTTGCGTAGCTACCCCCAACGGGAAATGTCCGAAATCCGCACCAGCGCCCGTATTCGAGAGAGCACTCACGTAACTCAGCAGTTTCCCTCACCCAACTCCCGGCAAAGCTCTTCACGTAGTCCTCTGTGGCAAAGAGCGCAACGCTGTACGTCGATTGCTGAGCAGGGTACCGGATTTTCAGCTTACTGACCTGGGTTTAAGAGCGGAACGACAGTGACATGCAGATTGTCGTTGCGTAGTTACCCCCAACGGGAAATGTCCGAAATCCGCACCAGCGCCCGTATTCGAGAGAGCACTCACGTAACTCAGCAGTTCCCCTCATCCAACTCCCGGCAGAGCTGTTCACGTAGTCCTCGGTGGCGAAGAGCGCGACGCTGTACGTCGCCTTGACTCTATAGTTATGTGAAGTAGATTGACTGAGTCGCGCGACGATTGCCGCGGACGAAAATGTGGGGATGCCCCCCACATTTTTTTGTTTCGTGAAGTCAGCTCGAAAGAAGATGAGCGAAGCGCTACAAGATATTGTCACAGTTGAACTTGCACCACTTGGACTGGAGCTTTTTGAGCTTCGGTCCGGTGGGTCGAAGGGCCGCCCTGTACTCGATGTAAGAATCGAGCGCGTGGACGGGACTCCGATAACCGTCGATGACTGCGCGAAAGCATCGCGAGCCATCGAGGCGAAGCTGGACGAAGGGAACGTTTTGGGTATGAAGTACGTGCTCGAGGTGTCGTCGCCGGGGATCGAGCGGCCGCTCAGGCACGCCGCCGACTGGCGCCGGTTCATCGGCCACGACGCGGTTGTGAGTATTGATATCGACGGAGCGGGCCAGAAAGCCCGCGAAGTTCGCATTGCCGGAGTCGAAGGTGACGCCGGAAAAGAGATTGTCGTTGTCGAGGACGCAAAGGGTATTACCGAACGCGTCCCGCTTGCCGCGGTCAGGAAGGCGCGGCTTGCATTCAACTGGAAACGGTAAGGAGCGCGGATGGCTGGCCAACTTGAAATCCTGACTGCGATCAGGGAACTGACGAACACCAAGCAGCTGGACAAAACAGAGTTGCATGGTCTTCTGTTCGACGGCATCACTGCCGCCCTTGCGAAGAAGCACGGGCCGACGGTTCAGGCCGAGGTCGCGATCGACGAGGACAAGGGCACGATTCGCATCGTGCGCCTCCGCACTGTCGTTGCCGAGGTTACTGACCCGGCGCGCGAAGTTTCGCTCGAGGAAGCGCGCTACGAAGACCCCGAGTTCCAGGTCGGCGACGTGCTAGAAGATCCTGTCGACTTCGCCGAATTCGGTCGCATGGCT
Source organism: Gemmatimonadales bacterium (assembly GCA_038203205.1). Lineage (GTDB taxonomy): Bacteria > Gemmatimonadota > Gemmatimonadetes > Gemmatimonadales > Gemmatimonadaceae > UBA4720. The sequence continues at coordinate 6,317 of JBBREF010000026.1, read as the reverse complement.
GTGCTTGCTGCGAAGCAGCGCATCATCCAGCGCGTCCGCGAAGGCGAGCGCACAAAGATCAGGGATGAGTTCACCAGCCGGGTCGGCGAGCTCCTGTCAGGCGAAGTCCAGCAGATCGAGCGGGGCAAACTCGTCATCATGCTCAACAAATTCCGCGAGGCGGAAGCAGTCATTCCTTATCGCGAGCAGAATCACCGCGAGCATTTTCATCAGGGCGATCCGCTCCGTGCCGTGCTCAAGCGCGTCGAGGAGACACCCAAGGGCCCGCGCCTCATGCTCAGCCGCGGCGACCCGATGTTCGTCAAGGCGTTGTTCAAGCTCGAAGTCCCCGAGATTCAGCAGGGAATCGTGGAGATCCGCGCGGCCGCCCGCGAAGTGGGCAACCGGACGAAGATCGCAGTTTTCTCACGCGACGATTCAGTCGATCCCGTAGGCGCATGCGTCGGGTTGAAGGGCTCTCGTGTTCAGGCGGTTGTGAACGAGCTCGGCGGCGAGCGGATCGATATCGTGCCCTGGTCGGCCGATCCCGAGCGTTTTGCCAAACTCGCGCTCGCTCCGGCGCGCGTTGCCCGTGTCTTCAGTGACGCGGCGACGAAGACGATTCAGGCTGTCGTCGACGAAGACCAGCTCTCGCTGGCCATCGGACGCAACGGCCAGAATGTGCGCCTCGCCTCCGAGCTTACGGAGTGGAAGATCGAGCTTTACTCGAGCCGCGAATGGATGGAGCGTGGTTCCGAGCAGCAGATATTTGCGCCGTTGCCAGGTGAAGGTGATGCCAGCGTGAATCCGCGACTCGCGGAGATCGAAGGCCTCGAGCCGGCGACCGTAGCCGTTCTCGAAGAGGCGGGATACCGCACGCTCGACGATATCATCGACCTCGAGCGCGAGGATTTCCTCCGCCTGGCCGGGATAGCGCCAGAGGAAGCGGATCGTCTCATGACGATCATCGACGAGCTGACGACGGAAGAAGGTTCCGCGGATGAGAGCGCTGCCCAGGAATCAGAAATTCCCGAGCCCGCTCTCCCCGATGATTCTGGTGATGAAGGAACGATTGGCAGTGACGGCGGCGCAGGTGACGCGACCAACGCGACTGACGGTGATGCAAGCCCGGAATCTGACGCGGCAGCAGCGCCCGCGACGAAGAGAGGAGCACGGAAAGGCGAATGATCGCGGATGCCGACAGGCGCAAAATCTTCGGCCTCATCGGGCTGGGACTGCGTGGGCGGCTTGCCGTGGTAGGTGTGCAGCAGGTCAGGGATGCGGCAAAGCGCGGAAAACTGAAAGTTGCGCTTGTGGCAAGTGATGCTTCGAAGAATAGTTTGGACAAGATTACAGGGCTGCTCGAAGCGCGGAATGTCCCTGTGATCAACTCGTTCTCGGCCGCCGAGCTTGGCGGTGTCGCGGGACGTGAGGCGGTTGCAGTAGTAGGCGTTATTGATGCGGGATTGGCAGCAGGTATAAAGGAGGTAGGGTTTTGAGCAAGCTTCTCGTAAACGACATGGCTGGCGAATTCGGAATATCGGTCGATGAGGTGATCAACCTCCTTCGACAGATGGATGTTCCTGTGCGCAGTCACATGAGCCCGCTCTCGGACGACCAGGTCGCCCGGATCAGAGCGCGCTGGGAGCGCGAGAAGCGGGCACGGGCGACTGCACCTGCAGCGGCTCCGTCACGCCGCCGTCGCAGCACAACAGCCGCCGAGCCTGTCGCGCCTGCTGAAGCCGCAACTGAGAAGCCGGCTGCGGCACGCCGTCGCCGCAAGGCAGCGGATGTCGATGTTCCGGTAGCGGAAGAAGCCGAAGCGGATACGATCGCAGTGTCGGATGTCAGCACCGGCGAAGCGGTTAAGCCACGCCGTCGCGCAGCTCCGCCGGCTGTCGAGCACGCGGCCACCGCGCCATCGGATACGACACCCTCGGAACCGCAAAGCGAGTTTGCTCCTCCGGTTGCGCCGGCGGCCTCGCCTGCTGAGGCCGACGCCCCCGCTCTCCCAACTGCATCAGCTCCTGCTGCGGCTCCAGCGGCGCCCGTTGCTCCGCGTCCACAGCCAAGGCCGCAGCCGCAGACGCATTCGACTGATGCACCGCCGGTCTCATCGGTGCCACCATCAGGCAACGCACCGCCGCGTCCGCGGCCGATTGTCCCCGGTGCGCCGCGTCCTCGCCCTGTCGCGACTGGCACTCCGTTCCAGCCGCCGCGTCCTGTTGCCTCGGCCGCTCCTGGAGCCCCGTCCGGGTTCCCACCAAGGCGTGATGGCGGAGGCGCAGGCGCTGGTGGGGGTCGCCCTGCTGCCGGTGACGATCGCAGTCGTCGCGGCAAGAAAGGCAAGCGGGGTTCCGTCGATCAGGAAGCGGTGTCGTCGAGCATTTCGCGAACGATGACTGCACTTCGCGGCGCACCGACGCGCCGTGGTGGAGCGCGTCGTTCCGACGATGCGAACTATCGCGAGGAGATGGAGGCGCAGCGCGTCGCCCAGGTCGAGCGCGAGAAGAAGACTGTTCGCGTCAACGAGTTCATAACGGTGAGCGAGCTCGCCGCGATCCTCAAGATCCCCGCTACCCAGATCGTCGGTTTTGCTTTCAAGACGCTTGGCCTGATGGTCACCATCAACCAGCGCCTCGACTTCGATCAGATCGAGCTCATTGCAGGTGAGTTCGGTTTCCAGGCTGTGAAGGAAGAGGAGTACACGGCAGGGCTCGAGGACTCGGTTATCACCGATACCCCCGAAGAGCTCGAGCCGCGTCCGCCTGTCGTCACGATCATGGGACACGTCGATCACGGAAAGACGTCGCTTCTCGATTACATCAGAAAGGCAAACGTCGTCGCTGGCGAGTCTGGCGGGATCACGCAGCACATCGGTGCGTATCACGTGACTCTGTCCGGCGGTAAGCACATCACTTTCCTCGACACTCCTGGCCATGAGGCGTTCACAGCCATGCGTGCGCGCGGTGCGCAGATCACTGACATCGTAGTGCTCGTTGTCGCCGCTGACGATCAGGTCATGCCGCAGACGATCGAGGCGATCTCGCACGCGAAGAATGCCGGCGTGCCGATGATCGTTGCCATCAACAAGATCGACCTGCCGGCAGCAAACCCCGGCAAGGTGAAGCAGGATCTGCTTCAGCACGGCGTCGTGCTCGAGGAGTTCGGTGGTACTGTCCTTTCCGGGGAGATTTCCGCGAAGAAGGGAAGTGGTGTCGACAGCCTTCTCGAGCAGATTCTGCTTCAGGCAGAAATTCTCGATCTGAAAGCAAATCCCAATCGTCGCGCGGTCGGTGCAGTGGTCGAAGCGCAACTCGATCCGGGCAAGGGTGCAGTCGCGACAGTCCTCGTCTCGGCAGGTACGCTGAAGGTCGGTGACGACTTCATATGCGGCATGTATTCAGGCCGTGTCCGCGCGCTGCTCGATGAGCGCGGGAAGATCGTGAAATCGGCGGGTCCTGCGATTCCGGTTCAGATCCTTGGCATCGGCGGAGTGCCGATGGCCGGCGATCAATTCGTCGTAGTTGAAGATGCGCTCGAGTCGCGCGAGATCGCGCAGACCCGCCAGCGGCTCGACCGCGAGGCGAAGAGTCGCCGCACGTCCAAGAGCATCGTTTCGCTCGAGGACTTCATGAATGCCGCTGCGGCAGGTGAGAAGCGCACGCTTCGCATCGTGATCAAGGCTGATCAGGGTGGGCCGGCGGAAGCGCTCGCCGATGCGCTTGGCCAGCTGTCACACGACGAAGTGTCAGTCGACGTCATTCATCGCGGTGTCGGATCGATCAACGAAGGTGATATCCTGCTCGCGCGTGCATCTGGCGCGATCATCATTGGATTCCACGTCCGGCCCGACAACAATGCTCGCGCGGCAGCAGAGCGCGAAGGCATCGACATCAAGCTGTACAAGGTCATCTACGAGGCAGTCGAGGATGTGCGCGCTGCCCTCGAGGGAATGCTCCGGCCGGAAGAGCGCGAAGTCGTGCTTGGCGAGGCGGAAGTTCGCGAGACCTTCAAGGTTCCGCGCATCGGGCTCATCGCCGGCTGCTCGGTTCGAAGCGGTATAATCAACCGCCAGGCGAAGGCGCGTGTTATCCGTGATGGCGTGGAGATTTACAACGGCAACATCAGCTCGCTCCGCCGATTCAAGGACGACGTGAAGGAAGTTCGCGAAGGTTTCGAGTGCGGTATCGGCATCGAGAACTTCAACGACATCAAGGTCGGGGACGTCATCGAGTGTTATCGCCAGGATCAGATCGCGCGGACGCTCGCGTCGACGGCGACGGCCTGACGTGGCGCGCAACACTCGCCGCGCGGATCGCGTAGCCGAAGCGATCCGCGAGGAGATCGCGACATTCCTCGCGGAGTCCGTCAAGGATCCGCGCGTAGTCGGGTTCGTCACCGTGACTGGAGTCGAGCTCACGTCGGATCTGCGGCACGCGAAGGTGTTCGTGAGCGTGATGGGGAGTGACGCCGAGAAGGAAGCGACATTCGAGGGTCTCGCCAGCACCGCATCGCACCTGCGTTCGAGAGTCGGGCGCGCGTTGCGGCTTCGCGTCGCCCCGGAGATTCAGTTCCGCGAAGATGACAGCGTCCAGCGAGCGGCCCGGATCGAGTCACTGCTCGCCGGCATCAAGACTGAGTCCGATGAGGCGGCAAAGTCGGAAATCCCTTCGCCGGATATTCAGGGCGAAGACGCCGATACCTGAGGTCTGATCATTGTCAGGACCTCTCGAAGGCCTGCTGCTGGTCGACAAACCCGCTGGAATCACGTCGCACGACGTCGTGCAGATCGCGAGGCGGGCCTATCACGAAAAAAGCATCGGGCACCTCGGCACTCTCGACCCTTTCGCTACCGGCCTCCTGATACTGCTTCTCGGCCGATCCACCCGGCTGGCGACCTTTATCGTCACCGAGCCAAAGGAATATGAGGCGACGATCCATTTCGGAACCGAGACGGACACCGATGACGTGACCGGCGCGGAGACAGTGCGTGCGTTGCCGCCTTCGCTCGAGACGATCGAGGGAGCGATCCCGAAGCTTACCGGAACATTCGAGCAGGTTCCGCCCAGCTACTCAGCGAAATCAGTCGACGGGACCCGAGCATACGATGCGGCAAGAAAAGGTGCGCCGCTCGATCTCGCTGCGGTAAGCGTTCACGTCGCAGGATGGACTGTCCGAGACGTGCGGAGTGACGAAATCGACGTGACGATCGAATGCGGCACCGGCACATACATCCGCTCTCTGGCGCGGGATCTGGGCAGATTGACCGGCAGCGCGGCACACCTCCGCGCGCTGAGGCGTACGAGAAGCGGACAGTTCGATGTCGGTAGCGCGATCTCAGTCGACGCGATGCTGGGCTCGCCGCCGCCACTGCGACAACTTTCAGTGGTCGCGTCAGGTGACTGAGAAACTTTTCGAGTCCGGACTTCCACCGACTGTGACAGGTACAGTCGTGACCGTTGGAACATTCGACGGGATGCATCGCGGGCATATCGACGTGATAAGCCGGCTCGTCGATCGCGCTGCGGTTGCCGGCCTCCCCAGTCTTGTCGTCAGCTTCGAGCCGCACCCACTGGAGGTCGTCAATCCCGCGGCCGCGCCGCAGCTGCTGACAACGAGCGAGGAGAAGCTGGAAGTGCTCGCGGAGACCGGTATCGACTATTTCGCCCTCGTGCCATTCACTCACCATCTCGCATCATACGGTGCAGAAGACTTCGTCGAGCACGTTCTCCGCCGCCGGTTTCGGATGTCTCAGCTCCTGATCGGGTACGACCACGGGTTCGGACACCGTCGCGCAGGCAACGTGACTGTCCTGCGGGCACTCGGGCGGGAGCGGGGATTTCGCGTTGACGTAGTCGAGGCCGTCGAGCTCGGCGATGGTGGGCACATCTCGTCCACAACGATACGGCGAGCAATAGCGGGCGGTGACCTTGCGCGCGCGGCGGACGGCCTGGGCAGGCTTTATTCGATTTCCGGGAAAGTGGTCGCCGGCAACTCCCGCGGCAGGGAACTCGGTTTCGCAACGATAAACCTGGCAGCGCCGTCGCCGAGGAAACTCCTCCCGCCCGAAGGCGTTTATGCCGTCATGGTGGAGACGCCGCGCGGCAGGTATGGGGCGATGATGAATCTGGGGCCGCGACCTACCTTCGGAGAGCCGGCGATAACCATCGAGGCCCACCTTTTCGACGTGGACGCCGACTTTTACGATGCGCGCGTCCGGATCGACTTTGTCGCTTACCTGCGGGAGACAAAGCGTTTTGCCGCGCCATCGGAACTTGTGAAGCAACTCGGAAAGGACCGCGATAATGCTCGTATTGCGTTGACTCCGTTCGGGA
>JBBREF010000025.1:0-32849 GCA_038203205.1 Gemmatimonadales bacterium | reverse complement strand
CGAAGTAGCCGTCGACAAGACTGATTTCCTCGAGAGCTGGATTGCTGAGAGACCGCGTCTCGCAGCGATGTTTACGCTCGCGGAGCGCATTGGCGAGGTGCGCGCGACGGGACCGTTCGCCACTTCCGCCAGTCGCGGATGGGCGCGAGGGGCAGCGCTCGTCGGCGACTCGGCAGACTTCTTCGATCCCTTCACTGGCGAGGGTATCTACACCGCTCTCCGCGGCGGAGAAATCCTGGCCGGGTACGCTACCGAGTCAGTACTCTCAACAGGCAACAAGGGTCGGGATCTTCCGTTGCGCGCATACGAGTCGGCCCGGCGCTCGGAGTTTTCGGGAAAATGGAAGGTCGAAAAGCTGATCGGCATGGCGGTGGCGTTCCCGGCACTGATAAATCGCGCGGCGACGGTGCTTTCCTCGAGGCCCGACATGGCAGACCTGCTCGTCGGTGTAGTTGGGGATTTCGTGCCGGCTCGTGAAGTCCTCCGTCCGGGGTATCTTCTCCAACTCCTCTTCGCGCGGCCAATCCGCCAATGACCGTAGACCAGCATTCATTCAGGGCAGTGCTCGGGCGCTTTTCGTCAGGCGTCACAGTGGTGACGACGCGCGACAAGCGCAAGCGGGACCAGGGCATGACCGTCAGCGCGTTCTGCTCCGTCAGCCTTGAGCCTCCGCTCGTTCTCATCTGCATCGAGCACTCGGCGTCACTCTACAACTCGCTCGACAAGGCCACACACTTCACGGTGAACATCCTGTCGGAGAGTCAGGAGGCCGTCGCGCGCCGATTCGCCGAGCGCGAGACCAACAGGTTCGAGGGACTCGGGTTCTCGCGAGGCAAGAACGGTATGGTCGTGCTCGATGACATACTTGGGTACGTCGAATGCGATGTAGTCAGCAGGCACGAGGCAGGTGATCACGATATCATCGTCGGCTCGGTAGAGGCTGCAGTCGCAAACGAGGGCAAGCCACTCCTATACTATCGGGGAGGCTACGCGCAGCTCGAGCGGTGACATGAACTCCCTGCTCACCCCAGCGCGCCAGCGCGGCGTCGAGATCCTCGACGATCCGTCCGTGGACCCGGATCTCATGATCCGGTCGATGAAGGACGTGGAGCTGGCGAATACCCTTTTCGGCGGCAAGCGCGCCGTGATTGCCGAGCTGAGGGAAATTTTCAGTTCCATCGGGGAGAGTGCGTCGATGCTCGATGTTGGAACGGGCCGCGGCGACATCCCTGCTGCTGCGCGGCACATTGCGTTACGCATGGGTGTGAGCCTTCGCACCATCGGCATAGACATATCTGAACCACTGGTGTCGACCGCGGGGTGGGGAAACGACGTGGTTATCCAGGCAGACGCGAGATTCCTCCCCTTCGCTGACCACAGTATCGACGTTGTACTTGCGTCGCAGGTACTCCACCATTTTCCAGCGGAACAGATACCGATGGTACTCAGGGAGATGAATCGGGTGGCGCGAACGTCTGTCGTGATCAGCGATTTGAGACGAAGCAGGCTTGCTGCCGCGGGATTGTGGCTTGGCTCGTTCCCGCTCGGATTTCATCCTGTGAGCAGGCACGATGGTGTAGTTTCCGTGATGCGAGGATTCGTGCCGCGGGAGCTTGCGGATTTTGTTGAGGAAGCGACGGGAAGACGTCCCCGAGTGACGCGACGGCTTGGCTTTCGCCTCACGACAGCGTGGGTTCCCTGATGCGTGAGCCGTTCGAGCTGGGCCCGATGCCGCTTGGCCGTCCGATGGAAACCGTCGACGAGCTGCTCGTGCATGCACCCTGGCGAACCATCTTCGACATTGCGAAGAGCGTCGAGGAGTGGCCTGCTCACCTCGGTCATTATCGCTACGTGAAGTTTCGCGAGCGCGCGTCCGATGGAGGCGGGATTGTCGAGATGAGTGCTGACCGGCCTTTCGGGCCTTTCGGGTGGCCGACGTGGTGGCTCTCGGAGATGTCGATCGACGAAGGTGCGCCGTCGATACGTTTCCGGCATATCGGCGGCGTGACCAAGGGAATGGACGTCGAGTGGTCATTCATGACCGCGCCGGGCGGAACCCTGGTCAAGATTCTGCACGTGTGGGACGGCGTTCCGTTGCCATTCGTCGGAATCGCTGTAGCGACGCTCGTCATCGGGCCCGTGTTCATACACGGTATAGCATCGCGGACGCTGGCTGGACTCGCGGCCGCGGCTGAGCGCCAGGCAGAAAATCAACGTACTGGTGCAAACTCATGAATCTGTGGAGAGTTGTTGTCGAAGCGTAGAGTCGTAATCACCGGAATCGGTGCGATCACGCCGATCGGAAGTGGCGTCGAGGGACTGTGGCGCGGGTTGCGTCGCGAGAAGTCGGCGGTCTCGTCGATAACCCGGTTCGATCCCGGCGTGTTCAAGAGTCACAATGCGGCTGAGGTCAACGATTTCGAAGCAGCTGATTTTCTCGAGCATAAGCGCGCGAAGCGTCTCGACCGGTATGGTCACTTCTCTGTTGCCGCAGCACAGATGGCGATCGAGGATGCCGCGCTCGATCTGGCGAAGGAAGACAGGGATATGATCGGCTCGACGATGGGTAGCGCGCTGGGAGGACTGCAGTTCGCTGAGAGTCAGCTAGACCTTTTCCTGCGCGAAGGAGTTCGTGCTGTCGACCCGATGCTTGCGTTGTGCGTGTTTGGCGGTGCATCGAGTTGCAACATTGCGATCGAGCTGGGCGTCACCGGGCCGAACTCGACGAATTCGATGAGTTGCGCCTCCGGCACTATCGCGATCGGTGACGGCTTCCGGCTTATTCGCGACGGGTACGCCGATGTGATGGTCGCCGGTGGTGCAGAGGCACCGCTCGCGCCGCTGTGTTTTGGAGCCTTCTCGATCATCCGGGCGATGTCGACGCGAAACGATGATCCATCGAGCGCGTCGAGGCCGTTCGACAAGGACCGGGATGGATTCGTGATGGGCGAAGGCGCGGCGGTGATGATTCTTGAAGAGTACGAGCGGGCGGTTTCGCGCGGAGCGAAGATCTATGCCGAGATCGCAGGTTACGGTTCGACGAACGACGCCTATCACATGACGGCACCTCGGCCGGATGGATCGCAGGCGGCTCGCTCGATGAAGATCGCGCTTCGCGATGCCAACGTCTCACCGGGTGAGATCGGATACGTTAACGCGCACGGCAGTTCGACTCCGCTCAACGACCCGACCGAGACCAAGGCGATAAAGGATGTCTTCGGTGATCGCGCTTACACGATGCCACTCAGCGGCACCAAGGGGTACTATGGGCACGCACTGGGAGCATCGGGCGCAATAGAGGCGGCGATATCAGCGCTCGCCATTCACCGGGAGTGGCTGCCACCGACTGTCAACCTCGCTGTTGCCGACGAAGCGTGCGACCTTAACTTTCTGCCCGGCGCCGGCCGCTGCGAGCGCGTGGAGCACATTCTCACGAACTCGTTCGGATTTGGCGGCATCAATGCCGCGCTCGTGCTTCGCCGCGTAACGTAACGCGGTGAGGGCGGCACGGCCCTCAACCTGAGAACCGGAGTACTCGATGCGGGATTCGTGGCGTCATTTCGTTGCTGAATTCATAGGTACGTTTGCGCTCGTGTTCGTTGGCGGTGCGACGATCATGATTGCTCGCGACACCAACAGCCCGGCGGGCCTGCTCCAGATCGCGCTTGCGCACGGTCTCATCCTCGCGGTGATGGTCAGTGCCCTGATGCGCATATCAGGGCACTTCAATCCGGCGGTGACGATTGGATTTCTCGCCACGCGCAGGATCAGCGTGTCGATGGCGGGCATATACATCGTCGCTCAGATAATTGGAGCGATTGTCGCTGCATACACTTTGAAGTTCACGTTCCCATTCGCGCTCTTTGAGGCGACGCGTGGCGGTGGACAGGCCGTGGCGCTGGCAATCACCGGCGGACAGGCGTTCCTGCTTGAGGCGATCGCGACGTTCTTCCTCGTCCTGGTCGTGTTCGGAACCGCGGTCGATTCGAGGGCGCCAAATATCGGGGGGCTCGGCATCGGCCTCACAGTGTCGGCTGCAATACTCGCGATTGGTCCACTCACCGGGGCGTCCCTCAACCCGGCGCGCTCGTTCGGCCCGGCGGTAGCGAGCGGAGTATTCGACGCTCAGATCATCTACTGGGCTGCACCGATAATCGGGGGAGTGGTGGCCGCGTTGCTTTATGACTTCCTGTTCCTGCGACATGAGGCTGAGCCGGTCGATCATGGGAATCTCAAGGCGTAGGCGATTCAGTGCGGCGCTTCGCGGCGGTTAGCACTTAGCAACACTTCGCTCGCAGCTGATTAGCTGCCTTTCCCAGCAGTCGATCAGCTAGCGAGCTACGAGCTAAGTGTTGCAAACAGCTAAGAGCTAAGCGAAGCCCGTGTCGTCATAGCCTATTCCTTGGCGTACTCCTCGAGCTGCCCCGTCAGCGCAAGCGTACCAATCACCATCACGCCGGCGAAGAGAAACGGCATTCCCATGCCGAGCGCGTCCATTCCGAATCCAACGATCAGCGGAAACGCAACGCGCGACACTCCACCAAAAGTGTGCTGTACTCCCATGTACAACCCACGCTGGGCATTCGGAACGACCCTCGACAACATTGCTGTGATGCACGGAAACAGCAGCCCTGTGCCGATCGGCATCAGCGTCAACGACACTATCATCGTCGGGTAGGAGTCAATCAGCGCCACCATCGCGAGTCCCGCAGCAAGGAATACAAGGCCAAGTCTCGACACGCGTGGCTCGCCCAGCCACTCAATCAGTCTACCGAGGAGGAGCGTGCGCACGAGCACGCCCATGCCGCCGAGATACATCACGAAAAATCCGACGTTGCTCTCATTTACGTCGAGCCGGTCGGCAAGGATGAGCGGAAGCATCGGAGTGGTACCGTAGAACGCTCCGATAGCGATCGCATAAATCCAGATGAGACGGGACGCAGGCTCGGCGGGATGCGTGACAACTGTGCGAATCGCGCCGCCTCTCGATTGGAGGGCCAGCGCCTTACGCTCGCTCGTGCTCAGCACAGCATGCGACTCGCGCAGGAATTTCCCCGCAAAGACGGCTACGAGAACACACAGTGTCGCCGATCCGAGTCCCGGCGCGGCCCGGCCGCCGAGCGATATGAGTATTGATCCAAGAGCCGGTCCGATCACCGCACCAAGGCTCGTAACCGCCGACAACCATCCCAGTGCCTTTGCTCGATCCTTCCCTTCAGTGATGTCGGCCACATATGCCTGCACCACTCCAATGGTGCCTCCGCCCAGACCCTGGACGACGCGGGAGATGAACAACATCGCCAGCGATCCCGCAAATGCGAATATGACGTACCCAAACGCCGAAACGATGAGACCTACAAGAATCGCGGGCCGCCGGCCGTAGTGGTCTGACATCCATCCCCAGACGGGTGCGCTCAGAAGCTGCGCGATCGCAAATGCCGCTACCAGCGCGCCTACTACTGCCGCGCTCGCGCCCAGCCGGGTCGCGTAAAACGGCAGGAGCGGATAGATGATTATCAGCCCCAGCATGTCCACGAACGCGACGAACATGAGGACGGCAAGTTTTCCCTTCACATACACTCCGCTGGGAACCAATCAAAGGGCAGGTCGCTGCAATCTATGAATCGCGGTTTGGAACGTAACCTGCCCACCGTGTATGATCCTTCAGCCTCCAGATGGAGATAACCAATGAAAGGACTCAGATGGCTTCTCGTCGCAGCCACGATTGCGTTTATTCCAGCCTGCGCAACCAGCCCCAACTACGAGGAAAGACCGCGCACGTTCGTCGAGGTCGATAACCAGGCGCTGGCGGACATGACTGTCTACGTGTTTCGGGGCACCCAGCGCGTGCGTCTGGGCCTCGCCACCGGGCTGAGGAAAACGCGATTTACGATTCCGCAGGGAATCGTGTTCGGATCGACGACGCTGCGTTTCCAGGCGGATCCTGTTGGCGGACGCGCAACGCCGGTGTCCGAGGAAATAAGTGTTACCGAGGGCGAAGAGGTCGTCCTGCGAATTCCGCCATCATAGATCAGGGGCCAACCCGGAGATATTTCGCCTCGTAACGCTCGATCGAGTCGAGTATCACGGTGATCGCGACCTCGCTCTTTTCCCATCCGACGATCTCGACGCGCCGCCCTTCCAGATCCTTATAGATATGGAAGAAGTGCTCGACCTCTTTCAGGTAATGCTGCGAGAGATCCGCGATGTCGAAGAAGTCGTTGTAGAAGGGATCGTTGGCAGGCACCGCAATGATCTTGTCATCGGGCTCCCCCCGATCGAGCATTTTCAGCACGCCGAGCGGCCGGCAATCGATCTGGCAGCCGGGAAACGTGGGCTCGTTGATGCTCACGATGATGTCGAGCGGATCGTTGTCTTCGTGAAGCGTACGGGGTATGAAGCCGTAATCACCGGGATAATGGACTGCAGAGAAAAGCACGCGGTCGAGCCGGAACTGTCCGCTCACCTTGTCGAGTTCGTATTTGTTTCGGCTCCCTCGCGGTATCTCTACGACCGCTGTAACCACCTCGGGTGGATTGGAGCCGACCGGAAAATCATGCCATGGATTCACGCCTGAAACTTATCCGCATTGCGTAGCTCGAGCAGCAGGCTCGCGACACCCCGACTTCCCATTTCCGCGGCAAGCGCTCGCCCGGAAGCATCCGGCGCTGCGACATCGACCATGATAGTCCCCCTGACCGGGTTGCGCGCCAGCGGGTCACTGACAAATGCGTGAAGCATCATTACGCCGGTATCATCGGGTGCTGCGAGCACCGCGATCGGCATCTCTGGTACACCTTCCACCTGCGCGAGGAACGCGCGCTCGGCCCTGCCGGCGATTGAGGTCAGCGCGTGATCCAGAGGTGCAAGTATCTGGATGATGTCAGCGTCGTCATCGCGCGACTGGATCGCGACAATGCCTTGACCCGCTGCGGGAAGCCAATCCGGTGCTTCGAGATATTGAGTAATGCGCCTGCTCGCCCCCAACCGCAGAAGACTGTCAGCAGAAAGGATTGCCGCGTGGACCATTCCTGTCTCGACCTTTCGAAGGCGGGCAGGTACGCTGCCTCTCAGATCAACCGCTTCGAGATCGCGGCGTCTGAGAAGCAGCTGCGATCGCCTACGTACGCTGGAAGTACCAACTCTCGATCCCGCAGGAAGCGATGCGAGATCGTCGGCACCAGTGACTGGATTCACAACGAGAACATCCCGCGGATCCTCTCGTTCTAGCATTGCAACTATCCTCAGCCCGCTCCGAAGCTCGAGCGGCAGGTCCTTCAGCGAGTGGATTGCACAGTCGACCTTCTTCTTTGACAGCGCAAGCTCGAGTTCGGCTGTAAACAGTCCGGGGGTGCCGCCGCCTCCCGCGGCCTGCTCGCGCTTTGTGTCCCCTTTCGTTTTGACCGTGACGATCTCCGACTCGATTCCCCTGAGCTCCAGCAGTGATGCGACCATCCTCGCCTGACGCATCGCGAGCTCTGAAGCCCTCGCGGCGATTTCTACAGGCGAGCGGGCGCTCACGTCAGCGCACGCTCAATCGCCGTATACAGGGAATCGGTCGTGGGCTCGTTCGCCTCACACAGCAGGGATATTCCGGCCTCGGAAACCGATTCAGTAACGTGCGCGCCGATTGTCGCGGCGGGCGCCGCGGACATCAACTCTTCCCCAACCGCTGCGACATACGCCTTCACAGCGGATGTGGAGAGAAGCACCACTGCGTCTGCCGCGCGGCGATCGAGTGAACGCCGCAGCCTGGAAATCGCGCGTTCGTCTGGCACGCTGCGGTAGACGCCGACAGCCGTTACCTCCGCCCCCTGCTCGGAGAGATCCTCGGCAACCGCATCAGCGGATGACTCTGGAGAAACCAGGAGCACGCGGGAACCTGCAATGTCTTCACGCTCGCGCATTTTCTCGAGCAGGGACTCTTCAGTAAACCGCGGCGGGATCACGTCGACAGCAACGCCGTGCTCGAGAAGCGCGCCTGCGGTTTCTGCGCCAATTGCCGCAATCGAAAGGCCTGACAACGCACGTGTGTCACGGCCGCCGCCCAGCAGCTGCTCCCAGAAGATGGTGACGGCATCGCGAGTCGAAAATACGATCCACTGATAGTTGGTAAGCTGGTCGAGCTCCGCCCGAAGTGCGGAAAGATCCAGGCGCGCAACAGTCCCGGGCGTCAGCCGCAGCACTTCCGCGCCTTTCTCACTGAGTCGCCCGGCAATGGCATCCGCCAGCGGACCGCCGTCACCGACTACCAGCCGCTTCCCGAAGAGCGGCCGGTTTTCGAACCAGCTCATTTCCTCGCGAAGTATCACGGGCCATCCGATGATCATTATCGTCGATCCGGTTACACCCGACACGCGCAAGGTCTCGGCAATAGTCCCAAGCGTCGCCGTAACTGTCCGCTGCGTCCGTTGGGTGCCACGCTCGACAGCCGCGGCCGGCATTTCTTCAGGCATGCCTCCATCGAGCAGCGCGGCGGTGATTGCGTCGACTGCCTTGATGCCCATGTAGATCACGACCGTTCCACCCGCCTTTGCAAGCGCATTCCAGTCGGTCTGGATTGCCTTTTTTCCGGGCACCTCGTTTCCGCTGACGAATGTCACCGAAGAGCCAAGTCCATCGTGCGTGACGGGAATGCCGGCGTAAGAGACCGCGGCGATTCCCGCCGTAATTCCGGGAACCACCTCGAACGGCACCGATGCATCGTAGAGCGCCTGCGCCTCATCGCTGCCTCGGCCAAACACGTACGGGTCGCCACCAGTGAGCCTCACGACACGTTTGCCATCGCGCGCGAGGCGGATCAGGAGATCCTGTATCTGCTGCCGCGTCACGCGGTGTTTGTCCTTGCGTCTCCTGCCGACGAAATAGAGTTCAGGAAATCCGGACTCGCGTGCCGCGGGCGGAATCAGGCTGCGATTCACCGAGGAGTCGAACACTATTGCATCCGCGCGCGCAATGAGATCGAGTCCGCGCGCAGTGATGAGCCCGGGATCGCCGGGGCCGGTGCCAACTATGTAGACGATTCCAGCGCCGAAATCTGATGCCGCATTTTTCATCGTGACGTAAGGTGACACTCTGGCGCACGTCGTGCAAAACGGACAACGTTCGCGTGTCTCACCTATCACCGGAATCATGACCACCAACATCGACGTCCTGCTTCAGGAACACAGAAAATTCGAGCCACCCGAGGAGTTCAGGGCGGCTGCCCGCGTTTCATCTGACGAGGTATACAAGCAGGCCTCTGACGACTACGAAAAATACTGGGCGACCGAGGCGGCCGAGCTCGAGTGGATGAAGCCATGGAACACCGTCCTCGAGTGGACCCCGCCGTACGCGAAGTGGTTTACCGGAGGAAAGCTGAACGTTGCGGTGAACTGTATCGACAGGCACATACGTGGAGCGCATCGCAACAAGGCTGCGCTTATCTGGGAAGGCGAACCGGGTGATCGCCGGACGCTGACATACTGGGATCTGTACTGCGAGGTAAACAAGTTCGCGAACGTCCTCAGGGAGCTCGGAGTCGAGCGCGGCGATCGCGTGGCTATCTACCTGCCGATGATTCCAGAGGCAGCAATCTCGATGCTCGCGTGCGCGCGGATTGGAGCGATTCACTCTGTGGTGTTCGGTGGATTCTCGCCCGAATCGCTCAGTGACCGCATCAACGACGCGAATGCCAAGGTCCTGATTACGGCCGATGGCGGATACCGGCGTGGTCAGGTGATCCCGCTCAAGAGGAATTCAGACAAGGCGCTCGAGAGCACACCATCGATCGAGAACGTGATAGTAGTTCAGCGCCGTCCGGGCGCGGGTGGCGACGAGGCCTTCGCCGAGATGGTTGAAGGGCGCGATCACTGGTGGCATCGGCTCATGCGGAACCAGCCGATTCACGCCGAGCCGGCCGAGATGGACGCTGAAGACGTGCTGTACATACTCTACACATCGGGAACAACCGGTAAACCGAAAGGCATCGTTCACACTACAGGTGGATATCTCACCGGCGTCACGAGTACGACGAAGCTCGTGTTCGACCTTCGCGATGACGATGTGTTCTGGTGCACTGCGGATATCGGTTGGGTAACAGGTCATTCTTACGTGGTGTACGGGCCACTGGCGAACGGCGCCACTGTCCTCATGTACGAAGGAGCGCCGGACTGGCCCGAGAAAGACCGCTTCTGGGAGATTTGCGAGAAGCATGGTGTCACCATTCTGTACACCGCGCCGACTGCGATCCGTGCATTCATGAAATGGGGAGACGAACATCCTGCGGCCCACGATCTGTCGCGCCTGCGACTCCTCGGGTCGGTTGGCGAATCGATCAACCCGGAAGCGTGGATGTGGTATCGCGAGCATATCGGCGGGAATCGGTGCCCGATCGTCGACACGTGGTGGCAGACCGAGACCGGCGCAATGGTGATTTCTCCAATACCCGGCGTCACCGCGACAAAGCCCGGTAGTGCAACGATGGCACTTCCCGGCTATACGGCTGAACTCCTCACGGTGAATGCAGAACCTATTCCGGTCGGCGGCGGTCTTCTCGCCCTCACTCGCCCGTGGCCATCGATGCTCCGCACTATCTGGAACGACGATGAGCGCTATGTCGACACCTATTTTTCGAAGTGGCCGGGCCGTCCGGATCTCTATTTCCCCGGCGACGGCGCGAAACGCGATGACGATGGGTACTTCTGGATACTCGGCCGCGTCGACGACGTACTGAACGTTGCAGGGCACAGGATCGGGACGATGGAGGTGGAGTCTGCGCTCGTGGAACATCCATCGGTTGCTGAAGCGGCGGTCGTGGGGAGGGCGCACGAGCTGAAGGGCCAGGGCATCGTAGCATTCGTCACGTTGCGCGATGGTCGCAATCTGACGCCGGCTTTGCGGGATGAGCTGAGGCAGTTCGTGGCCGACAAGATCGGCGCACTGGCCCGGCCTGACGACGTGATTTTCAGCGCTGACCTTCCAAAGACACGGTCCGGGAAGATCATGAGGAGGCTGCTGAGGGACATCGCTGAGGGGCGGACCCTCGGGGACACCACCACGCTTGCCGACCCAAATGTCGTGGCAAGCCTCAAGGACCAGTATGAGGCTGACGAGGGCTAGCGATTTCGCGAAGGTATGAACCCTGCCTTACATTTCCAGCGTAGGTTCAACAACCAACGGATGGTCCCATGCTAGGTGGTTTGTTTCCTGAGTCGATCTTCGGACGAAAGCTGAATCCCAACGCTGAGCGACGGCTTCGGCTGTCGCAGGCTCGGGCCGAAGAGACAATAATCCGCGCTCACGTCGACAACGCTCTCATGTTCGTCGACACGCTTGCCGAGGACCTGTCGTTCGACAGGGCGATCGACACATATATCCGGGTGATGGGGATTCCGGAGCCGCTCGCGAGCACCGTTGCGACGCGCGCGCTGGTCAGCCTTGGTCGCGACCTTGTGCCCTTCCGCCGTCGGGCGAGAGAAGAAGGTCAGGAGGATGAGGAGATCAAGCCGCGCTTGCGCCTCGACGATGCCGCGGCCCGCCAGAAGAGTATCAAGCGGGCCTGACCACTGATCCCCCATAAACAGCGTCAACCAACAGAATAGTTACAGACCGCTGGGGGAAACCCGCTTGCCTGCTATCCCGCGTAGGGGGCTGGCGGGACAGAGGCTTCCCTGAGGTCGAGTACGGCGACGACGAACATCACCAGAACGAGGATCGCCGACACCACGCACCACTGGCAGATAGCGTGAATGACGAACAGCTCGAGCCACGTCAGGTACGCCGAAAACAGCAGCCCGGTGGCGGTGTGCGCGACAAGAGCGATCGAAATGGTCCGTGACCCTGCGAAGCGATCCTGAATCCCGGCCAGGGCGAGGACAAACGCGGCGAGGTACCACGCCACGCCCCATCCGGCGACCGGGAACCCGAGGAACTTAGCCCACTTGCTCGTGTTCACGGTCTCGCACGAGCCGACGGCGCAAGTCAGAGCGCCGATCATCCCGAGCTTATAGAGAAGCAGGTACAACGCGAGGAAGATCCCGGCGAGCGCGAGCGCCGCCACGATCATCCGCTTGGTCATCCGGTCGCTGCAGTATCGGCTGCCGGCGCGGGCGCGGGGACAGCAGCGGGCGCGGCCGCGACGGCCGAGTCGACGATCGCCTTCAGCATGTCGTATGGAAGCGCGCCCGGATACATCTTGTCACCCACGATGAACGTCGGCGTCGACTGGACGCGGCGGCGCTCACCCTCGGCGAGATTCGCCATGACCCGCCCCTGATATTTCCGCTGGTCGTAGCATGTCTCCCAGACGGCTACGTTCAGGCCGACGTCAGCTGCGTACTTCTCGAAGAACGGCTTGGGATTGCTCGCGGCCTGCGTGTTCCACTGATCCTGCCCCTGGAATATCCGGTCGTGCATCTGCCAGAACCGCCCCTGGTCGCTGGCGCAGGCGGCAGCGTTGTGGGCCGGCTGGCTGTTCTTGTGCTGGACGAGGGGGAAGTCGTAAAAAGTGAACCTGGCAAGCCCCGCCTCGACGATTCGCTTCCTGACGTCGGGCTCGGTCACCAGCGCGAACTGGGCACATCCGGGGCATTCGAAGTCGGCGAACTCGATGATATGAACGGGGGCATCGGGATTGCCAAGTGTGTATCCCTGAGCGGCACCTCCGGCGGGACCACCAGGAACCGCACTCGCAACAGGCACCGCGGGTTTGCGGAGCAGCGTGTAGCCAAGTATGCTTGCGCCAACGACTGCAATCGCGCCGAGGACGTAGTAGAACCGGGTTGGCCGGTTTGATGCGTTGCGGACGACGTTCTTCCGATTATTTGTCTTGCCAGCCATTTGCGAGAGCCGCGTTGAAGGGGTGATGCGAAGTTCGCGATACGGTGAGCGTGAAAAGCTAGGGGAGAGGTAAAACGTTATGCAAGCTGATGTCCTGCGAGTTCCGGTTGGACCGGGCGCGATGCACGTGGAAAGATTCGGTCACGGCGGCACTGCGGTGATCCTTATCCACGGCTTCGCGACGTCCACTTTTCTGTGGCGCAATATCGCGCCAGCAATAACCGATGCCGGGCACACCGCATACGCGATCGACCTTTTTGGACATGGCGAATCCGACAGGCCCTTCGATGCTGATTTCGGGATAGCCGCACAGGCTGAATACCTTGATGCTGCGATGACGGCGCTGCGGGTGGCCCGGGGAATCGTCGTCGGGATGGACATAGGGGGCGCCGTTGCGTTGCGCCTCGCGTCGACGAGACCGGAGCGGGTCGAGAAACTCGTGCTGATCAACACGCCCGCATTTGACGAGATCCCCGGGCGCGACATAACGCAGATGCAACGGAGCACCGCAAAGTTCGCATTCCGGACGACCCGCGGAATTCTTGGTGCGGCGCCCCTGGTCGAGGGCGTACTCAAGGGGAGCGTGTCAGACCCGGAAAATCAAATGCCTGTGAAACTGATCGCGCGGTATCTGGCTCCTTTCGTCGGCAAGGACGGGGTCAATCACCTGCTTACGCTTGCCAGCTCGATCAGCCAGGACGACATGGAGGAAGTCGACCTTCGGACGATTCACGTTCCTGCACTGGTGATCTGGGGCGAGCGGGACCAGTGGCTCGACGGCAAGCTCCCCGACCGGCTGGTGAACGCGCTTCCCGATGGGAGGCTTGTGCGCCTTCCGGGAGTTGGCAGGCTGGTGCCGGAAGAAGATCCTGAAAGGATGAGCGAGCTGATCCTCGAGTTCATGAAGAGAAGAGCCGTCGCATGACTCCAAATCCGGGCACTTTTTGATTAGATTGAGAGTATAAGGAACACAACCTCTTACCCGGATTAATGAGCAAACCGAAGCCTAAGTACGCGAGAAGCGCTCCGCCCGCTGCCACTCCTTTCGAGGAGGCCCGCGACGAGATGTTTCAGCACATCATGAAAAGCGGTGTCATCGGCGCAACGCCTGACGACCAGAAAGAGTGGTTCGACGGCGCAATGACGTATATCGCAGAGAGATATCACGAGCTGAGCCCGAAGCAGATTGCCGAGCTGAGAGTGCTCGGCGAGCGTTTCTCCCAGCCCGCTAAAGTAAAAGCAGCAGTCTAGAGCAGCACGGCGTGCGTACGGAGCGAGCCTAGCGCCGCTCCGGCGCAGCCCGGCGGATGATGATTCCGAGTCGTGCCCCGCCTCCCAGCCCCGCCTCCACCGATGTCGTCAGGCCGCGGGCGACAGGTCCATCTACTCCAAGGATGAGCAGGGCGTAGAGCCGGCTCCGCTGATTGTCATCGAAGCGGGCGCTCAACCCTCCCCCAGCATATGGTGCCCATCTGCTTTCCCTGAAGGGGTCGAGATGAAAGCGGTTAACGAAGTCGAGCCTGCCGCTGGCTCCCTCATCGGAGGCTCCCAGGGCGGCGACGACCCCCGTTCGAAGGTACGTGCCCGCCTTCGTGGTGATTCCGAGCCCTGCCTGGATGGCTGCGGGGTCAGAGGCGATGCCGTCGATGCGGGCTTCGGGTGTTTGCCCGCCAAGTCGAGTCGCATTGGCCGCTGCGACGATGCCGAAGACCAACAGGAGAGCTTTCATCCGGTCCGCGATCTGGATGCTCTTCGAGCGTGTTCGAGGGCTACCGTGTAGTCGACAATCGAGACAGCTGAGAGGATGCCGATCAGAATCACGAGGATTTCGACTTGTTCCGGAAGGATGAGCACTGCGATCAAGGTTGTGAGCTGGAGAACAGTTACCGCCTTACCGAGAAATCGGGCGCGAAACGATGCTGCTGACAATCCCGGAATGAATCGTGCCACTATGAAGCCGATGGCCGTGGCGATGTCCCGCGCGAGAAAGACCAAATACTGGCCGGTGGTCAGACTTCCTTCGATGAGATACGACGAAACGGCGGCCAGTACGAACAGCCTGTCAGCGATTGGATCGATGAGGGCGCCGGCGACGCTCGCGCTTTTTGAGCGTCGGGCGAGCCAGCCGTCGAGAATGTCGCTGGTTCCGGCGACCACAATGAGGGTCACACGTTGCCAGGTACCGTCCATGACAACGAACGCGAACGCGAGAAGGAGGCGGGAAAGTGAAATGCTGTTTGGAAGATTGAAGAACGTGCCGCGCTCCATCGTCGAAAGCTAGACGGGGTCGATGACGCTTGCCAGCATCGACGGCAAACTCTAGGTTCCCGCCGTGTCGCGAGCCTTGAGCGAATATCACCTTCTTCCCGCGCTGTACGTGGCGGTGTCAGTGGTGATGGTGATGTGGGACGTGCTGGTTGCCGGCCGCGTCTCGCAGCTCCGTCGCGCACCGCGATCGTTCGCGGCGCTCACTGCGTTCTCCGGATTGCTCATCGTACCCGCGCTGCTCATTGCTTACGCAGCGTCGTCGATCCTTTACGGCCGGGGAATCCAGTCAATCGCGTGGGTGTGGCCGCTGACCACTGTTTTGTTTGCACTTCAGGCCGGTTACGCTCTGAGTCGACGGCTGGTCACGCCGATGTTTGGCGTTCCGATATTCGTCTACAACCTCGTGATCGTCATCGTTGTGGTTTCCCGGTATGCTGACGCGCACGGGTTTGCGCCGCCCGATTTCGGTATGGCGGTTTCCGTTGCGCAGGTGAGCGGGTTGGGGTTCATCTTCGGCACGGCGGCGCTGTGGGGACCGCAGTTCATTCAGGTACCGCTGATGTCGCCGTCGCTGCCGGCACGGTGGCGTTTCGGGCGTGTCGTCCGAGCGGGCCTCGCACTTTCGGCTGCTGCGTTCTCCGGGCTCGTGCTCATCAGAATGCCGCGAGGCTTTGACACCGCCAACAGTTATCAACGCTACGCCGACCTGAAGCTTCAGGAGCATCCTGAGGGCGACTTCGACATCGGCCTCAAGATCCTTCCTGATTTGCGCGGTCCGCCGCCACCGCTCGCCCTCGAGCGCGACATCGCGCTTGCGGATACCCTGAACGTCGATGCGATCTCCATCACGATCGCTCCAGAGGGTGCGGGACTGGCGTCACTCGACTCGATCAGGCGTACTGTGGAGGACAGGCGCGCTGACAGCGCGCTGATCATCATTTCGCTCGCCTATCCGCGGGATGCAGCAAGGCAGTTCCGCGAATCGCCTGAGGAGTACACGCGGAAACGTATTGCCGACGTGAATCGCATTTCGCGTGCGCTTCGCCCTGACATCCTGATTCCTGCTGTCGATCCCTACGGTGAGGGTGCGCGCGCGATCGGCGCGCAGCCGCCCGAATACTGGACAGATTACCTGACGCGCGCCGCACGCGTGGCGCACTTTGTCAACGCGCGAATCAAGGTCGGGGTTAGCGCATCGAGTTATGGCGTGCGGGACAGCACGCTCTACTTCTGGGCGGCTCGGCGGGAGTCGCCAATAGACGTGGTCGGATTTTCGCTGATGCCCGGGTTCAAGGGGGCGATCGACATGGATAACTACATGGGGATCGCGCAGAAGTGGATGCGCGCGTTTCCAACGCGCCCAAAGCCACACTGGGTTTTTTCAGCCGGCGGCTACCCGGTAACGCACGGCGAATCGAATCAGGAGCTCGGGCTCTGGGGCGTCCTTGCATGGGCCACAACGCAGTCATCAATCAAGGGGCTGGTCGTAACCGAGGCCGGGGACTACGAAGTGCTCCGCGGCTTGCGCACTGCATCGGGAAGATTCCGGCCGGTAGTTGGCGCTGTGACCCGTGCGAAGAAAGGGCTGCAGGAGACCGTGATACCGCCCTGATCCTGAACTACGGGAAGAGCGTTGACGGGAGTGGGGTGAGGAACTGCTGAGTTTTGTGAGTGCTCTCTCGAATGTTGGCACCGGTGCGGATCTTCGAGGCTCCTCGTTTTGGGTAACCGCGGAACGTCGGATCTGCGGTCCTGTTCTTCTGCGGTTAACTAAGAATCAAAAAGCTGACAACCCGCACCGGTGCCAACATTCGAAGAGCACTCACAAAACTCAGCAGTTTCTCACCCCACTCCCGTCAACGCTTTTCCTGTTGTTCTCTGTGTCAGACGACTTTGCCGATCCCGCGGACAATCCCTTCGACTCTGCGCGACGTATCAAAGAACTCGCGCGCGAGCGACTGAATACTCCCGGCAGAAACCGCGGACACCTTTGATTCGAACTCCACAAGCTCGCGCAAACCCGATCCGAACAGCCACGCGTCAATCATGTCGCCGAGAATCGCACCGCCGCTTTCCTGGCGTATCGCGTGGGACCCGATCGCGTACCGTTTTGCTCTTGCGAGCTCTTCATCCGTGACGAGCTCATCGCGGAACCGCTCGAATTCCCGCAGCAGACCCTGTCGCGCAATGTCTTCCTTCTCCGGCGAAGTTGCGATGTAGGAGAAGAACGTGCCGGCGAGTTCGTTCTCATTCGTAAATGCACTGACCGTATATGCGAGTGATTGCCGGTCGCGAAGCTCGTCGAAGAATCTTCCGCCCAGCCCGCTTGCAATGGTCGCGATCATCTGCGCGGAGAAACGGCGCTCGTCCCTTCGCGACGGAGCCGGAAAGGCGACGGCGATCGCTGTCTGCGCCTTGTCGCGCGCGTCGGCCTTTACAACTTCGGCCGCCGGCCACACGGGAGGAGCCAGAGACGAGAAATGCGAGGCCCTGGAAAACCTCAGAGACCGGGCGACGATACCGGCGACATCGCCGGGGATAACATCACCCACGACTCCGATCACGAAGCGCGAAGACAGGAGGGCACCACGGTACCACTGACGCACATCTTCGCTTGTCAGTCCCCTCAGGCTATCCTCGCTGCCGAGCGCAGACATCTCGTACGGGTGCCCGGCGAATGCTCCTGACATCGCGAGCCTGAGCGGGAACCGGAACATGTCGTCGCGCATTGCAGCGAGGTCCGATAGCATCACCGCGCGCTCGGTCTCCATTGCATCTTCAGCGATCACCCCATTGTGAACTACGTCGGCGATCAGCTCGACGGCGGCCTCGAGATGTTGTACCGGAACTGACATCGACCAGCCGAATGACTCAGCCCCTGCACTCGTGGCAATGCTCCCGCCCAGCATCTCTGAATCTTCCGCAATCTGCGCCGCAGTACGAGTGGAAGTCCCCTTCACCGACGTGCGCATTCCAAGCATCGTGATGCCGGCGTGCTCGCGAATCTCGTCGCGCACCCCGCCTACCGCATAGATGCCAATCTGCGCGAACGCCGCACCGGGCTTCGGCCTGATGAGAATTGGTGTGCCTTCCGGTGTCCTGAAAACTGAAACACCTGCCTCGACGCGCTCGAGATCCGGAGCCGCGGCTTCACGGGGTGGTGCGGGCTGATCGCGCGGTGGCAGCGGATCGAGACGCTCAGGCATGCCGGACTCGATCAGCCCGATGAACTCCTCCGCGTCGACAGCGACGCGGGACGCGGCTGACGGACGGTACACAACGATGCCGGTGCGCTCTGGAGCGAGATATCTCTGCGTGACATCATGCACCTGGTCACTCGTGACTGACATGAAGCTAGCGAAATAGTCATCGCCGAGCTGCCATCCTCCGAGGGCTTCCCAGTCGGCGAGGTGATTCGCCTGCCCTTCCATCGACTCGAATCGGCGCATCCATCTCGCCTCGAACAGTCGCCTCACCCGGTCGAGCTCACCTTCGTCCAGGGGATCCTCACGCAATGTTCTCACCTGGTCCCACGCCGTACGCGCGGCGTCGACCACATGCTCCGTCCCCGCCTCAGCGTGAATTACGAAAACACCGAGCTCTGTCGGCGAATAGTTGTAGGCGATCACTGACGATACCAGCTGCCGCTCGCGCAGCGCCCGGTACAGCCGGGACGCCCGTCCTGCCGCGAGGATTTGTGCAGCTACGTCGAGAGCGGGGGTGTCTTCGTGCAACGCATCTGGCGTTCTCCACCCGAGTACCAGCTGCGCCTGTGCGATGTCGCCCTCGAGCTCGCGGTACCTCAGATCGTCATGATGCGGCTCGATCGGCCCCGGATTTCGAACCGGCGGCGCGTCCTCGAGGCTGCCGTATGTCTTTACGATTCGATCCAACGCGTCGTCGATGTCGACGTCTCCAACAACCGAAAGAATCGTGTTGGAAGGCCGGTAGAAGTTGCGATAGAACTTCATCATCGCATTCCGGTCGAGAGCGCGAAGTCCTGCCTCCCGGCCGATTCTCCACCTTCGCATCCGATGCTCATCGTGAAGCAGCTCGTACAATGTTTCAACCGCGACGGCCGAGGGACTATCTGACTTTCGTTTCGCTTCCTGGATGATCACCTCGAGCTCCTTCGCGAGCTCGGCCGGGTCGATGATCGAGCTGGCGTATGCGTCGGCCTGGATGTCGAGGCCCGCATTGAATCCCGATGACGGAAGTACCGTGTAGTAGACAGTCTGGTCGTAGATGGTATGCGCGTTGAGATAACCACCGCTGCTCTTCGTCTCGCGCGCGATTTCTCCAACTGCGCGGCGCTCGGTCCCCTTGAAGAACATGTGCTCGAGAACGTGGGCGATACCGCTCACGTCGTCAGTCTCGTCGAAGTAGCCTGCTTTTACGTGAGTGACGATTGCGACGACGGGCGCGGAGGTGTCGCGCCGGACGAGAACGGTGAGGCCATTGGGAAGAACTGTGCGACGGACCGTCGCCGGGTCGATGAAAGAAGCCATTCCTAAATATCGCTGCCCCGCTCAGGCGAAAGGGCGCCGCCTCAAGACAAGAAGTCCAGCGACGAAGCAGAGTGCGCTGTAGCCAAGGAGCCACAGCACCGAGTTTACTTCAACGGACTCGCCTCGAATCAGGAGCGGTATCATTCCCGGCAGCTCGTACACTGGCGGCAGCACGCTGAGAATCATCCGCTTGATTCCTTCATCGTATTGCCACATCGAGTGAAGGATCGTAGCGCCGAGAAATATCCCGGCAAGGATCGGCCAATCGTGCCGGAACAGACTTGATACGAGGAATGCAATTCCGCCGAACGAAAGGAATACGAGCGCGCAGAATATCAGCGGCCCGCCGGGCGAAACCGGACCGGCGAATACCGAGAATATTCCCAGCAGCATCGCGCAAACGACGATGAACCCGATCAGATAGATGAAGAATACCTGCGAGTAATAAGCGGGAATCGCGACAGGCTTCGAGAAGAGGAACCTGAAGTATCCGAGCTTCCGGTCATTCGACACGATCCCGTTGAGTGCGATGAAGGCGCAGACAAAAGGCACCTGAAGGAGCACTGCGCCGAGCAGCCGCTCGGACATTCGTTCGTCGAGGTTGCCGCCCATGGCTTTGAACGGACCGACAACGGTGAACCCGATGAGGAATCCCACTATCAGCAGTGCAATGCCGCGGTCCCGGATGAAATCCCGGAACTGCCAGACGCCGTAGCGGCGAAGATTTGAGCTCGTCACTTCTGCTCCCCCACGGCTTCCCTGAATTGTTGCTCGAGTACCGACCGCGATGGAACGACACTCGCGAACGTCACGCCGCCTGCGATCGCTCTCGCGATATCGGCATTGAGGTCTCCGAGATTCGCGACGGGTATCTCGAACTCTCCGCCGCCGACGTCGACCGCTGATGGAAATGACTCGGCGATGCGCTCCGCGCCACCGACAACGGCAATCCGGTAGACACTCGCAGTCTCAGCAGACTGGTCATATCCTGTGCTGACGAGCCGTTGGAGCTTGCCGCGATCGATGATGGCGACGCGATCTGCGAGCCGCTGCAGCTCGTCCAGGTTGTGCGAGGCGATGATCACAGTGCGGCCGGGGCGGCGGAGAGACTCCACAATGTCCCGGAAACGCTGCGTCCATACGGGATCGAGACCGTGCGTCGGCTCGTCGAGTATCATGACCTTCTCGTCCCGAAGCAGTGATTGTGCGAGACCGAGGCGTTGAAGATTTCCCTTCGAGAGAGCCTTCACCTTCTTCGCCCTGTGCTCGCCGATGCCGAGCTGCTCGATGACAGCTTCAACTCTTGATCGAACTTCGGAGGGAGGCACGGACGCGAGAATGGCGAAACGCTCCAGTGCGGATTCTGCGGTCCAGCCCTGATTGATCGTCATCAGCTCGGACAGGTAGCCGATTCCGTTTCGTTCGACATAATCGCGCGGTGCGAGCCCATCGATTGTCACGTTTCCGCTCGTGGGCCGGATGTAGCCGAGCAGCAGGGAGATCAGCGTGCTCTTCCCGGCTCCGTTGGGCCCGGCGATTCCGAGGACCTCGCCCTCAGCTACCTGCAACGAAAAATCCTCGACCGCCGTAACCGAGCGGCCGAGGATTGACTTGTAGATTTTTGTCGCCGAAACGAATTCGATCACAAAGGAGCTGTGGCGAGACACGAGCTCCAGGCGCCAGAGCCGGCGCGCGATATGAATCGTTGCGCTTCATCTACGCGGTTGAGTCGGGCGAGTGCGCACCCGAGGTATCCCATCGATGCCTTGTCCTCCGGATTGGAGCTGAGGGCGCGGACGAAAAATCTTCTGGAAAGCTCATAGTTTCCTGCGGAGAACAGGACGAGACCCATCTCACGAAGAGCAACGGCGTTCCGCGGTTCCAGCCTGATCGCCGTCTCGAGCTCACGTCGCGCTGTCACGAGGTCGCTTTCCTCGCGCGCAAGGCGTGAGAGAAACACGTGAGGCGTTGCGAGCTCAGGGTTTTCGCGTGCGATTTCCATGAACGCGCCGCGCGCCGCTTCCCGCCGGCCAGACTGCATTGCGGCGATCGCCTCGCTCATCTGCTGTTCGGGGTTGCCGCGCTCTGACAGGAGCGCCCATGCGCCGATCCCAGCCAATACCAGTACGACAATCGCGATGATGAACCACAGGTTCGCCGGTACGCGGCTCTTGCGATCTGAATAGCCTGCTTCTGCGGTGACCGGTGTTGGCTTAGCTGCCGGCGGTGTCGCATACGATGGTGGCGTTGGTGGGGCTTGTCGCGGGCTCGAAGCTGCAGCTGCTGCGCCAACTGGCCGGGAGTAGTCCGTTGCGCCAGATGCAACGGGCGGAGCCGGTGCGGGTGGCGCGACGGGAAGCGGCGTAATTTCGTGCGCGGGTACGGTTGGCGCTGCAGCCTCTGACGTCGCTGCCGCAGCAAGTCCTGCCTCCAGCTGCCTGAAACCTTCTCTCGCAACGACCACATCGTTATCGGTAGCTCGATATGTCGTGCGGTTCGACCTGTCGCGTGCGCCAAGGAATTCAAGAAGGGCGTACGCCTGGCCAAGTGAGATCAACTCACGTTGGCGAAGCTCGCGAATGAGCCCCTGACCGCCGAGCGACGATCCACCCATGAGTGCGCGGAGCGATGTCTCGGTTGCCTGCCAGAGCTCGAGGATATCGGCTGCCCGATCCTCCGGCTCGCGAGAGCTCTCAAGTCGCTGCGCGATCGGCTCGCCGGCCCTGATCGCTGTCAGGGCTGATTGCTGGTCGGTGCTCATCTGACGATCCGCAGAAGCCCTGCATCGGCGCTTCCGCGGATGAAGCTCTCCGCATCTTCCGTGGAGATGAGATGACCCGTGAGCGAATAGCCGCGTCGCGCCTCTGTCTGCATGAATTCCTTCAGCGATCCCTTGCCGCTCGATCCGCGCGCCTCGCTCATCTTTCGCAGAATCTCCTCCCAGGTTCCTTCGAACGAGTGGTCCTCGTCGACGGTGATGCAGTGTTCATCCGGCTCAACCGACTTTTCCTTCACGAAGTTGTCCAACAACGCGCCGAACAACTCGAGCTGCCCACGTGCCGCGTTCTCTGCAGCTTCGGAAGCTCTCGCCTCGATCTCCGCCAGCATCTCGTCGATGTCGTCGGGCTCGCCAGCAAGCTCCGCAAGCCGGTCTTCCCAGGGCTTCAGCTCCGGGTCACTGTCACGCAAACGATAGACCATCTTCTTCAGTTCGATCAGGCGCCAGATGCCGAGCTCGTCCCAGTGATCGTCAGGTGCAGACCTGTCGAGGTGGTACAGGGCGGCCTCATAGTCACCACGGTCGTAGAAGATATTTCCGAGGTAGATGCGTGCCTCGGTGTGGTCCTCATCGATCTTCAGCGCATTCCGCAGTGTGGCAACAGCGGCGTCGTCTTCACCAAGCCTGTGCTGCACGTATCCGATACACGACACGGCCTCGGCCGAGTCGGGCGACTGCCGCGCTGCGGTGTCGAAGTATTCGCGCGATTCCTCGATGAGCCCTTCGCGGAAGAGAGCGCGCCCGACCTGAAGCATGAGCTCGATGTCATCCTCGTAGCCGAGCTCGAGCGTGCGCCTGAAACTCCTCAGTGCTGCGGGCTGCTGCCCGAATTTGAGAAGGGTCTCTCCGAGACCTGCGAGGGCATCTTCATGCTCCGGGTCGAGAACAAGCGCTTCTTCGAAGCTCCGTCGCGCCCAGGCGAATTCCTCGCGGGCGTGGTATGCGTAGCCGACACCAATGTGCAGCTCGACCGAGTTGGGGTAGAGGGCTAAACCCTCCCGGAGCACACCCAGCGCTTCATCATACTGGCCTTCATTGTACAGCTGATGGGCTCGTTCATCGTACTCCTCGGAACTCAAGAAAGCGGTCACTGAGACACCCCCATGAATACGTCAGTTCTACACGCACGGGAAACCAGCCTCACCACCCTTGATTCCTCCTGCGCCCCTGATTCCGGCGCAACGACGTTTTCGCCAGTGACGAAAGCACTTCCGAACTTCCGCACAATATAAGAACGGGTCCCGAATTGGTAATACACAAGATTTCGTCCTACGTGCCGTTTTTTAGTTTCCGCGAATGCGGGCATCGGCCCGCCAGTTCTGCATACGGTTCTTTGTATAGCTCTTTGCATAGCTCCAGGCTGAGCGCTCACAAAGCTGGCCGCTGGCACCTGACCAGCTTTGTCAGCGCGCAGCTTCGAGCCGTTTCCTTAAGCGGAAGCCGAGGTGTCTGCACCTACGTTCGCCTCAGGTAACAACGCGCTGGTGGGAGGAAAAACCCTGCCAGGATCCTGACTCGATTGCCTCATCGATCGCGTCGATTAGCGACTCGACCTCCTCATCAGTAGTGAAAAAAAACGGCGCGGCCCTGATGCCGGCACCCACGCGGTAGTCGACAAGTATGCCCCCCGAGATCAATACCTGAGCGACCTCGTAGCCGTTTGGGACATCAATTGCAACAGTGCCGCCACGTCGTTCTGGGTCGCGAGGGGCGTTGACGCGGTAGCCACGCGCATCGGCAAGCTCTATCAGTCGTGCGGTTTGGCGTTTGCTCTTTTCTCTGATCGCGGCAATTCCGGCGCGGAGCAGGATCCGCGGGCCTTCGGCGGCAGCGTACAACGCAGGAATTACCGGCGTGCCGTTCAGCCATCGAAACGAGCTCTCGGCATACTCCATTGATTCCTCGAACGCGAACGGCCGGACGTGTGCCTGCCACCCGGTGATCGCCGGGGAAAGCGTGTCGCGTGTGGCCGGTGCTACATACAGGAAGCACCCCCCCGGTCCGCCGCAAAGCCATTTCAGCACGCCACCAGTCAGGAAGTCGACCCCGCTCGCCTGAACGTCCACGGGAATGATGCCAACCGAATGAAACGCGTCGAGCGAAACGAGTGCGCCCATCCTGTGCGCATGATCGCAGAGAGCGGTGGCATCGTTGATGAACGCTGATTTGAACAACACGTGAGAGATCGCCACCAGTCGCGTGCGCTCGTCTATCGCCTCGAAGAGTCGGGCCTGGTCGATCGAGATGCCATCGTCAGACCTCACGACCACAACTCGCGCGCCGAATCGCTCTGCGAGAGCCTCCACTCCATACCGCACCGAGGGGAAGTCGAGCTCCGTCATCACTATCGTGTCGCGGGGAGCCGTGAACTCGAGCGCGGAAACGACAGCCGATTGTGCGATAGTCACATTGGGCTGCATCACAACTGTCCCCGGCAACGCGTTGATTAAAGGAGCGATCTCATTGCCCGTTTCGACTGGCTTCTCCCACCATCCTCGCGTCCATGCCTTCACCCCGTACTCACCCCACTCGGCGGCATATTGCGCGAGCTGATCCGGGACGCTCCGAGGCATTGGTCCGAGCGAATTCGAAATCAGGTAGTTGGTTTTTCCAACGATGGGGAACTCATCGCGAAACGCGAGTAACTCGTCTTTCAATCTTTCTCCCGGACATGTGACTACAGAACATATCCCGCCGGGGGCCTGCTACTAAGAGCGCCGTCGGTTTCCGGCTACGGCACATCGGCAGCCGCGAGCTATAGCCTGCACGGCTGCCGGCGGCGCACTTTTCAGCCGGCAGCAGGAAGGAGTTTTTTCTCGCATGCGCAAGGGATGACATTTCAGTGCTGGCTCACCACTTTCATACGCGATGAATTCCGTGATAAAGCAGCAGAAGATCGCGCTCGTGCTCGGTGGCGGTGGCCTCAAGGGGTTCGCGCACATCGGTGTGCTGCAGGCGCTCGAGGAACGGGGCATCGTCCCGGAGGTGCTCGCCGGCACTAGCATAGGCTCGCTCATCTGCGCCGCGAAAGCTGGCGGAATGGATACCGAGACGATGGCCGAGCGCGCGAGGGCGCTCCGGAGAAAGGACTTGTTCCGTATGGATCGCATCGCGATGGTGCTCGAGAGGACTAAGGCACCATCGGTGTATCAGGCCTCACCGCTTCGCCAGCTTTGCGAGTCAGTGCTCCGCGACGTGACGTTCGACGAGCTCGATACAACGCTGCTCGTCAACACTGTCGACCTGCAGCGCGGGTCTCCGGTCGTATGGGGGCTGCCGGGGCTTCGCGACGTCAGCGTTATCGATGCTGTTTACGCGTCGTGCGCGCTTCCTGGTTTTTATCCGCCAGGGGAAGTCGGCGGCCGGACGTGCGTTGATGGCGGAGTTGTCGACAATCTCCCGACGAGCGTCGCGTCGCAGGGAATGGACGTCGTCATCGCGGTGGATACGGGCAGCAGCTCGCTAGCCCATCGCGAGAATATTGCGAGACTTGGATTCACCGCTATTTACATGCGGGCCGCGACGACGATGATGCACGCATTGCAGCTGCATCCTCTCGAACGGTGGAGCGGGCCCCCGATGCTGCTGATACGTCCGCGGGTGACCCACATCGGCTGGTTCAGCTTCAGTCATGCTGACGAGTTGATCGAGGCGGGCTACAAGGCTGCCGCAGAAGTACTCGATCAGCTCGATACCATCGGAGACGTCAGCGGAATTTTCCCGCGGCGTGAGATCAGGCTCTCAGTCGATCAGGGAAAGTGCATCGGCTGCACACTTTGTGTCGCGCTTGCTCCGCACATCATGGAAATGGACGCGAATGGCAAGGCGTTCGCCCGACTACCAGTCGTGGACTGGTCACCCGCTGACGGAGATTTCATACATCACTGTCCGACTTATGCGATCAACGCGACCGGTGGTCCGGGAAAGCCTGGTGACGTCGACGACAATCAGCAGGAGGCACTCGACGCGAAAACCGAAGAGGAAGAAACCGAGCGGCGCGAAACGGCCTGAGCGGCTGGCACCGCAGGATCACTTCGCCGTTTCAGCGCCGACGATATCCGATGCAGTCAGCGTACAGAGCTCTACGCGAGTCGGAGTTCCGCCAACAAGCCTGTTTGCCTGCGACGTGAGCGACTTCTCGAACAGATTACGCACGAGCCTCGCATTGCCGAAGTTGCCGGTCCTCGATTCGTACTCGCGAATGAGCGTGTTCTTCACTTCATCCAGCGCGCCTTCGGCAAGGGTGTAACCTTCCTCTTCCGACATCCTCACGAAGATCAGCGAGAGCTCGTCAGGCAGGTAGTCAGGGAAGTCGATGAAACGGGTGAAACGAGAGCGAAGTCCGGGATTTGATTCGAGAAACGATTCCATTCTCTCGCGATACCCAGCTACGATGACCACCAGGTCCTCGCGATGATCCTCCATCATCTTGAGCAGCGTTTCTATCGCCTCGCGCCCGAAATCCTGATCTGAGTTGTCAGGCGAAAGGCTGTAGGCCTCATCGACGAAGAGGACTCCCCCCAGCGATTCCTTCACAACCTTGTCAGTCTTGATGGCGGTCTGTCCGACGTAGCCCGCGACGAGTTCGGCGCGGTCGACTTCCGTGAGATGTCCCTTCGACAGGAGGCCAAGCGAATGGAAAATGGCGCCGAGGAGCCTGGCGATTGTCGTCTTCCCTGTTCCCGGCGGACCCGAGAACACCATGTGGTATCCTGACGGGGGCACCTTGAGTCCTTCCTTTCGGCGCATCTCGTGGACTCGCGCGACGTTGACGAGGGTGCGTATCTCTTTCTTGACGGATTCGAGCCCGACGAGCTTGTCGAGTTTCGCTAGCAGCTCTTCAATCGTTGGAGGAGGCGCGGGCGGCGTGACGTGAATTGGAACCGGGGGAGCGGCTCGCTGCTGCTCGGTCGCGGAGGCAAACCCAGGTGAATCGCCGCCGTTGCCAGTCGTGACTGGGGCGTCGAGATACTCCCTGAGCGGTCTGCCACCCCGGCGTGCGCGCTCGATGAGCAGAAGCACAACCTCGAGCCATGCTGGAGAGTTGAGCTCGAGGTACGGATCGAGCTTCCCGATTCGCTGGAGCAGCAGCATTCCGTCAGAGATGGCGACGCCATCGAGTTCGGGGTATTCGATGCTCAGGTCAGTCGCGACGCCGTCGAGGAGAAGCCGCTGGTTCGTGATGTAGAGCTGGCCCATCTCGATCACGGCGAACGCGCCAGTGACTGCCATCGAGCCCGGGTTTGAGCGCAGCTCTCTCCACACAGCGCGCTGCACGCGGAGATGAGCCACCTCGTCGCGGCGGAGGATCATCGGCGTGGGAATCCGTGGAAGGTCGGGGTGATCCATCACGGCCGCGCGGAATTCTTCTATGTCGAGCATGGCCACAATTCTAAATCATAGGCTTCTTATATGCCTTAGATTTAGGCCAGCCTGCCGATGGTCGCGCAACGACGCGGCAGTGGCTCAGAGCACAACAGGCCGCGGCTTCGCGGCCAGTTACAGAGAAAGCCAAAATGACACATCCGAACTCTTTCGGAAGCCGGTCAACGCTCGAGGCCGGAGGGCGGGAATACACTATCTACCGCCTCGACTCGCTCGATTCACTTTCGGGCGGCAAAGCCTCGTCCCTCCCCGTCAGCCTCAAGATCCTCCTGGAGAATCTTCTTCGCAACGAGGATGGGAAGTTCGTCAAGCGCGAGGACATCGAGTCGCTCGCCAGCTGGGACGTAAAGGGCAAGGTCGAGAAGGAAATTGCGTTCCGCACTGCCCGGGTCCTGCTCCAGGATTTCACCGGTGTCCCCGCTGTCGTCGATCTCGCCGCAATGCGCGACGCGCTCGCGCGGCTGGGCGGAGACCCGGCGAAGATCAACCCGCTCCAGCCAGTCGACCTCGTAATCGACCACTCGGTTCAGGTCGATGAGTATGGATCTGACGCAGCGTTCCTTATCAATGCGAATCTCGAGTTCGAGCGGAACCAGGAGCGATACGCATTCCTTCGCTGGGGACAGAATTCGTTCGAGAATTTCCGCGTCGTACCTCCCGACACCGGAATCGTTCACCAGATCAATCTCGAGTACCTCGCCCAGGCAGTCTTCACCCGCACCGAAAATGGTGAGACTACCGCATATCCGGACTCACTCGTCGGCACCGACTCGCATACGACGATGATCAACGGGCTCGGCGTGCTTGGATGGGGCGTCGGCGGAATCGAGGCTGAGGCGGCGATGCTAGGACAGCCTGTGTCGATGCTGATCCCGGAAGTTGTAGGGTTCAAGCTCCACGGAAAGCTTCCGCCCGGCGCGACAGCGACAGATCTCGTGCTGACGGTAACGCAGATGCTGAGACAGAAAAAGGTTGTCGGAAAGTTCGTCGAGTTCTACGGCGCCGGACTATCGTCGCTGTCGCTTGCCGATAGGGCGACTATCGGCAACATGGCCCCGGAATACGGAGCGACGATGGGCTTCTTCCCGATCGATGCGGAGACGGTGAAATACTTGCGCTTTACCGGCCGCGACGAGCAGCAGGTTCAGCTTGTCGAGGCATACACGAAGGCGCAGGGTCTCTTCCGCACCGACGAGACTCCCGATCCGGTGTTCACCGATACCATCGAGCTGGACCTCGCGTCGATCGAGCCCAGTATCGCCGGCCCGAAGCGTCCCCAGGATCGCGTACCCCTCAAGCTCGCCAAGAAAATGTTTCGCGATGCGCTCGAGAGCGATCTCGCAAAAACAGGAACGGTCGCGGGAATCGCTGCTGCAAAACAGGCGATGTCCGTCGCGGCTTCGCCGCAGTTGTCGCCGACTGCGGTAGCGATGACGCAGGAGGAGCAAGCGGGCGAGAACTCTGCCGTATCGGTGACAATGCATGGCGAGACATTCGGGCTGCGTCACGGCTCGGTAGTCATAGCCGCGATCACGAGCTGTACCAATACGTCAAACCCGAGCGTGATGCTCGCGGCCGGGTTGCTTGCGCGCAATGCAGTCGCAAAGGGATTGTCGACAAAACCCTGGGTGAAAACGAGTCTCGCTCCGGGATCCAAGGTGGTTCAGGACTACTTCACCGCGGCCGACGTCCTGGACTCGCTGGAGACGCTTGGCTTCCACATTGTTGGTTTCGGATGCACCACATGTATCGGTAATTCGGGCCCGCTGCCGCAGCCCATCGCCGACGCAATCGAAGGCAACAAGCTCGTCGCTGCGGCTGTGCTTTCGGGAAACCGCAACTTCGAGGGGCGAATCAACCCTCTCACGAGGTTCAACTACCTGGCGTCCCCTCCGCTTGTCGTCGCCTATGCACTCGCTGGCAAGATGGATATCGATTTCAACACTGAGCCAATCGGTATCGGCAACGACGGGCCAGTGTTTCTCCGGGACATCTGGCCGGCACCGAAGGAAGTCGAAGACGAGATACTTCGTTCGGTAAAGGCTGAAATGTTCAAGAACCAGTACGCCAACGTCTTCGACGGTGATGAGAACTGGAGAGGATTACCGGTTCCCGAGGGCGCTCTTTACGATTGGGTTGCTGATTCGACGTACGTCAAAAACCCGCCATTCTTCGATGGCATGACGCTCACGCCGCCCGGCGTGCGGCCGATCAGGGAAGCGCGCGCGCTCGCGTTGCTTGGCGACTCGATCACGACTGACCACATCTCTCCGGCAGGATCGATTCCCGCTTCGAGCCCTGCAGGCAAGTGGCTCATCGCACACGGTGTGAACACGAGTGAGTTCAACTCATACGGTGCGAGGCGCGGCAATCACGAGGTGATGATGCGCGGGACGTTCGCCAACATCCGGTTGCGCAATGAGCTCGCACCAGGCACTGAAGGCGGCTGGACTGCGGTATCTCCCGGCGGAGATGCGCTCCCGATCTACGATGCCGCGATGGAGTATCAGCGACAGGGTGTTCCGCTGGTGATCGTCGCGGGCAAGGAGTATGGAACGGGATCGTCGCGAGACTGGGCCGCCAAAGGAACGTTGCTGCTCGGAGTTCGCGCGGTCATCGCTGAATCATTCGAGAGAATTCACCGGTCGAATCTCGTCGGAATGGGAGTACTTCCTCTCGAGTTTGTTTCCGGCCAGACGCGCCAGACTCTCGGCCTGACCGGCTTCGAGACGTTCGACATCGTCGGCATGTCTGACGAGATGAAGCCGCGTGCTTCAGTGACAGTGCGGGCTACCGGCGACGACGGTCTTGTGATCGAGTTCGAGGCGGTGTCGCGGATCGATACACCTGAGGAGATGAGCTACTACAGGCACGGGGGGATTCTGCCGTACGTGCTGCGGCAGCTAGTCTGAGTTCAGGCCGTCACAAAGCGTACATCGTCACTGCGTCAGCGCGTCACTGCAGAAAGTTCGGAACAGTTACGCTTCCGGCGGCCGCTTTCCGAACTTGAGCCGTGGGATCGCTTCCTTGATCTGTTCGGTGACTTCCTTCTCCATCTGCTGGGGATCAAGGGGCTTGAGCATCTCCTTGAGATCAGGGTCGTTGCCGAGCGTGTGGCCCATTCGCGTGTAGAGGCCGGCGACGAGGTGGAGGGTTTTCGTAATTTCCTCCTCGATTCGCAGGTTTACCTGGAGAGTCAGCTCTTCACGAAGCTCGCCAATGCGTGACTCACGACCCTGCGACATGAGCACGAAAATGGAGAGAAATATCGCCTCGAGCGAGACGATCATCGTCAGCAGCCCGAACGGAAACGGATCGAACTGAGGCAGGCCGAAAAACGGGGAATTCCAGAGGAGCCAGCCCGCAAACGCCAGCACATGGAATACGAAAAACCCGGTCGAGCTCGCGAGATTCGTCAGCCAGGATGCTGCAACCTGCATCCTCGTCTGCTCACCGGAGTGCTGCGCTTTGATGGCCCGAAACACGCTATGCGTGCGATGGCTTCGCCGGGTTCCGCGCCTGTCGACACCGGTAGGCAGCGGAGTGCCTCCGGATGTTTTCATCATCTCGGCCTGAGGCGGCGGAGTCGAATTGCCTTCGTCAGTCATAGGTCTCGGGGAGGTCAGGGTTCTGGTGCTGGCTCAACCCACTTCCTGTGCCACGATAAACGTATCAGCTTTCGGATAACTATGAGTACAACGGTAAAGGTCGGACTGATTCAGGAAGCGGTGACTGCCAGCTCCAGCGC
This sequence comes from Gemmatimonadales bacterium, assembly GCA_038203205.1. Classification (GTDB taxonomy): domain Bacteria; phylum Gemmatimonadota; class Gemmatimonadetes; order Gemmatimonadales; family Gemmatimonadaceae; genus UBA4720. The sequence continues at coordinate 1,342 of JBBREF010000025.1, read as the reverse complement.
AAACGTCGAGCGCGCGTCGGAACGTGTGCGGGAAGCGGCGGGACGGGGCGCCCAGATCATCTGCCTACAGGAGTTGTTCAACGCGCCATACTTCTGTAAAGCACAGAAGCCCGAACGCTTCGACATTGCCGAGCCGATATCCGGCCCCGTGGTCGAACAGATGCAGAAGCTCGCGCAGGAGCTCGACGTTGTAATGATAGTGCCTGTGTTCGAGAAGCAGGCCGCTGGCGTCTACCGTAACTCGGCGGCGATCGTAGACGCTGACGGAAAGCTTCTCGGGGTCTACAGAAAAATGCACATCCCCGACGACCCGCTCTTCTACGAGAAGTATTATTTCACGCCCGGTGAATCGAACGTCTCGCACGCGGGAGAGCATCGGGGCGAAGGCGGATTCCGGGTGTGGAATACCAAATACGCTAAAATCGGCGTTCTCATATGCTGGGATCAGTGGTATCCAGAGGCAGCGCGCATCACCGCGTTGCTTGGCGCTGAGATCCTCTTTTATCCCACGGCAATCGGCTGGCATCCTGCCGAGAAGGACGAGTACGGCGCGTCGCAACTCGACGCCTGGCAGACAGCTCAGCGGGCACACGCGATTGCCAACGGCGTGTTCGTGGCCTCGCCAAACCGTGTCGGGCATGAGGATGAGGAGGGCACTGACGGCATCGAGTTTTTCGGGCATTCATTTGTGTCTGATCCGTTCGGCCGCAAGCTCGCCGAAGCGGGGACGACCCCTGAGGTCCTCGTAGTCGATTGCGACAGAAACCTCATAGAGGAAACCAGGCGCAACTGGCCGTTCCTGCGCGATCGTAGGATCGACGCGTATGGTCCTTTGCTCTCCCGTGTACTAGAGGGCACGGAATATTAGTACGGAGGGCGCAGAGATACGGCACGCAGAGACGCAGAGGACAAGTGCGGGCCGGACTTTTCCCGCCGAGTGGGAGCGGCATGATGCGACGTGGATCGCGTGGCCGCACCATGAGCCGGACTGGCCTGGGAAGCTCGGGGCAATACCCTGGGTGTATGCAGAAATCGTTCGCGCCCTTCATTCGCACGAGCGGGTCGAAATTCTCTGTCATGACGAATTCGTTCTTGCAGCGGCGCGTGAGGCGCTGCGCGCGCACGGCGTTTCGTCTGATGGTTACAGACTGCATCCAGTTCCGAACGATCGCGTCTGGCTTCGCGACTCGGCGCCGACATTCGTCTGGAACGAAGAGGGCGACGTCGAGTTGGTGAACTGGCAGTTCAATGGGTGGGCGAAGTACGACAACTATTCCCGCGACGAGAAGGTTGGCGAAGCGGTCGCGCTGATCACTGGATTTCCCCGGATTGCACCGTTGCG